>NZ_RZNH01000031.1 GCF_013141825.1 Marinifilum caeruleilacunae
GCGTGTGTGCCGCCTTATTTCTTTTACTTTGGACTCAGTACTCTGTTTTTTCTTTTTCATCTTCCAGACAATTATTGGTGATAAAAAGTTAAGAAATCCATCTCTTAACTTTTATACCAATCTGTCCAAATTAGGCTGAAGACTTACAGATAATCTCGTTTAATGTCACTTCTATTGTTTTATACAAGATGATACAAAAACACCTATTTTAGATACAATACCACCCATTCCACTCTCTTCTGTTTGCTATGTTTGGTCATGCTTTATCAATGATTGTATCATTTGGTAAACGCTCTTAAAATTATTTGAATTTATTAAAAATAATTCTGAAACATATTTTAGATATGACGAAAAGATCATCACGAAGAGATTTTATAAAAACATCCACATTAGCTACTGCCGGGATAACAATGGCAGGTATGGGGATGTCTGCAAAAAGTTATGGTAAAATAATAGGTTCCAATGACAGAATGCAAGTAGCGATAGCCGGACTAGGCCGAAGATATAAGGCATTTTTGGGTGGAATTGCTCACAAAGAAAGTAATGTTGAGTTGCTTTACTTATGTGATGTTATGGACCACCAACTTGAAAAGGCGAGTAAAAAGTGTAGTGATTTGTTCGGGTATAAATCAAAACTCGAAAAAGACGTTAGAAAAGTAATTGCAGATAAAAATGTAGACGCCCTTTTTATTGCTACCCCAGATCACTGGCACACACCAGGTGCATTAATGGCATTGGAAGCAGGTAAACATGTTTATATTGAGAAACCTTGCAGCCATAATATGTTTGAAAATGAACTATTGATCGCAGCTCAGCAAAAATACAACAAGGCGATTCAAATGGGTAATCAGCAAAGGTCGGCAGTGCACAGCATAGAAATAATATCTCAAATTCATAATGGCCTTATAGGTGATGTGTACAAGGCGGTGGCATTTTATTCTAACAAGAGAGGGGAAGTTCCAACCCCTCAAAAGGCAGCCGTTCCAACGGGATTGGATTGGGATCTATTCCAAGGGCCTTCGCCACGTAAAGAATATACTCATGATACCTGGAATTATAATTGGCACTGGTATGGCTGGGATTTTGGTACGGCCGAAATGGGAAACAATGCCACTCATGAACTGGATATTGCAAGGTGGGCACTTGATGTGAAATACCCGGAACAAGTATTCGTTGAAGCTGATAAACGCCATTATAAAAATGATGGATGGGAAATGTATGATACCATGGAGGCCACTTTTAAATTTGAAAATGGGAAAGTAATCACATGGGATGGAAAGAGTAGAAATGCTTTTAACACTTATGGTGCTGGGAGAGGAACCATTATATACGGTACAGAAGGAACTGTCTGGGTAGATAGAGAGTTATACCGCATCTTTGACAGAAAAGGAAAATTGGTCAAAGAAGTATTATCTGCTACCAAAGAATCTGGAACGGCGCTTGGAGGAGGTGGTGAAACCTCAACCCTGCATGTGAGAAACTTTTTTGATGCTGCCCGAGGAAAAGATAAATTAACCTCTCCGATTACTCAAGGTGCAATTAGTCAGGCGATGACCCACTATGCTAACATTGCATATCGAATTGGAAAAGGATTTGACATTGATTCACATTCTGGTCGAATTTTTGATCGTGATGCCATGAAATTGTGGGGACGTGAATATGAAAAGGGTTGGGAACCAAAATTATAGTTGACATGGATGTCTTTTGCGATACTTTCTATGCCATGGGAACTCGATTAAGCCTGGTGATACCTCAAATCAATAAGCTTTATTGTGAAAATGTAAGTCAGGAAATAAAAGCTGAAATCCTTAGAATAGAAAATAAATTAAGTTTTTTCAATCCCAATAGTGATGTCTCTTTAATAAACAGGGATGCTGTACATCATGAATTAAAAATTGACAAGGAAACATGTTCATTAATAGCTAAATCTTTAGAGCACCACCAACTAACTGGTGGTGCTTTTGATATATGTAAGGCAGCACTTAAACATGGCTTACCCAACAGCTCGAACAATGGTTGTGAATCTATTGTTTTAGACACCAAAGCATCAACCATATGCTTAAAATCAGACCATTTAAAGATTGATCTTGGTGGAATTGGTAAAGGTTATGCATTGGAAAGAGCCAAAAAGATTTTACTACAGGCAAACGTCGATAATGCTTTAGTAAGTTTTGGTGAAAGTTCAATTCTTGCATTGGGAAATCAACCTGGAGGGAATTGCTGGAAAGTAGGTTTACGAAGTAAAAAAAACACAGAAAAATTCGTTCATAAGTTCAATCTATACAATAGTTCCATTTCCATTTCCGGCGATTGGCATTTCCATGACAATTTAGGTGTAGCCTCCAATACTCACATAGTCGATCCTTTGAGTAATAAACTACTGAGTAAAAACAAGTTGATTGCAGTCCATTGTGAATCACCATTGGAGGCTGAGATTTTATCAACTGCCCTATACACAAAATCTGATGAAGAAATAACATCCATTGTACAACAGTTAAAAGGAATCAAATGTATATCTCATTCTTTACAAAAAGAAAGAGAGGTCCTTACTGACTACCAGGCAGTCAACAAAGTACAATTTTGATATAAAAAGCAAACTATTTAAAATATATAACATGAGTAATCCAATAAGCAGAAGAAAATTTATTGGGAACATAAGCGCACTGGGTTTAGCCAGCACACTTCCATTTATGTCCACATTTTCTTTCGCAAGCGACCTGTCATCTCCTTCCAATATTGTAAATGTTGGAATAATTGGAGTAGGCAGTAGAGGTAAAGTACTACTTCTGAACATTCAAAAAATTCAGGGAATTAAAATAATTGCAGTTTGTGACAATTACGATACAAATTATAAACGAGCAATTAGCTTAACAAGAAACACTGCAAAGGCATATACTGATCACAGAAAACTTCTTGAAAACAAAGATCTTGATGCGGTAATTATTGCTACACCATTACATGAACATGCTCATATTACAATTGATGCGTTAAATTCAGGGCTTCATGTTTTTTGTGAAAAATCAATGGCAAAAACTGCCGAAGATTGCAATGCAATGGTAAGTGCGGCCCTAAGAAATAATAAGATATTACAAATTGGTCATCAAAGACTTTTTGATCCCATGTATCATAAAGCCATTGAGATGATTCAGAATAAACAACTGGGAAGTTTAACCCAGATTAGAGCTTTCTGGCACAGAAATAGAGATTGGAGAAAACCAGTTCCTAGTCCTGAATTGGAAAGAAAAATTAATTGGCGCCTGTATGAAGAATATTCACTAGGTCTTATGACTGAATTGGCTTCACACCACTTGCAAGTAGCAAATTGGGTTTATGGTGCGGCACCAATTTCTGTGGCTGGTTTTGGCAGTATCAATTATTGGAAAGATGGTCGTGAACTATTCGATAACGTTAATTTGGTGTACAAATATCCTAATGGCAATCATTTGGTGTATGATTCTTTGATCAGTAATAAACATTACGGAATGGAGGTACAAGTAATGGGTGATAAGGGAACATTGGAAATGGAAAAAGGCAACTATTTTCTCGAGCATCCACCGGCAGCTCCTGGTATATTGCAATTGGTAAACGATATCGAAAAAGGAATTTTTGAAACTGTACCTATTGGTGGAGCAAGTTGGGTTCCTGAAACAGCAAATAAAGTAAAGCCAACCAAATACCATCAAACACAAAAAGGATTACCTGAACCAACTGAGCTACAATTTCATTCATTTGCAAACCATATTAGAGAAAACAAAATAGATGAAGAGAATTTAAAACATGGTTACAACTCTTCCATTTGTGCAATAATGGGCCATAAGGCAATGCTTGAAAATAAAGTAATTGAAATTCCTGATAATTTAAGAATGTAATTATGAAAGATATCGTACTAAAAGGCAAAAACCTAAAAAGAGAATTGATTATATATCTGTTTTGCTTTGTTATAACTACTGGAATGAATATCTACTCTATTGTAAGTTACGATACCAAATGGCCAGAACTTTGGCTTTCATTACCCATCGTTTTTCTATTAAGTATTGTTATTTATGCCTTAAGTGGATTATTTCGCTTCATCTACTTCCTGCTTAAAAAAGCAGGAGTACATTTAAACATTTTACCCCTAAAGAAATAGCAAATAAAAATTCTCTTTCATAACCAGGTCAATGGAAATGATAGAGAATTTTTTGTTATTATTTTAAGCTTTCTTTATTCAACTCGATCCAAATCTTTAACAAATTACTCATTAAAGAATTAGCTCCTGTAATAGCCTCATAATGTTCACTTTTGTTTGATGCTTTTGGTAGTGGTGAACTCTTATCCATTACAGCATCTATAGACAGATCCGCATAAACAATTGCTTTATCTAAAAAACGTTTTTCACCTGTTAATTTATACGCCTTTAGCATTAATCCTATTACCCCTGAATAATTGTTTGGATACATTTTTTTTACTACGGGAACTTCTGCATTATAATATGCTTCAACAGCCGTTATAAAGAGGTCCTTGTATTTTTTTAAGCCTGTCTTTTTATATCTACTAAGACATTTACTTGCACTGCTGGTTGAATTCCCGTATCCATATCCGCTACTCCACATTGAAGTGGTAAATTTTCCACCTTTATGTTCTGATCTAAATTCACCTGGTTCAAGCGTATGAACATGAGCAGATTTAATGAAACCAATTCCTTTTGGAGATGGATCATGCTTGAAACTCAAATATAGTGAATCCGTATTTTTGGTAAGTAATACCATTCTTTGAGCAATCGAATCTGGGACGATATCCATAACATTTTCTAGCTTTTCGGCCAGGCCAATATTATGTCCTAATGAGTAGTGCTTAGGAAATTTAGTCGCATAACGCAAGGCACCACTTTTAGGGCTAATATTTCTTTCGAAATATCCAAGAACAGTATGGATTGCGTTTAAATATTCAGGGTTCCCTGTTTCCTGCCATGCCTTGGCCCAAATAGCGATGTATTTTCCTCCATGACTGGGAAATCCTTTTCCCCAGGAAGACCAATGAAATAATGCATTAGCATGCCTTGAAAAGTCCCCTGCTCTTTTCCCTTTGTGAGAATGGATTTGATGATTCCAAAGCCCCATAGCAAATTGATTTGCCTCTTTGGGTGCATGTTTCCAAACCAGATCCCAATGGTCAAATCCTTTTAACTCATGAATCCAAAATTGCAGTTTTCTAATAATAATTCCTTCTCTAAAAAAATCCCAGCCCATATGCTCACCCCAAGGCATTAAACCAGTCGATTTAATCTGACAGTTCTTAAAGAACCAAATAATCGAGGTATCTGCCTCATGAGCATAAGCCTTATTCCCTGTTAGCTCTGTTAATTGATATAAGATGTTATATAGTCCATTGTGATTAGCTACATTAGAACCTCTATAGCTTCTATCCCTATTTCTAATACCCTTTGGAGCTTTAGGTGGATTTCGCTTATAAATATCACCAGTTTCTCTATTTAAGGTAGTTGCGAAAAGTGGGGAATGTTCCTTTCCATAACGATCTCTACCATACTCTATCATATAATCAGCATAGCTTTTCACCATGAAGAAGTATTCTGATTTTTGTGTGTTGCTATACACGCTATCACAAGAAAACTTCCGATCAGCTTTGACATAAAGGAATGTGAAATAAAAAAGAAATAGCAACACAAAATGTCTAAATATATTCTTCATGATATATAATTTTTAGTCAAATAAGCCTCTAAATAACTAACACAAAATTATTCAATGATTTGCTGATCTTTCTGAGTAAACTTTGGATTATATTTTCCTCTTTTGTTGAAACCTTTAAATTCTCTCATTTTTGAAGTTCGCGGATAACTATCAAAAATTTCACCAAATCCTAAAACTCTAGGATCCCCTTGCTTTTTAAGTTCTGACTCTAACAGGTCTCTTAATTCCTTCTTAATGGTTGCATATGTAGAATCATTTGCAATATTATTAATGCATGCTGGATCCTTTTTGATGTCATATAATTGTTCCATTGGACGCTTATCAAATGCCAGCTTAAAATATCTGCTTAAACTATCTTTTTCATGTAGCAAATGCATTTTGGATGGTGAAGGATCAATATCCTGATACCCAGGCCAAAGTTCTTTGAAACCTTCCGCTGGAATGATCTGTTTAGCTGATTCAGGAACTGGATCTCCTGCAGGCCAACGTTCTGGTTTAAAATTCTTAACGTATAAATAATCCGAGGTGCGAATTGCCCTTGATGGATATCCCAGATTGTCTGGTCGTGCATGTGTATGCCTTTCACGCCCCGTAAGAACAAATTCCCTGACAGCATTTATTTTACTTTGACTATCTGAAAACAAAATATCTTTTAAACTCTCACCTGTCATCTGAGGTACATTTTCAACTTCTGCAATTTCCAGGAAAGTAGGTGCTAGGTCTATTAAACTTACCAAATCATCTGTAATTCTTTTGCCTTTAAACTTAGCAGGCCAGCAAATGGCAAGCGGTACATGTGTTCCATATTCCATTAGATTTGCTTTAGCAGCTGGAAAAGGCATTCCATTATCAGCAGTAACAACAATAATTGTATTCTCTAACTCTCCTTGTTCTTCCAGAAAAGAAATCATTTTTCCTAAATGCTGATCAAACCATTCAATCTCTACGGCATAGTCCGCAATATCACTCTGAATCAATTTGTTATCCGGCAAGAAATCCGGCACATCAACTTCTGTTAATAATTTTCCCGATTTTAATCCGGATCCGTCTTCATAAACTCGATGCGGTTCATGACAACCAAACCAGAAAAAGAATGGATCATCATTTCCTTTTTGATTGTAAAATTCTACAAAATTACCAAAGTAATCCGTTTTATGGATTCCATCAGCAGGAACCTCAGTCAATTTTTTACGATTAAACTCCGGTCCAACAGGATTTCGCGTCCATCCAGCCTTTGAATAATCACCGGGGCCCCAAGGCTTTCCTGTATACCCTATTTCAAAACCTACATCTTCCAACAAGTCAGTAAAAACAGTAAACTTCTTAGGGAAGTAACTCCCATGTGTTCCAGCTTCTTCGAGCTCCCAAATATTTCGTCCCGTTAAAATAGCAGCTCTCGATGGGCTACATTGAGGTGCAGCAACAAAAGCCTGATTAAATAATACACCAGCATTTGCAACTTTATCAAATGCTGGTGTATTTATACCACTTGTTCCATATGCCGATGAATATGGAAATGATTGATCATCAGCAATGGCAAACAAAATATTAGGTCTCTTTCTTTTTTGCGATAGTCTTTTCTCACCACAAGCAATCATACCTACACTTAAAATACTATATAAAATAATACTTTGATAATAATACCATCTATTCATAATAACATCTAACCATTAAAAATGTATAAAAAAGTGACCTAAACACTATTCCATAAAAATAGTTTTAGGTCATCTTTATTTTGAAAAACAATAACTATTTTAATTGATCAAAACTTTGCTCAATTTACTCTTAGATTCTCCTTGGACTTTAATCAGGTACATTCCAGAACTTACATCCTGTATATTAACTTTAATTCTCGAATTATTTATTGCAGATTCTGTTTTAATCAACCTACCATTCATGTCAAATAATTGTAAACTTTGAATATTTTCAGTTTTTAAATCAACAGTAACATAATCCTTTGCAGGGTTTGGGTATACAATCAAATCCATATTATTTTCCTGATTGGTATCGATTTCTAATGATGTCAATTGGTTGGTGCTATTTAAGCCCGATATAGCACCACCTCTTGTCAGTAAGCCACTATCACCGTGCATGAAGATTTTAACCATATCATTACCCGTTTTTTCAAAAAACATCACCTTTGCATCATCATGATAAAATTCTGGGATGGATGCAAAGAAATACTCCGTATTTCCCTCTGTAATAACAACCTCATCTTCATTTCTATATGAACTTGTTGGATCCATTGTCCACCAGGCTATTTTGGTTCCCGAAGCATCCTTACGTCTAATCAAAACTTTCACTTCGGTGGATGAGATTGGCATGATATCAAATTTATCTTCTTTAATCGCATCATCAGTTGTGATATTCACATAGGTCGTCCAGTCTGAACCATCCCACATCATATGATAGGCTTGATCGTTGTAATAACGAAAAGCAATATGCGGAATTCCATTAGGATCAGTTCTTACTACTATATCATCCACCTCATAATTATCTGGATTGGTATTTTTAACCTTAGTTTTTTTCTTTGACCTGCTCAGATTCATAGGAATTTTAGAACTTAAATCACTGCCCTGTACATTATACCATGTATCATTGGATGTATCCAGATACATGTAATAGATATCTTGTCTATCATCACCTGAACCACCTGGATGATAATTATATGCACAATCAATACGATTTCCATTAACCGTCAACCAAGCATACCAAGTTTCAATTAATCCTCCATCCAAGAATACGACTTCATCGCTCCAGGTATTTCCATTATCAGTCGATTTTTGATAAGTCCAATCACTTTGATGGCTACCATGTCTATAAAAAAAGTAAATATCACCGTTTGGAACTTTTAAAAATTGAGGGTATGTACCATAAACTGAAATTTCACCTGTATTACCACCTCCTGGTGCAGAGTTCAGACGTGTCCAATCACTTGTACCAGTCCCTATATCCTCAGGAGAATTAGATCTTAAGTGCTTAAATTCGCCATCACTGTAGCCTCCAAATTCATTGTACCCAGCCAAATCAATTGTTCCACCATGACCTCCAAAAACAACATGAATATAGCCTAAATCATCAACTACTATTGATGGTTTTCCATGATAGTCATCATTAGGTAGAGTATTATTTCCAATTCGAACAGGTCCTCGCCATTCACCAGTAATATGATTATAACTACAAACACTTGGATCGTTATTCCCTCCATTTTCATTAGATCCTTGATAAGCAATATAGGTTACTCCATTATGGTAATGTGAATTTGGATGGGGATAAGTAACATCAAATGGCTTTACATAACCATTGTCAGCAAAATAATCAGTTTGTCCATAAACTGATGTTGTAATTAGCAGAGCATTTACAATGATGCAACAAAAGAGTAAAAATCTTTTTTTCATTTTTAATTAATTTTATGGATTAGAAATATTCCACCCATACTACTATGGATGAAAAGGTTGATTCAGAATGACAATTGATTTACATCTGCGATTAAAGGTTTATTTCTCACTTGAACCAGGAATCTTATCTAGCCTTCTTCCTTCATAATAATCCAACACCTCTTTAAGCATTTCATATTCCCCCCTAATTGCTTTGTTTACAGTATCAATATTTAGTGCATGTTTTTCTTCACGATCCTTTGGAATTTCATAAAACTCACCAGTAGTATACAATTTATACCTATGATTTCTTGCAAAAACTCTGGCCTTACGACTCTCTCCACTCCTTGAAAACCAGTTATACACCCATTTCCTTGCTTGCCCTTTTTCTCCTTTCAATTGTGGATAAAAACTTCTCCCATCGATATCCAAAGAATCTGGAACTGGAATACTTGCAGCTTCACAAATTGTGGGAAAAAAATCACAAAAATCTATTAGATCATTACATTCGGACTTGCTAATCACATTAGGCCATTTAACAATTAAAGGTACTCTGGTTCCTGCATCCGTAGAAAGCCATTTTCCACCAGCTACCTGCTTTCCATTCATAATAGAAACAATAGGTTGGTCGGTTCCATTGTCACCTGTAAAAATCACAAGTGTATTATCCTCTATTCCTAATTCCTTTAGCTTACTGTTAATTTTTCCTACAATTCTATCTGTTTCTGAAACCATATCATCAAAATAGGATGCTTTCCCTTTATAAGTATAAGCTGTTGTATCATCAGTTTCCCATTCTGGTGAAGAAGGAGTTGCTGTAAATGGACAGTGAGTTAACATCATAGGATAGTAGAGTAGAAATGGTTTCCCCTCTTTATGACTTTTTTCAATAAAGTCAATACCATAATCACTAACTATTTCCGGACCATACTCTCCATTTGAAAAATTTGTTAACTCGCCATCAATCTCAAGAACAGGTTTTGCGTAACGCGTATCACGACCTGTAGAATCAGTTCTTCCTTCTTGAAACTGCCATAAACAGTGATGATCAAATCCTGCATTATAGGGGCCATCTGGTTTTTTCCCCAACTGCCATTTTCCAGCTACACAAGTTCTATATCCATTTTTTCTAAATAAGTGTCCAAAACTCGTTTGACTTGTATGCAATAGACCAAAACTTACATAATTTCTGACATTATAAATTCCTGTCATTAATTTCACCCTACTAGGTGTGCAAAGAGGTTGTGCATAGCAGTGTTCAAATCTCATTCCCTCATTGGCCATCTGATCTATTTCTGGAGTTTCATATGATTCTCCGCCGTTGACCCCAATTGTTTCATAGCCCAAATCATCTGCCAATATGAAAATGACATTCGGTTTTTTCTTTTCATTGGAATTGGGTGCACATCCACTAAGAACTGTGAGTGCAAACAAGCTAGTTAATAAGTAATTTTTAATTAAATCATACATTGTACTCATCACTAGTTGGATTTATTATTCTCTTGCCAATCACTAAACTGCTTTTCCAATTCTGCCAAAACTTTCGGATATTTCTCCGCCAAATTTGTTGTCTCTCCCGGATCTTTTTCGAGATTAACCAACCACCTGTCTACAGTAAATTTGTAATCACGCATGCTCGTATCATAAGGATTACCGATAAGCTTCCACTTACCCTTTCGAGCCACCCACATATCGTTTAATTGCCAACAATAGCCATCTCTATGCATGGTTTCTGATTGGGAGTTATTAATGACTGGTATTAAACTTTTACCATCTAAAGTTTCTGTATCCAATTGGATCCCACACAATTCCGCCAAAGTAGGCATCCAGTCTGCGTTTACAGCAAATTGATCTCTAACCTGACCTGCCGGCAATTTATTTTTCCATGCAATAGCTGCCGGTACACGAATTCCTCCTTCAAAAAGGCATTGCTTTGCACCTCTGTAAGGACCGGCATTTCCTCCTCCATGGTGCGCTCTCTCCTCAGTTGAATGACCATTATCTGACTGAAACACAATAATGGTATTTTCCATTAGCTTTAAGTCTTCCAACTTTTTTAGTAAGTCACCAATAATTTCATCATGAGTTGACAAAAATGCTGCATACAGATCTCGCGGATAAACAACCCCTTTTTCTCTGTAATAATTTAACCACTCGAGTGTACCCTGATATGGGTAGTGAGGCGAATTCATGGCATAGAACATGAAAAATGGTTTATCCTCCATATTATCTAAGAAACTTTTTGCCTCTTTAAGCATTAAATCAGGAAAAAACTGTCCATCATAAAATACTTCCTTTCCATTTCTATATAGATCGTGCCTGTTGGGACCTCGCCAATAATAGAAATGTGAAAAGTTATCGATACATCCTACATGGTGGCCAAAAGAATAGTCAAATCCCTGTTCATTAGGCAACATTCCTTCCTGATCACCTAAGTGCCATTTTCCAATATGTACGGTTTGGTAGCCTGCATCTTTAAACATCTCTGCCATGGTATATTGTTCCCCTTTTAGTCCTTTGCTTGTAACCGGTACAGATGGAATGTTTCCAGGAACACCTGCATGTTGCGGATTTTTCCCAGTAAGAAGAGATGCTCGGGAAGGAGAACAGATAGCTTGTGCATAAAATTGTGTAAATCGAACCCCTCCATTTACAATTTTGTCCATATTGGGTGTGATCAAATCAGTAGCACCATAACTTTGTAAGTCTCTGGATCCTTGATCATCAGTATAAATAATTACAACATTGGGTTTTGTTTGCGCTATTAACGCTCCTGAAATTAAAAGCAATGCAATAGTTAGTAATTTTCTAAATTTCATATAATTGATATTTAATTTTTAATTAATTCCCACACTTTAAAATTTCTATATCTAAAATGAGTCCATTTCATTTGGCGCAAACCAATTCTCCCTTCTTGCCATACATTCTGATCATCACTTTCATCTTTCCAATCAATAATTTTTCGATCATCAACAAACATTATGATATGATCGTGCTTTTTTACTAAACTTATTTTATGTATATTTTTGGATTCAATTGGAATACCTGGCTCACCGACCTGCACTTTCTTAAATCCAGTATTTTTACGCAAATGCGAAATTTCTCTTCCCGGCTTATCTTTAGCATTGGCGTAGTAAGAAATGTGATAATTATTGAAATACTTGCTTTTGGTATACTGCCGAAACCGTCCATTTCTACTTGGGATTTCGGAATTAAAAATGTCTTTGCCGGTTTTCGCTTTTGCTGAAAAAAAGACAATACACAAGCCTGCATCAGTTTTCAGATTTTGCATTTCCCATTCCGCAATAAAATTTCCAGGAATTTCCATTGGACACCATAGCACATGATGTCCTGATTCTGAAGGAGAGTACATGTGCATCCAACCTCCATTGAAGTACAATTTACCTTTGCCTTCCATGATCCAGTCTTTTACAGTTTTTTCATTTTTAAATGTACTCTGATATAGAATGGAATCCCTTTTGTAACCTAAACTTTGGTTCTGACCATTTAAACTATTATTAGCCAGTAAGAGATGTATCAACACAATAATGCCAGCAATATTCTTCATATCAGTATTTTGAACAACCTTTTATAATCACGTAAAAAGTTATTTGTACCCTTACTCCATAAACAAAAATTCCATTGATTTTTTTAGATCTAATTTAATCCCCGGCTTTTAGTACAATTAAAATGGAGCTTATTCAAAAAAAAGAGGTAGCAACTAAATTACTACCCCATATATAGATCAATACAAATTATATCTATTACTAAACTTTACTTTCTTTCATCGAGAAAGCCAAATAAAGTAGATACATAGCACTGGCAAGAATCACAAGAACTGCCCCTATTTGTGATCCTAATGTATCTGACATTAATCCCATAATAAATGGAATAATTGCCCCACCAAAAACACCTGTAATCATTAGGCCTGAAATCTCATTTGCCTTGTCTGGACGAGATTGTATGGCGTGTCCGAAAATAATTGGAAAAATATTGGCGATGGTAAAACCAATAATGCCATAAATTGCAAATACGGTCATTTTATCGCCTATAAAAATTAAGGCAACTAGTGCTAATACTGCTCCAATGATATTCAGTTTAAAAAACTTGTACGATGAGTATCTTGCAAGGAAAAATGCTCCTAAAAATGCTCCTAAAGTACGGAATGCAAAGTATACACTTGGTCCATATCCTGCATCAATAGATGATAATCCGCATCGTTCCATTAAAATTTTTGAAGCTGCTGTATTCACACCTACATCCACACCTACTACAAACAAAATTCCTAAAAACATGAAGAAAATGTTCTTATCCTTTAAAATCTCAAAGATATCTCCAAATGAACTTACTTTTTCTTCAATTGGTTCCTCATAAATTGGAGTTGTCATTAACCAAACTGTTGAAAGAATTGTAATTACTGCATAAATTGGGAAAATATATTGCCAATTGTCTAATTGCGAGGCAGCAAATGCAGCTATAAACGGTGCACCAAAGGATGAAATCGCTTTCACAAATTGTCCGGCAGTTAAACTACTTGCCAGCCTGTCTCCCTTTACCACATTGGTAAGCAATGGATTTAATGAAACCTGTAAAATGGTATTCGCAATTCCTAAAAGTGCAAAGGCAAACAAAGACGTCACAAAACTGTAGTCAATCAATGGAATAAACATTGCTAAAACTGTAATTGCATTACTTAAAAGTACTGTCTTTTTTCTTCCAATTTTATTCATTAACAAACCTGTTGGCACCGAAAAAATCAAAAACATCGAAAATAAAGCTACTGGAATAAGGTTGGATAGGGTATCGCGAAAAGCAGGACTATATGATCCTAACAAATCTTCCTTTACATGGGCAGAAGTTATTCCTACTACATCGCAGAATCCCATTACGAAAAATCCAAAAAGAACAGGAAGAATTTTTGATATTGATATTTTATTATTCATAAATATGTTTTATTAAATGATTTCTGGGTTATTACATTTTTGGAATTGTTGACTTAACCGTTTCCCAATACTCAGGATTAAGCATGCGAGCACTTCCTATAATTGCGGCATCTTCTTTTAACTTGGAAAGCTCAATACTGGTATCAACTCCTTGAGATTTTAATGCCGATTCGAATGCTGGTCCAAACAAGTTGTATGCACCAGTAACATTTCCACCAATCACCAAAGTCTTAGTATCGAACTTTTTTAGCCAATGCCCAAGGAATTCGCCCATATTACTTCCGTACTGTTTGAAAATATCTGCAGCCTTAGGGTTTTCATATGCAGCTTCAGCAATTGAACGAGTTCCAGATACTTCTAATCCAGTTTCCTCTTTATAACGCTTAATAAACCAACGCGTAGAGAATGAATCATCAGCAATTCCATCAGCATAAGGTAAATGCCACACGCAACCCATTTTAGGAACAGTCTCACCTTCTACAACAGGTACACCAGAATCAACAAATGCAGAACCGAAACCTGTACCTAATGTAATTGACATACTTTTATCAACACTGGCAGCACTTCCCAGCCATGCTTCACCTACTGCAAAAGCAGATGCGTCATTCATAAATCGTAAAGGCACAGAGGGATCTAAGCTCAATATTTTTTTCAACTTAGAAGCAACATCGACACCATTCAAGCTCTCGTATTTATCCACCAATTCAAAACGACCTATACCTGATTCATATTCGAATGGCCCTGGCATACCGAAACCAATCCCTGCCAAATCATCTTTATTTATTGCCTTCATAGAATTAGCTAAAACATCAGCCCAACTTTTTAGAATTGTTGATTCATCGGCCTTATTGTCAACACTACCTTCACTGCGTGTTCCTTCTACCAGTTCCCCTTTTTCAAGATCAACCAAAGCACAAGAAATATGACTTCCTCCAACATCGGTTCCTATTGCATATTTTTTCATAGATACTTATGTATATTAAAGTTCGATTACATTATCACTATTCTTTTTTACAGATTAAATTTTGGATAGAAAAAGAATAAACAAGCTTTGAATATTCTTCTTATTTCATAAATCCTTACATGTAATTCTCTATAAAAAAGAAAAGCATACACAGTTTAACCACGAAAATCAAACTTTTCACCCTTACTAATAAGCTGTAAAAACATCAATTAGCCGCTTGTAAATCAAAAAAAATCCCTAGCAGTATAATAACACTGCCAAGGATTTAATCACATTCGACCTATTCAATATAGCTTTTTGGTAATTAAACAAGAGCTATACATTAAAATCATTAATTTATATACTTACACTTTACTTTTTCTCATTTAGTTCTATTAGTTTCATTGAATGAGTCTTTAAATCCAATTTTAGGTCAAGTTCTCCATTTTTATTACTTTTTATTTCATAATTACTTGTAGGCGTAAGACATCCAGCTTCCTTTATTGGTGCCAAATCTAATGTTTCAGAGTATTGCGGTTCTCCCTGTTTTTTCCATGCAGAAAATGTATTGTTGTGACTATCATCCATAAGTGTTTCCACAAATTTATATGTAGTGTTCGGCTTCAAGTCTTTAATCTGAATTAAAACCGAATCAATGGCATTTTTACCATGCTCATCTTCTTCATAATTGTATGCAATAAATGAGATATTTTTACTTGCTGATTGAGTTGCCAAAATACCAAACCGATTGTCTTTTTTATTACAACCTACCTTAATTCGATACTCTTTTAATTTAGCCAACATCTCGAAACCTGTTTGAATTGGTTTAGGTATATTTCCACCTGTTAGAAGTTCCCTTTGACCAAGGAAAAGTTTCTCAGCATCAGCCTCGCCAACAAATCCCCAGTACAGCAACATAGAAGTAGGAAAATTATAATTATCTTCTATCTGATATAGTGAATTAACCAACTTTACAAGGAAAAGTGCAGATTCCTCATTATTTCTATAAACTAGATCTGGATGATCTTCAAGTTTCCTCCAAAAATTAGATGCCATCCCCCATTCGTTTATATGTAGTTCTGTTCCTTTTAAATCTGGAAACTCTTTCATTAATCTTTTTAACCACAAAACAGATTGACTAAAACGCTGAACTTGCGGCTGTAAATGAGGTGCGGAATTTAACCACTTACCAGATAATCCGTAGATATGATAAGAAATAAAATCGATACGAGTACCTTTCTCACCTGTTACATAATTCGTGCCGTTTACCACATGATTCAAAAAAGGTCTCAAAAAGTATTCATGGTAACATGCCGGACCTCCTACTTTCAATTCTGAATCTACTGATGTAACAGCATCTACAAATACATCATACATTTTGTAAAATGTATCCATTTGATCAAGAGGCCATCCATCTGGCTCATTCCACACTTCAAAATACCAGGAACGGACTTCTTCATGCCCAAACTCATCAATAAAGTTTTTAGTTGCAGCCTTCATTAAATCGGACCATTTTTTCCAATCATTAGGACCTGTATTGCGCATTTTCATGCCCTCATCATTTCCTTTAGATAAAGATTCAGATTTTTGTTCCAATAATTTGGGAAGGTAATCGTATTCAACAATTGGTTTTAATCCTCTTTTCACATACTCTCCTAATACTTTATTAACATTTGAAAAATCATAAATTGGATTGCCATTTTTATCCTCAGAATAAACATTCTGCCCTCTTAAAATACCTTTTTTTTTATCTTGAACGAAGGTATGATGGGTGCGCAAATAGGTATGCGACTGTGTTGATTTCATCCTGTTCAACATAGATTGTCCGCTCGGCTTTGTTACATGATTAAATAAATAATCTGAACCCGCTGCCTTCCAGAATTCAGAATTTTCACCTACAATTTCATTCGTATTTATGGTAAAAACCACACTGCTATTTGTTCCTTTTTGCTGAGCTATCGCAACAAAAGAAAATAGTATTAGGACAATTAATAACTTTTTCATATTCTATGTTTATTTATGCGTATTTATATATATATTTCCAATAATTCCAGAAGGCTCGTACTTCCATTTATCTGTTGAAAACTTATCGTAAGTTATATTTACAAAGTTGATATCGTAAAACTTCTTCCATCCTGGATTTTCCGTGTCGTATTTTTTCATATAATTCGATGAAAGGTTCTGAACGACAATCTCTATTTTATTCTGCTCTTGAAGTATATCAGCAGGTATTTCCAACTGATTTGGGAAAGACCAAATAGTACCGCAGTCAACTCCATTGATAATTACATTGGCGGTTTCCCTTACTTCATCAACATGTAGAATGTACTGTTTTTGTGATAATTGCTTCGAATTCAAACTAAATAATGTTACATAATGTGCTTTGCCAGAATAAGTTTTTAATGCCTCATCTCCCCATTCTGTCCACGATTTTAATTGACTTATTTTGTGTTCTGGTTTTAGCTGGTGAGATTCATAGTCTTCAAACCTTACTTTCCATTTCCCATTCAACACAATTTTCTCATTGAATTGATATTTCTTCCATTCTTCCTGCTTAGGTTTGCTAATAGAAGTTTGTACCAATAATGATTTACCAGGAGGAATATTTAAATAAAACTGATCACTGGTTTTGATATATCCCTTTTTATTCGTCAATGGATCAGTTATAGAAATGTAATTGTAC
The DNA here is from genome assembly GCF_013141825.1 of Marinifilum caeruleilacunae. Classification (GTDB taxonomy): domain Bacteria; phylum Bacteroidota; class Bacteroidia; order Bacteroidales; family Marinifilaceae; genus Marinifilum; species Marinifilum caeruleilacunae. The sequence continues at coordinate 17,634 of NZ_RZNH01000031.1, forward strand.
TTGCCTGAAAGGGTAAGCATTTCTCCTTTAAATTGATTGCTTAAATTCGTAATGAAATATAAATTCCCCATTGAGTTTCTTTTACGGATAAACTCTAAACCACGCAATTTAAGTTCCTCTTCTTCAATACCAAGTTGATGAATCTCATCTTCCAAACTACTGGTTATTGTAAAGTTTTCACATTCGAATACCTTACGATCCACTTTAGTTAAAGGAAAACCGGAGTAGAACTTGGGTAGATCCTCAACAAAGATGATTTTCACGCCCTGATCAGCCAATTCTCTCAATTCTTCAAGAGTTGATTTTTGAATATAATCAACCTTAGGAACTATAATTGTTTTATACTTTGCCTTATCAGAAATAAATACATTATTCTGCGCATCCACACCTAATTGCGCGATCTGTTTGTCGGAAACATAATCGAATGTATAACCTTTATCCCAAAGTAGTTCAGCCGTTTTGCCAAAAGAGTTAGCACTAAACCATTCTTTATAGTGATGAACATCAAATAAAAACAGGATATCACGTTTTTTAGCCCTGTATTTAGTCCATATATCATTAATGGGGAAATATAACAAAATGTCGTTATCCGAACTGGCTTCTTGCAATGGTTCCTGACAATTTTTAATGTAAGCATTAAGCAATGGGAATTCATCCCAAAAGTGTGAACTCTGCCCAAAATTGGTAGATGCATAAAACAACCAACCTGGAAATCCTTCCTCTTTAGGAGAGTAGGTAATACCATGATAAAACACATGATTAATTCCTGCTGTAAATAACTCATCAATCTGAGGTTTTACTCTCTTTAAAGGAACCTTGAAATGATCAGCTAGCCAAGTAGCTGTTTCAGAACTCACCAAGGGCTTATTTAGCAAATGAGCCGGCGACGAAGCAAATTTCATCATCAAGGGATTTGGTCTTCCAAATTTGCCCGCGCGATAATCGGGATCGCAACTTAAATTTGGAATACTAAAATCACTACAGCCAAAGGCTTCTGTTTCCGGAATATCGGCTAATGCATAAAGATCAAGCAAGTTACTTGGAGAACCATGCGCCTGGTTGCGCGAAATCTTCGCTTGATTAGTGGTCCATTCTGTCCAGGTTTTGGTAAATTCTGAATACAATAGTTCCGATAATGTTTCCCTTACATCATGTACAATCAACTCATAATTTTCATCAGTTCTATCTTCCAAAACATAGAGGTAATCAAGCAAGTCATAATTCTGTATTTCTTTAAACACACCTAGAAACTGACCTGTCCAATTGGCTCTGTAAACTTCGTAAGAATCGTGATAAAAAGCTCTGGGCTGAATCGGAAATTTAGTAATGGTAAAAATAGTGTCAAATTGATTCAAGTAATAGTTAACCGATTTTTGATCAAAGTAATCCATTACCAATCCTTCTCCACCTGGAGCAGCACGTTTTACCATCTGCTCTGTTTGTCCCATCCCAAATATGTTTAACTTCCAATCTCCGTATGCTACTTTTTGATTAAGGTGAGCATTTTTGATTTGATCTTTCAAATTGAGCCTCTCTTTTCCATTAAACGCATATATTGCTACAACATTCAATATTCCAGCTTTTGACTTTACTTCATCGATATCTAAAAACAGGCTATCACTATTTTCAAAGTTAAACTCTCTACTGATCAGTTTTTTTGCTGCATATTCTGACGTAATCCATCTTCCTCCAAAAGGCCATGCAGTTCCCAGGGTCATATCCACTCCAAGCCCTAATTCTTTAGCTTCATTTATTGTGTATTGAACCATTTCCAGCCATTCTTCAGACAAAAAACTTTTAAATTGTTTTTCATAACCCTTTACACCATAAATTGGTACGATATGTACCCCTCCTAAACCTGCATTCTTAAACTCAATTAATTGTTGCTTAATGTCAGTTTTATTTACAGCACTACCCATCCACCACCAATATGACCATGGCTTTGAAGTTTGATATTTAAATTGTGCAGACGCATCATAAGTAAAAAATAATGTCATAATTATAATGACAAATCTTATATTCAGAACTGTTTTAGATTTCATAAGTAGATTCACTCTTAAATTTGAAAAGGATAGTTTATATATTGTAATTTGACAAACAGCAACACTTTCTATTGTATTTTAACCTTCATTAATGTAATTATCAAGCATTAGGTAAAAATTGCAAAAATCTTCACAGTCTTCATTACACAAACATTACAGTTTTTATATGTGTTAATTATCTTATTTCAATTTTTCAATCTAATAATATATGCCTGCCTACTACCAGAATGCGTCGAGTTAAACCCAATCATATTTCCTTTTGGACTCCATCTACAGTGTATATCACATCGCCATTTTTTTTTATACTTTTCTGGTTGTGGAAATCTACCTATAGGAAGAACAGTTTCCGATTCCATATCCATAAGGAAAATTTTTTGCTCTTTTAATCCATTTTTGGGATAGGTATCTGTTACCATCCATTTGCCATCAGGCGAGAACGTTCCATGTCCATCATAATCCAATATACCATTCCCCAACCGTTTATAATCTTTATCTCCAACCGTAAATAAAACATGACCGTATTGCTGCTTTTTATATTCAGCCGTTACCATTAATTCTTCATCATTTAGCCAATCAAAGTGAGATCCTCCCCATCCATCAGGGAAACACTTTTTCAGATTGGTTCCATCTCGATTAATTGTAAATGCGGTTGTATTTCTATTGGGACGGGCCCGAGCTAACCAAAATATTTTAGATCCTTCCCTACTAAAAAGTGTATGATTAAAATATTCCAATCCATCATTTGGAACTTCAGGCACCAATTCTTTGATATCCTGAAAAGAAACTAATAGTTTTTTTTTCCCTGTTTCCAGATCAAGAATGAATAAACCATCATCTTCAGGAAAAACTTTATCTAATTTTGCATCTTGTCCATTTCCTCCATATCCATACGAATCTCTTGTTTTACGTAATCTTGAAAAATTAATGCTCACTGCCTCTTTCCCATTTGGAGACACCGCACTAATCGGATAAGGGATAATTTTCTTCTCTTTAATTGTATGAACATTTAAAATAACAGAAACAAATTTACCATCTCTAATGTCATTATATATTATAAGACTATCAGGATTGCTTCCTAACCAATGTGCCATACATCCTTGCTGAAAATTCCAAGCTGTTGTTTTAGCAATTGGAATAAACTCCAAACTCTTTAAATCAACTAATCCTAGTGTTGCCGTATCACACTCCGTTGGTAACCTATACTTTATATCCGTCTCTAAAACAGTCACATATTTCTGATTTTGACTAAATGAATTAATACCATAATAACTGGCAAAGAAATGATCTTTGCCTTCTTTAGTTATTTGAATAGGTTCACAAACTTTGGGGAATTGAATACTAATACTGGTTTTATAGTTAGAACAAGAGAATCCAATTATTAAGATTAATATCAGTGTTATTAAATGCCCCTTAAAGAAAAATTTCGTATTCCTTATCATAGATCCAGAAATTCAATTAAATGCATTTGTCGGGTGTGAGTTGCGGTATCCACAGCATCAAAACATATTTTGTTTCCTGCAGGATTCCAACGCGGATGAAAATCACATCTTGTATCGCTATGCAAATATTTATAGTGAGGGACAGCTATGTTTGCCAGCATTAAACCTTTGTTTAACTCCAAATCGAACAACCATAGCGAGGTAGAATTGCTATCATCTTCTGTTCTGTCGGTGGCCAAATATCTTCCATCAGGAGAAAAAGTACAATGGCCATTATCTATAATAAAATTCTCACCAATTATCGAGAAATCATTTTCTCCATCGGTAAAGAGATAGTGCATGTACTCTTTTGTTTTCGGATTTTTATAGGTGGCAACAATTTCTGTATCATTGCGCCAACCGAAATGTGAAACTCCTGTCCCAAAAGGAATAACCATTTTTAAATCACTACCATCCATATTGGCAGTAAACATTGCTGAATCTATTTTACCCTTTTCATTTCTTGATCGGGCCAAAAATAAAAATCGCGTACCTGACGGATTAATATCAGTATGGTTAAACCAGATATGTCGATTCGCCAAAAAAGGATATTTACCTACTGATTTATCAAACACCTCAGCAATGCTAACGACAAGTTTTGCCTTGTTCTTTTCCAAATCAATTAGAAAAACACCGTCTTTATAAGGATGCGCTTCATTTGCATAAGGATCTACCGCATCGGCATAGCCAACTACTTTGCGCATCCTACTTAATCGTCCATAAGTAAGACTTAGTGCAAATTTCCCTTTTTTCGATACGGCACTAATGGTTCGAGGCAGAATCGTTTTTTGTCCTGTTTCGATATCCAGTCTTATTGAAGCCATTTCGTTGTTAATTCTATCGTTAAAGATGATTTCTTTATTGGGGTGAGTTGGATTCCAATGCAACATGGCTCCTTGCTGTAAATTCCAGGCAAGAGTTTCGGTAATTGGTGTAAACTCTCCACTATTCGGATCAATCAATCCAATCTTTGCTTTCTCACCCGGTTCAGGCATTCGATCATGAAAGCTCGATTCTAATCCAACCATAGTGGATTCATTCCCATTCCAAGGTGAAGTTCCGTAATAACCAAAGAAATGATGATTAGGACCTTCAGTTAAAGTGCTTAACCTAAACTTTGGCAAATCACTACTATCATACTTATTCTTTTTTTTCTTCTTAGGCTTCTTTTTTTGAGCTAATAAGTCTGAAGTAGGCAATAATAAGGTTCCTAGCAAACCTACTGATGATATATTAAAAAAATCTCTCCTTTTCATCTGCATTGATTGTTTTTAATTATAATAATACAATTGGAATATATTTTTAAATGCCAAAAGAATTCCTTATTTTAATTCACAGCAAATTGATTATATGCTAATGGCTCCTCCTAAAAAATTTAATGGTCATAAGTTATAGTGGTATTTTGATTTGCTATACTATCATTTCTCCATACATAATGTTCTGAAGGCAAGTGTGCTTCATTAAAATACTCTTTTGCTTGCTTTACAATTTCAGGATACTGCTTAGCCAGGTTTTTCTTTTCTGATATATCATCATTAATATCATACAGTTCAATAGGTTGATGATTTTTAAAATGCATATCATGCTGAATTGCTTTCCAGTTTCCAAAACGCACAGCTCGCCATCCATTTTTTTCATAAAATTCCCAATACATATATCGCTTATCCAAGTGCTGAATTTCACCCTCTAATGATGGTAATACGCTACGACCATCAATATTATCAGGCATAGGAGCACCTGCTATATCTGCAATGGTTGGCAGTACATCCGCAAAATACCACGGAGTTTGACTAATGGTTCCAGCCTCCACCTGCTTGGGGTAACGAACAATCATTGGCACGCGTATTGCGCCTTCATATGGATCTCTTTTCACTCCACGTAAAGGTGAATTAGAGTCAAAAAGTTTCCATTTTTCAGAAACTTCGGCAGCTCCATTGTCTGATGTAAAAAACACAATTGTATTTTCATCCAATCCATTCTTTTTTAACGCTTCCATTAACATCCCAATGGTATTATCCATTCTTGTTATCATGGCTGCATAAGCTTTAGCATCCTGCTCCCAATCTTTCTCTTTATAAATTCCCAAATCAGGCAATTCATACTTATAATGAGGCACACAAAGTGGGATGTATAATAGAAATGGCTTTTCTCTATTGCGATTAATAAAATCTATAGCATAATCAGCAAATAAATCATGTGTATATTGTTCTTTATTTCCATTTTGATTGCCAATAAGTTCAACTTTCTCATTATTCTTCCAGATGTACTCAGGATAATAGCTATGTGCTCTGCGTTGATTTAGAAAACCATAAAATTCATCAAAGCCCTGTAAGTTAGGCTCTCCGGATGTATTGGGTTCTCCCAATCCCCATTTTCCAACCATAGCAGTAGTATACCCTTCCTGTTTTAACATTTCAGGAATGGTAAAATCTTCTTCTTTCAAAGGAACTCTTCCATCAATACCAGCAAGACCTTTTACCCCTCCAAAACCGAAATTACCACGAACTCTTGTATGTCCAGTATGCATTCCTGTCATTAAAACACTTCTAGAGGGTGCACATACTGATGCACCTGAGTAACACTGTGTAAAACGCATTCCTTCAGCAGCCAATCTATCTATATTAGGAGTCTGAATGAGTTTTTGCCCATAGCATCCCAGATCTGAATACCCGAGGTCATCGGCCATGATAAAAATTACATTTGGCTTTGTTGGCTCTTCCTTTTTTGTACATGAGAATGTTGTTAGAATACATCCTATGATGATTAATATTTTATATTTCATTGAATTATCCTGAATTTTTATTTAGAAATTTTTGCTCCCTTTAGCAAATTATTCATCAGCTCTATTTTATCCGAATCTATTGCTTTCACAAACTGCTGTGTGCCTTGCTTTACATTACAATTTCGAATTAAAACCTCATTCACGTTATTCAAATTAATTACAGGCATACCTTCAGTAAGATGATCCATTTTAAAATCATCAATAAGAATTTCTGTTGCATCATTAATTTTTAATGGAATTTCATCTTTCGAGCAAGTTAGAGAAACATCTCGCAAGCTTAAATTATTCACAAAAGCAATTTTAAATCCATTTTCTGCTTTAAAACTTGAATTTACAATCGAAAATTCGTCAACTGGAGATTCTGGCAAACCTATTATTTGAACACTATTTTTTACATCTGTTGCAGTAATATTACTCAGATGCATATTTTTAAATGTTGGAGTTTTCTCTGAAACAGGAACTGGCTTTGAATTTTTATTACCATAATACATGTCCACAGATATTGCAGTTTCAACATTCGACATTACAATATTACTGGCTCTATAGTTTTCAACTGTTCCTCCTCTTTCACGATTTGTCTTAATGCGAAGTCCTCGTAAAGTTCCATTAAAAACGCAGTTTGAAATACTTACATTCTTCACACCTCCAGACATTTCACTTCCTATTCCAATTGCACTGCGCCCATGGGCAAAAGTACAATTGCTAATTACAACATTTTCGCAAGGGATTCCAACTCTTCTTCCATCCTCGTTATATCCTGATTTTATGGTAATACAATCATCACCACAATCAATAAAGCAATTCAATATTCTAACGTCTTTACATGATTCCGGATCAATTCCATCGGTATTGGGTGATTCGTAAGGCTGAATAATAGATATTTTTTCAATAGTAATATTTTCACAATAAACCGGATGAATGGTCCAGGATGGAGAATTGATAAATGTTAATTCGCTAATCAAAACATTCGTACAGTTATATAGATTAACCAATCGAGGACGTGGAACTTTTAAAGGGCAGCCCTCGGGATTTTCAGGCTCCCTTACTTTATGAATTCCATGTTGTTTTCTTATTTTCTTTGTTTCAACATGAGCATTCCACCACTTTTCACCTTGTCCATCAATGGTTCCTCGCCCTATAATAGATACATTCGAAAGATGATGACCTGTGAATATTGAAGCATAGACTTTTCTCTCTATTCCTTCCCATCTTCCATCGATAATTGGTGTATTTTCAATATTGTCATCGAATAATAAAGTTGCTCCAGCCATCACTTCAAAGCAAATATTACTTTTTAAGAATAAAGCACCTGAAAGAAATTTTCCTGGTGGGACAACTACTTTTCCTCCTCCGTTTTCGGCACACTTATCAATCGTTTTTTGAATAGCTTCCGTACATAATGTTTTACCATCATTTTTTGCCCCAAAGTTCGTTATATCATACACTCCATTCTGTGCCTTAGAACCATAAATTGAAAACATTCCAATAATGATCAATAATAAAATTTTGTATTGACTCATAAATCTGTATTTTTTTAAATTCAATTAATTTTAAAACTTATATTATTGTGACATCTCCCTAATCGAGATCCGGCAAAACCAAATTATCCTTTGATTCTATTTGCCATTGTTTAATTCTACCAGTTAAATCCTTTACCTTTTGCTGATATTTTTTCTGATAAAAAAGATTTCTGGTTTCATGCGGATCTGAATTCAGGTCAAACAGCAAACTTTGACCATCTACTTTAAATGCGAGTTTCCATCCATCTTGAGTAACAATAGTTCTTGTATCAGGCCACTCAATGAAAATATCGCGAGTAAGAGACTCTTCCCCTTTAAGTGTGGGTACAATGCTATTTCCGGTGAGATGATCTGGAATATCATTTCCTAATAGATCCAGTAATGTAGGTACAAGATCGATTTGACTGAAGCGCTCATGCACAATCCTTTTAGAACTCGTCAAATCAGAATCTTTTAATAGAAAAGGTACACGAATCGATTCTTCATACATTACATCCTTATTCACAATTTTATGTGCCCCCATCATTGTACCATGATCTGAGGTAAAAACAACAATGGTATTGTCCGATAATCCCAAAGAGTCCAGTTTATTCAAAATCACACCAACACTTCTGTCAACCTGAGATACCAAGCCCCAATAACGAGCTATTAATTGTCTGTAATTCTGTTCATCAGGACCATATTTATTTATTTCTTTTTCACGTTTTTTCCTGTAGGATAAAGGAATATCCTCTCCTAATTCATTATTAAAGTTTTCCGGAAGAACAACTACATTCGGATTATATAAAGAATCTAAAGGACCGGTAAAAGGCATATGAGGTTCCAAAAAGCTCACATACATGATAAAAGGTTGATCATGAACTTGGTCTAAAAATTTAGTGGCATTTTCCTGTAAAAAAGTTGGTTTACAATGCTCAATTGGAAGACTTGCTGCATATTTTCTACCAAAACGATTTTTTTTAGTATTTTTTGGTGTGTAGCCTTTTTCCAACAGCCATTTGTGATAATCGCTTCTTTCATCGCTATCTCTTCCTTCACTATACTCATCATAGTATAAATCTTCCATAGATACCCAAGTATCAAACCCTCGCTGTTTAAATATTTCATCCCCCAGGTGCCATTTTCCAATGTAAGCTTTTTTGTAATCAGGATCTTTAACCAACTCGGGTAAGGTTAATATATTTTTAGGCAGAATACTATCATTATTTAAAACACCATGTGTATGCGGATACACCCCAGATAATATAGTCCCCCGGGCTGGAGAACAAACTGGTTGAGATACATAGGTATTTTTAAACACAAAGGATTCTTTTGCTAAGGCATCTAAATTAGGGGTCTTAATTATTTTGTTACCATAATCTTTAAGCGTAAAATAATTCTGCTGATCAGTAATTATAAAAAGGAGATTCTTTTTGGTTTGCTGAGTCTTTTTTTCAGTACAACCCCAAATTGCACATACTACAATTAACAATGTAAAGGATATCTTATTCATCATCTATAATATCATTTAATAGATTTCTTTTACTTAAACTTTACGATTCCGTTGGTTTTTTTCAAGTTAAAGTAATCTGCATCTACAGAAATTACTTTTTCCCCTTCAATTGTTACATTCTTAAATGTGATTTGTAAATCTTTATTTTTTGTATGAGACTCTATTCTTGAAACTTGAATCTTTTTGGGGAACATCTGCTCAAAGGAACAATTTTCAAAAACCACATTATTAATTTTACCTGTCCAAGGCTGATCTTCTTCTCTCCTGGTAATGTATACATTGATTGGCATTTGCTTTCTATCCGGATAGTAATATTCAGTCCTAATATCCTTAAATAAAACACCATTTACATTTGCTCTATCACGAACATTAACACCAAGAGCTCTATCGGCCTCAATGATGTCGTTATTTTGAAAAACAATTCGTTTGTAATTTGCACAGCGGGTTTCCGTGCCTATTTTGAGAGATGTTTTTTTCGTTAAAAACACACAATTTCTTACAATTATGTCCTCAACGTCATCGTATACTTCCAGATTACCGTAGCCCGTGCATTTAACTGCAACATTATCATCGCCGGCCCATCCAAAACAGTTTTCAATCAATACTTTTTTAGAACCATCAGGATCCCAACCATCTAAACTCCCAAAGAATTCATTATTTATTAGGTTGTTCATGATTTTACACTTTTTAAATGTGACATCTTGACAACCCATAATGTGTGTATTCCATCCTGTAGGATCTTTAAAAATTGGTCCTTCAAAACTTATATTCTTTGATTTATACATAAACATCAATCGAATATGGGTTGATTGAGAAGCCATTTTAGGCGGATTCACAGCTAAGATTTCTGATCCGTTTGCATCAAATGTTCCTAATCCAGTAACTTGAATATTTTCCACCTGATCAAGGTAAATGAATCGATCAATGCCTTCGTTTTCTTTTGCCAGATAGGATTCAATTTCAGATGCATCTGCTTTTATTCTGGCATTTTTAGACAAGTGAATTTTAGAATTACTCTTTAATTGTAGCATAAATGTCTTATAGGTTCCCTCAGGAAAAAGAAGCACTTTCCCGCTTCCGGATATATCATTTAATGCCTTCTGGATTTTTTCCGTTTCGTTTGTTTGTCCCGAATTGTCAACTCCATAAGTTTTAATGATATCAACAAAGTTTCCTTCAGGAAGCACTTCTGGTTCTTCTATTAAAATCACCAACCTTTTGGTGAAATCCTGATCTTTTTTGAATCTTACAACGACATAGCCAGGTTTATTCACAACAAATGATAAGCTATTCCCTTTTTTTGTCCCCTTTATACCATAACTATGTGGTGAAATATCCCAATCCGAATTGTTAAAATCAAATCCTGAACAATCGACACGCAACGATAAAGGAGCTCCTTCATAGCTTACTCTTGAATATTTATAAGTGCTTACCTGATATGAAAGTGGCACATCATTTTGTTCCATAACCGGAATGGTTTTCCCATTGCATTCCAACGTATAAGTTTGTGCTATAGTAGTATTAATACAAATAATTATAAATAAACTTGCCAGAAGGCATTGAAGTATATTTTTTTTCTCAATAATATTCTTATTCATTATTATCATCATTAATTGTTAAACAAATAACCATCTCTCCCTTTCTATTGATCAGATTTTAACTGGCTCAATACTTCCTTGAATGTGGAAATTAGTTTCTTCTCATTGCCATTTAAATCATCCAAGCTTAAAACATTTTCTTCCAAAGGATCTTCGCTAATATGAAATATATCGCCATTTTCGTATAGTTTCCATTCTTTATTATGTACCATTCTCCGTTTAGGATATTTCTCCTTACCACAGTCAAAATGTGAAAACACCCAATCTCTGGCTTTATAATCTTCATTCTTCATTTGTGGATAAAAACTGTATCCATCGGTCATGAATCCATTGGGTAGTTCTACTCCTGCAACATCACATAGAGTTGGTAAAAAGTCCGAAAAATCAATTAAATTATCATTAACCTGACCTTCTTCTATTTTTCCATCCCAATAAGCTACCAAGGGAACATGTCTTCCATATTTACAGGTAGCCCCTTTCATTCCTTTAATTTTATTACCATCCTTCATTTTGGAAACGACCTCTTTGCCAGTTCCGTTATCACCTGTAAAAAGAATCAAGGTATTATCACTGATTCCCAGCTCTTTGGTTTTATCCACCAACTCTCCTATCAATTTATCCATGTATGCTACTTCATCCTTAAAGTAGGTTGTGTCGGTAATTGCATCCTTTGATCCTCCAGAATTGGCAATTTTAAAGCTATCATAGTTTTTTGAATCGGGTGATGGAACAAATGGGCGATGAGCTAAAACCATTGGGTAATAAACTAGAAAAGGTTCATCTTTTTTACGTTCCATAAAGTCCATAATAAAATCGGCAAACATTCTTGGACCATACTCTCCATTGTTAAATTTTTTCATTTTACCATTTTCAAGAACCCTTGGGTTTTTATACCTCTCATTATAACTTGTGAAAGTAATTTGCCACAACAAGTATTCATCGAAACCAGCTTTGAATGGTGCAAATTCATCACCTTTTAACTGCCACTTCCCAGCAATGCAGGTAGCATATCCATCAGCTTTTAGTAGATGCGCAAAGGTCGTTTCATTTGTATTTAAATAGCCGAATTGTTCATAGTTTCGGAAATTATACTTCCCTGTCATAAATTTAACCCTGGAAGGAGTACACAAGGGCTGGGCATAACAATGGTTGAATTTCACTCCTTTTTCTGCCAAGTTATCGATTCTTGGAGTTTGATAACTCGCATTTCCATAGCAGCCAATTGTTTCAAAACCTAGATCATCGGCTAATATTAAAATGATATTGGGTTTATTTTCTTTAGCTTGCAGGTTTTCTTGGTTGTAAGCCATCATCAGTAAGGCTATCAGCAAGAACTTAAAACTCCTATTTCTCTTCATACTTCAACATTAATTTTTCTATTAAATCCTTACTCTTTTAACGAAAACGGATAAATTGTCCCTTATAAGAAAAAGCAAGTTTATCGTAAATTCACAATGCTTGATGAACTTAAAACTATTAACTATCTCTTAATCTTGCCTGTATTCATTTAGTATTTGCAAATTGAATTAAGCTCAATGGGTGTGTTTTTTTGAGCAGATTCATAAATTTTCGTAATCAATTCCAATGATTTTAACCCCTCGTTTCCATTTACCAGAGGCTCACTTCTCTTTTTTACTGCCCTAATCATATCCTCTATTAGTAATTTATGCAATTCAAGACCGATACCTGTTGCATTTGACGAACCAGTTTTTAATTCCTTTTTACTACTTATCTTATTTCTGGGCTCACCTTTTACATTCCACTCTTTAACTCTACCACCTTCAAGGATAACACTCCCTTTCTCCCCATAAATTTCCAGCCTTTCCGGATACCCAGGGTATAGTGCAGTTCCTGCAGTAATGGTAGCCATAGCTCCACTCTTAAAATTCACAATTGCTCCTGCAACATCTTCACCTTCTATATTATGAACCATACTGGAAACAGTACCATACACGGTTGTCGGTTCATCCATAATGTCCAATAAAAGATCAACAGTGTGTATGCCTTGATTAATTAATGCAGCACCGCCATCTCCCTTTAAGGTACCTCTCCATGCACTATCAGAATAATAATTGTGGGATCTGTACCAATTAATACATGCAGTGCCCATTAATAATTTCCCTAAAATTCCATCATCAACAGCTTTTTTAAGTTGTAGGTAATCTGAACTGAATCGATTTTGAAATACACATCCTAATATGATTCCATAAGCTTCACAGGTCTCTACCATATGAATTGCCCTTTTCAGGTTTACTTCCAAAGGCTTTTCACATAGCACATGCTTTCCTGCTTTAGCTGCTGCAATTGCAGGTTTCAAATGATTCCCACTTTGGTTACATATAATAACCACATCTATATCTGATCGCTCCATTAATTGATCAAAATCGGGGTAAGCAGAAATACCATAATGCTCAGATACATATTTAGCTCTTGCTTCAGAGGAAGCAGCCATAGCTACTAACTCAGCTTCGGCAATTTGATTGATACACTCAATATGTATTTTTGCGATATTACCCGTACCTACAATTCCGAACCTAATTTTAGTATCCATATTCCAAACACAATTTTTATCTTATTTTTTTATAATATCCTATTTAAATAATTTACAAATCATCTAAATCAGTTCCCCACTGCTTATTTGGCAAGTCTCCCATATTTAAAACAAGTTTCCCTCCTTTTATTAAATCCTTATGATAAAACCAGAATTGCTTATGATTTTTGCTATTTAAAAGTGCAGATTGTATATACCTGTTCTTGGAAGAATTATTCTTTGTTTCTATTACAAACTGATTACCTGGGTAATAATCATTATTAAGCTTTATTGTTATTTTTTCGAAGATGGGGCTTCCAATTTCATAGCGAGGATTCACTCCAGCTCCCCCATTCATTTCAAACAGTCCAATTTTGTGCAGAACGGCAAGAGCCCCCATTAATCCTTGGTCTTCATCACCATTATAACCATTTTGTGGATCCAAATCACTAAATATACGTTCGGTTACTTCACGAGTCCAATACTGTGTTAGCCAGGGTCTACCAGTATAATTAAAAATAAATCCCACCTGCATAGATGGCTGATTTCCATAATTTAAATATGTATTTTTCCTTTGGGTGTTTACAAATCGATCAGCTTTAAAGGATTTGCATACAAAATCATGAGAATCGGCGATCAGGAACTGCTGATTTAATTTCACTGCTGCTTTTCCTGCCCCCCCCATTAAATCAAACAATCCATGTAAATCGTGAGGTACAAACCATGTAGACTGGGCTGCTGTACTTTCAACAAATCCATGATGAGTCTCTATGGGATTAAAGTTTTCCAGCCACTTCCCCTCAACATCTCTTGGTCTCATCCAGGTAGAACTTGCATCCCAAACATTTTTATAGTTTTGTGATCGTTTTGAGAACATCTTATAATCATCAAAATGCTCTAAAGCATTTGATAATTGGGCCAAACACCAATCCTGGTATGCATATTCCAAAGTTTGGCCTGCTCCTTCGTTATGGTAGCCATTATTCTTATGAGGATTTGGATATGGTACAAAACCTTTGTCGATATAATATTGCAATCCACCACCAACACTAGTATTATGCTCGTAACCTGCCTTGCTCATTAATCCTCCAGCCATGGCATTTTTACGCATTCCTTTATAGGCCTTATGCACATCAAACTCTTTTATCCCTTTCATGTAAGCACTTACAATAAAAGGTGTAGTTGATGCACCTGTCATCACATAGGTATAATTTCCTCCGGAAGGACCTCTCGGAATTAATCCTCCATCATCATACATTAACAACATCGAGTTTATAAAACCTTCTGATACCTCTGGATAAACTAAATGCCATAAAGTATTAAGTGTCCATTGGGCACCCCAAAACGCATCTGAATTATAGTGATTAAACTTAGGTACCCCTTTTTTATTCAGAGGAATTTGACCAATTCTTGGTGCAGCTCCTGTCATATCACAGTACTTACCATTGATATCACTTATTATTCTTCTTCCTTGCAAAGCATGCCATAGGTCTGTATAAAATCGTGCTTGTTCTTTTTCACTACCTCCTTCCAGCTCAATTCTACTAAGCCATAAATTCCATTCGTCCTGGCTATCATTAACAAGTTTATCAAAATCCCAATGAATCAACTCTTTATTCAAATTCAGTTTTGCCTGTTCTATGCTTACATAGGAAATTGCAACTTTCATCAGAACTGTCTCGTCTTGTTCGTTGTCAAACTCAACATATACACCACCATTGGAACCTTTAAATTCCTCATTAACATCTATCAACTTTTTATTATGCCAGGCTTTAAACTGCTTATAGGCGGTATCAAATTCAATTACGAAATACACATAAGTATCTTTCGGTCTTCTGCGTGTTCCTTTCATTAAGGCATATCCCTCTATACTGGTTTTACCCACCTGTTTTGCATATCCTAATTTTGTTTCGCATGGGCCTAAAGTTGTTCCCAAATCCAACAAAATGTACCTTTTCTCACCTTTTGGATAAGTATATCTATGAAAACCAACACGAGTACTTGACGTTAACTCAGCTTTTATATTATACGAATTCAAGCTTACAGAATGATATCCCGGCTTTACTATTTCATCTTTATGCGAATATTTAGAACCATAGACTTTTGCTCCTAAATGACCTTTAAAATCACCCGAAACAGGCATGACCGGTACTCCCGATAATTGCCAGGCATGAATATGACTAAAGCATTTTATTGAATCTCTGTTATAACGATAACCTGAATCCCAGGCTCCATCAACTCCCATATCAGGACTAAGATTTACCATTCCAAATGGACGAGTAGCAGAAGAAAAGTAAAACCATCTTGAATTTGCGGCATCCAGGAGTGGATACACTAGATCTACCGGTCTTTTTTTACCCGATGCGTTTGTAAAAAGCATTAACACCAGGCTTATCACCAATAATAATTGTTTTGTATTTGGCATCTTCATCGTACGATCTATGATTTGATCATTATTCTTTTAATCCTTCTTCTTTCATTAACCTATCTTGTGGTCCCTTTATATCGCGAACACCTGTTTCGGCATTTACATTTGCCAAAAATCGTTTTAATTCATTTTCCAATTCAGTAGCTATTTCAGGATATTTGTTTAGAATATTGTTGGTTTCTGACAAATCTTCCCTAATGTTAAATAATTCAACTTTGGGTGTATTTTCATATTTTGTTTCTTTGCCCCAGTATTTTACCAGTTTAAAATCACCTTTACGGATTGCGCTGCGCGGTTTGCGATGTGAAGCTTGATGAAAAATTAAATATTCGCTATTTCGTTCTACTCTATCTTGATTATTATCTAAAAGTAAAGGGATTAAACTTCCCCCATCGATCTCATCAGGAAAATTCAGATCAGAACCTGCAAGCTGAGCAAATGTTGGCAAAAAATCCAATCCTGTCACAGGAACTTCGCACACCTGGTTCGACTTTAAATTTGGACCTTTAGCAATAAATGGAACTCTTAATCCTCCTTCATAGAAGGAATGTTTCCCATCGCGAAGTGGAAGATTTCTATCATGCTGAAGAGAGTACCTTGCTTCTTTCAGTTGTTTGTTTTCATCAATCACAGCAATCTGATTTAAGCGTCTGCGCCCCCCATTATCACCCATTAAAAAGATATAAGTATTGTCCTCAATTCCTTGCTCTTTTACAAAATCCAGAATCATACCAATACCAGTATCCATATCCTTCAACATTGCTGCAAATTCAGGATTGGTGTGACGTTCACCGTTTTCTTTATTCTTAAAATAATCATAAGTCTCTTTTTTGGAAACCAAAGACAGGTGAGCTGCGTAATGAGATAGCTGAACATAAAAAGGCATTCCTTCTTTAATACTCTCCTTCATAAAATCAGTTGCACGTTGGGTGATTCCAAAAATATCTTTCGGATTTTGATCATCCCAGTGAGCACTTGGTTTTCCAGCTTCAAGCATTTTAGTGGGATTCTCTATCTGATTTTGTACTAGATATTCTTTTGTAGCTTTTGTATATTCTCTTGCTTTTAAAAAACCATCTCCATATATCTCTCCTCCAGCGTTGGAAGTCATACCATCACTTATATCAAAGCCAGCCCTTTCTGGAAGCATGGCAATATGCCACTTCCCAAAATGAGCTGTTCGATAATTTGGATTGGCATTCTTTATTGCTTTTGGAATTGTTAACCAATCCTGTGTACTTCTATACCATACTGAATCTTTATTATAGATATGACGAGCAGCATTCTGTCCAAACATTAAACTATTTCTTGATGGCGCACAAATTGGATTCGGTGCATATCCTTGAGAAAATAAAATTCCTGTTTTCGCTAATCTATCTATATTGGGAGTCTCGTAAAAGTCACTTTTTGATTCAGGTATATTCGGATCTGCTCGATGAGATGTGTGAGTCCATCCTTGATCATCTGTTAGAATAAAGATGATATTTGGACTTTCTATTCTTGTCTTTTTTGTTGATGTTCCACAAGAATACATGAACAATACTGCTAATGCAACTGCCAATATTTTATATTTCTTCATACGTTTATAATTTTCATATGCTGCATGAACTCCTAAGTTAACTTATTCACCCTTAAGCGAAATAAATTGAGCTTTTTAATTTTACATGCTTATTTCGCTTCTGCAAGACTATATTCTATTTCACAATATTATTGGTTCCTTCTAACACATTTAGGGCATGATTAACAACTCTAGCCACATATTTGTTATCATCACCCAATGCTAACCTTAATGTTTCTTTAACAGGTTTGGCTTTCTCACCAATTTCATCCAATACTAGTGCAGCACTTAATCTTGTCCACTCATCAATACTAACAAGTTCTTTTTTTAGAATATTCATAGCAATTGTTTCATGATTAAGGATACACAGGGCTCTTGCTGCTGCAATTCTTACAAGGGAACACTCATCATCTAATAATTTGATTATACTTGAAAAGGTTTCCTCATTTAAATTCTCGGCATAATTGCCTATTCCTGTTGCGGCCCAGTAACGAACAACCTCATTTGCGTTTAATATATGTTTCTCAAAAAGTTCAACTTTTGATCCTAAAGCAACTTCTTGGATCAAATCGATTGGTACCTTCTCTTCTCTTAAAATATTATAAATGGGCTTATTAAACTTAGATTCCCATTGACGAAGTATGGCTTCAGGAATTAAACCTGCATCTGCTACATCAATAGACCATTCAGTATGCGCCTTTCTCATCTTAACAAGAACATCCTTATAATTAGGATCATTGGCAAGATTCTTTAATTCCCAGGGATCATTTTTTACATCAAATAATTCCTCTAGAGGTTTTGTTTGTTCCATAAGTCTCTTGGCCATTGGGGGAATTATTCCCTCTTTATTGCCTTTTCTTATTGCTTTCATAATATCACCTTTCTCTGGTGTATTCATGAATTGGATGTATGGCTTTTGAGGTTCATAATATCGAATATATTTAAATTGCTTATCTCTAACAGCACGTTGCATGTCATACCTTTCATCCATTCTATCGCGTGCGGCATAAACAAACTCTCTTTTCGAAGATAAATGTTGACCTAGGAAGGCTCTTCCTTGCATATGCTCAGGAATTGTTAATCCAGCTAACTCCAAAACTGTAGGAGCTAAATCTGTAAAACTTACCAACTCATCAGTTAACTCCCCAACTTTATATGGAAGTAACTTTTTATATTTTTCCGGTACCTTAACAATCATTGGCACCTTCAATCCAGAATCATACAGCCATCTTTTATGAATAGGCAATCCAGCTCCATGATCGGAATAAAATATAACAATTGTATTATCATCCAGCCCATCCTGTTTCAATTCATTGAGAATATTATCAACATATCTATCCAAAGCGGCAATATTATTGTAATACCTTGTCATTAATTCATTTACTACAGGAGTGTTTGGAAAATATGGTGGAAGAGGTACTTCACCTGCTTGTAACAAGATCTCTTTAGGAAGATCTTTTGTAAAAGATAAATGCTTCTTTTTTGAATTTGTAGCGCTTTCATGAGTTCCTAGAAAATTAAACACTGCAAAAAATGGCTGGTCCTTATCTTCTCTATTTTTCCAGTGTGCCTTAACTCCAGATTCATTCCAAATATCAAGTGCATTATATTCTAAGTTATAATCCTCTTTTTCATTGTTCACACAATAGTAACCAGCCTCTCTTAAATATTGAGGAAGGTATTTTAAATCCTTTGGGAAATGCCCTTTGCATCTCATATGATGAGCTCCTATTGAAGACTGATGCATCCCTGTTATTATGGAAGATCTTGCAGGTGCGCAAACAGGTGCAGTTGCAAATGCATTGGTATAACGCACCCCCTTGGAGGCTAACTGGTCAATTACTGGTGTATGCACGTGCTCATCACCAAAACACCCTAACTGAGAACTCATATCCTCGGTTGTTATCCACAATATATTTGGACGTGAATCCTTATCCTGTTTTTTACAAGAACACAAGCACAATCCAACTATAAATATTAGTATGTTTATTTTTTTTAGATTCATGTCTATCTTTTTTATCAACATTTTTAGTGGGTTCTACTTCTTTTTAACTCCCACTCTACATGCCCACTCCTGATATAATTTCTTCATTTCATTTGTCAGTTCCGGTTGTTCAGAACTCAAATCAAATAATTCAGTAGGATCTGATTTTAAATGATATAGCTCCCACTTTTTATCTCTATATGAAACCAATTTATAATCACCTAACCTTACCGCTGCAGCTCCGTTAAACTCCCAAAATAAAGGTTCCTTCCTTTCTTCAACTGTTTTATTATGAACCAAAGGCATTAAACTTCTTCCTTTTAATGAAACCAGCTTCTTGCCTTTATAAGTCTGCGGATACTTCGTTTCGGTTAATTCGAGTATGGTTGGCATAACATCCAAAATATGACCATAGTCATTTTTTATGATTCGTTTTCTTTTGATATATTTTGGCCAATACATTATGAAAGGTGTGGAGATTCCTCCCTCATGGATCCAATTCTTGTAAAATCTAAAAGGTGTGTTAGACACATTTGCCCATGGTTCTTTATAGGCTTTGTACGAACCTTTTTGTCCCACCACAGATCCATCTATATGCAATCCTCTTTCTTCCACACTTACGCTACATGCCCCATTATCCGATAAGAAAATAATTAAGGTATTCTCAGAAAGTTGATTTTTTTCTAATTCGTATAAGACACGACCAATCCCCTGATCCATCCGATCTACCATTGCCGCATATATCTGCATTAATCTAGCCCATTGCTTTTTATTTTCCTGCTTTTTCCAGGCTTCTACTGATTCAGGACGTGGCGATAACTTGATACTTTCATCCCAAATTCCCTCTCGAATCATTTTATCAAACCTCTGCTGTCTGATAGAGTCCCAGCCAATATCATATTTTCCTTCATATTTTTCTATATCTTCAGGCAAAGCATGTAGAGGCCAATGAGGTGCATTGTATGCTAAATAGAGGAAAAAAGGTTTCTCCGATTGTTGCTTTACATGCTCCGAAATCATAGAAACCGCTGAATCGGTAAAAGCATCTGTCATATAAAAGTCTGATTCAGGTGGAAACCAGCTTTGATCATTATTAGCCATCACCCTCTTTCTTTCCTGGTTTAAAATAAGCTCAAAATAACTGCTTGCCCCACTTATCAATCCAAAATGTTTATCAAATCCTCTTTTTACAGGCCAATGTTCTTTTCTTTCTCCTAAGTGCCATTTACCAGCCATATATGTTGAATAACCAACATTTTTTAATATTTCTGCAATTGTAATTGATTTCTCGTTTAAAAATCCTTGATAAGGCCCTTCTGTGATTTCCTTATCCGATTCGGAAATCATCCCACCAACTCCCGCTTCGTGATGATAGATACCCGTTAATAGGGAAGCACGGGAAGGACAACATTTTGTTTCATTGTAAAAATTTCTAAAACGAACTCCATTCTTAGCCAAACGATCCAGATTGGGAGTTGATATTTCACTTCCATAGCAGCCAATATCAGAATAGCCCATATCATCAGCCATAATTAAAATAATATTTGGCCTATCATCCTTACTTTTCTTCTGTGAAAATGCCTTACCTGCATTAACAGAAATGATACACCAAACCAAGAATGATATAATGATGTGTTTTTTCATCAAAATCTCTTTTAATCAGATTCTTTTTAATATTTTAAACTTAAATCTCAGATGCAAAATCAAGAAAACTATTTTCTATTTCTTTCGTTGACAAATGTTTACCTGAATGAATAATCATTCTGTATTTAAAGACAACCGACTCTCCTTGCATCAACTTGAAGTTTAACTCTTTTTTTCCTTTGGTAAATACCTTTTGTCCCAATGGATTTGCTGCAAACAAACCATATCCTCTAGCCATCCAATGTGTTGGATATCCAACATTATCAGGGTGATCAATTATAGCGATAGTAATACCATTACCTTGTATATCCCCCTGAAGCATTACCCATTTCGCTCGACATGACCATACATTGTTGCCTTGTAAACCTTCACTGCTGATATAATTGCCAGTAACAATTTCATTATCTATTTTTTTAAAAGTATTGGGTAAACCTAAATCATTCGTAAAGGTTGCAGGTTTTAATGAGGGTAACTCCAATTCTCTTCTTACCCTAATTCCAAACAATCCTTCTTTGCTATCATTAAAGAAAATATCTTGAGATTCTGCAGTTAATTTGGTGATGCGATCAATAAAGCGGATTTTGCCTTTTTCACTAAATACCATGCTGGTTTCTTCCCTCAACAGCTTTGTGTTATTTTTATCGGTCCAGTAGGCTTCATACTTCAGCTCCCCAGATTCACCACTTGTAACTTTTAGTAATTTTTTCAAAGTGATTCTTCCATATTTGCCTTTTCTCTCACTAGGAATAGCTTTAGAATTGTTCCAAAAATCAATTCCGCTTACATCTCCATAATTGAACCAAACTCCAACTTGATGTGGGTGATCAATTCTTTCATTTTTCCTCGTATCAATTGGGAAACCTCTGGTTATTGTGTTGCCATTGGCAGTTTTAACTGGATATAGAATGGGCTTTTCATAATCACTTGAATACCTGAAAACAGTGAATATTTCTCCACTGACCAACACTTTTACTTGCTGTTTGTTTGGGTCATCCTGAAGTTTAATTTTTTGTCCAAAGCAAGTTTGAAAAATGTTCAATAACACTATGACTACAACAAGTCTCATTCTGAGTAATATTGCATTTTTTTGACATTAATATTAATTAATACCCAGAATAAATTCTGGGTATTAATACATTTGTTTAGCCTATATGATCATGGATTATAACCTTCATCCGGGTATCCTGCTGGTGTAAAGTCAACAGTTGTACTACCACCATATCCTATATTCTGGTCTAATAAATTGTCTTTATTAGCATCAATAGCTGAAGATGGGAACGCCCACAATTTATAATGATCTTCTACATAATACATTGAGGTTGGATTGTATAACCTTGTTCTTTCAAGATACTTTCCTGTTCTAAGTAATGTAATTTTACGCTCCTCTTCTGCCACTAATTCTCTAGCTCTTTCATCAAGTATAAAATCAAGCGATACCTGGTCTGCATTAATTAAGGATGCATTTGCTCTTTCCCTTACTTTATTAATCCATATGGCTGCATCAGCACTATTATTCATCATAAAAAATGCTTCAGCATATAGTAAATATGATTCGGAAATACGCAAATAACCAGTTTCGTGATAAACTTGTTCACGTTGGCTAAAATCAGTTGTCTCATCAGCGTTAATTTCCCACTTTCTTGAATAAGAAAATGTATGTTTATCAGAATTATCTGGATAACCTAATGCATCTGCAGTATAATTGAAGTGAGTATATAATGTATCTCCTTCATTATTCTTATCATTATAACTTGGTCCATCTTCAGGTTCAATAATTGCAGAGTCTAAAGGAAAAGTGCTTGGATCTGTTAGAACTCCATTTTCATTCCAGTCGTATACGAAATACCTGCGAATTACTTCACCCTGGCCTCTGACATCATTCATTTCATAAAGGAAGTTATCTCTACCATCGGTATGTTCCCAAATCCAACTATTAATGATATTTCTGGAATCTTCTTTATTTCTGGCATATAAATCATATGCCTCTTCATCAAACATTGACCAAGGAGTCATTAAATAACGTCCTTTACCAAAACCACCGAAACGTTCATACCATTCAGCCGTTTGATCAATTTTTTTATACTTCCTATATTCATTAATATAAGCATCATTGATCGATAATTTAGTTGATCCCGGTAAATCTGTACCATTTGCAAAAACAAAGAATGTTTCGGTATTTCCTGAACTTGCGTAAGGATTATTGAAAATATCCATAAAATAATTGCCATCTTCTTCGTTTGCCGTGCTGCCAAAACGATTTGTTATCAGACTATATTCAGAAGATTCGCAAAGAGGCTGTAGCACATCACTCGCTTTTTGAAATTCACCCAATGACAAATACAATTCACCTAAATAATGTCTCGCTACTGCACCATTAATGTGTGTCATGTCATCACCTTTCAATGGCAGATTAGCAACTGCAAATTCAAGGTCTTCCTGCATTTGAGCTTTAATTTCCTCTACAGAATTACGCTCCCAGGCATTAGAATAATTTGATCCTGTAATCTCATTCACATTTAACGGAACAGGTCCAAAGGCATAAATTAATAGACGATATGCCCAAGCACGTGCTACTCTAGCTTGCGATACTACAGCATTCTTGTTATTTAAATCTTCCTCCTCACTTAAACCTTGCCAATCTACATCTCCTTCCGCTCTTTCAATAATCATATTCGTGTTGTTTATTAATTGGTAAAGCCAATCGTAAACATCACTTGATTCTTCAAAACCTGAAGCGTATTCAGTGAAATTGTTCACAGAGCCATATCTTGATGAAACCATATCAGTATTTAATACCCATAATTGATCCCGGCTCATTCTATCTCCATTTCCTTTGATCTCTCTCATCATTGCATATACCGAATTCATTGCTGAGTTGAAACCAGAATATTCTATAAACAGATTTTCTGCATAAATTGCGTCTTGCGGATCTTCCTCAAGAAAATCATTTTCGTCGCAACTGCTTAATAAAATCAATATACTTAACAGTGATATAATTATTTTATTCATGATTCTCTAATTTTAATAATTAAAATGTAATACGTGTACCAATGATTATACTAACAGGACGAGGAATTTCTATACTCTTTTTCGAACCTGTATCTTCTCCCGTGTAGTATTCTGGATCAATGCCATCCCATTCTGTCCATGTGTACACATTTTTTAGATTAGCATACACTTCAAAATCACTGATCCATTTATGCTTTTCAACAAGAGACTTAAAATTATAAGCCAAAGATATATCCTGTAAACGTACATAACTTGCATCTTCATAAGGATAAAGTTCTATCCCAGGGGTTAAACCACCCATATTAATTCCAGGAAGATCTGTAGTTGCATTATCAGGTGTCCAATAAGTTGCATTTAACTTACGTCTTGGGCCAAAATTATCATTGTTAACCAGGGTGTTTCTTTTTGTTACTCCCCATACTCCATTTAAGAAGAAGCTAAATGTCCAATTTTTATAAATGAATGTATTTTTAAGACCTGCTGTAAAATCAGGGTTTTGATCTCCTTGGATTTCTTTATCTGCTGTACCATCAATTTTACCATCACCATTTACATCCTTTACAATAGGCTGACCAGGACGAGCAGTAGAAGACATTAAAACAATTTCATCTGCAACTTCTGGCTTTAACTGGTAGTTATTATTAGCATCGAGCACATAATTACCTTGACCGTCAGTGATAAAATCCGACTTCTGTAAAATTCTATCTAAAGAGTAATCGAAATTGACATTTACAGGATGCCCAATAAACCACTCACTAGCAACATCATCGATATAATGTCCATCTGCATTTTTTAATCCAACATTTTCAATTTCAGATTTAAATGATGAAGCATTTAAGGATGTTTTCCAAGTAAAATCTTTTGTTGAAATATTTACAGTAGATATCTGTATTTCAAAACCTTTGGTAGATGTTTCACCAATATTTCTTAAAATACTGGTTGTTCCGTTAACTCCTGATATTGTTTCAGATAACAATAGATCTTCTGTACTAGATGAAAATACATCGAAGGCACCAAATACTCTACCGCCAAACAGTGTAAAATCCAAACCAGCATTAATTGACTTGGTTGTTTCCCAACTTAAATCTGGGTTATCCAATGTTTCAGCATAATATCCTGTTTGCACACCATCATTCTCATCAATATAGTCATTCGAATTCATTCTACGCAGCGTTTCGTATGCACTCACTGCCTCATTCCCAGACTCACCATAAGACAATCTAAATTTCAGTGCATCCACAGCTTCCACATCCGACATAAAACTTTCATTGGAAATGTTCCAACCTAGAGCAACAGATGGAAACCATCCGAACTTTTTATTATCTCCAAATTGTGAAGCACCATCTCTTCTCATTGTGGCTGTAATTAAATATCGACTATCATATACATAATTTGCTCTGAACATTTGGGATAATGAACTTCTTTCCCACTTTGTTGCTGAACCCGTCAATATTTCAGCATTTTCAGGTTGATAATATCCCATTACATCACTCTGAAATCCTTTACCAATCATTCCATCCGTTTCTTCTATACTTTCCTGAATACTGTATAAGGCTGTTAAGAATATTGAGTGTTTTCCAAAATCACGGTTATAACTTAAAATATTATCAATTGTCCATGATTTCGATGTTTTGTCATTAATTTCAAGATATCCATTATAAATTGATCCCGATACGGTATTGTTACCTTTATAAGTCTTATCCTCTCGATATTTAGTTTGATATCCAGCATTAAGTTTATAATGTAATCCTTGAACTTTTGGGATATCAATATCCAAGAAATGATTTGTAATTATTCTCGTTTCTTTATCTTCATTCTCATACAATAAAGGTTCTAAAGGATTCATAACTGAAGAATCTTCATCAGTTGGAGTTAAATCGATAGTTCCATCAGCATTATAAGCATTATAGGTAGGGCTCATTCTAAATGCACCTCGGCTTGTACCCCAGTCTGCAGGCTCACCACTTCTATCGTAAAATCCCAATTGAGTGTTTGTTCCATAAGTTATGCCATGTCCCAAATCAAAGCTAAGATTTAGGCGGTAAACGAATC
This sequence comes from Marinifilum caeruleilacunae, assembly GCF_013141825.1. Lineage (GTDB taxonomy): Bacteria > Bacteroidota > Bacteroidia > Bacteroidales > Marinifilaceae > Marinifilum > Marinifilum caeruleilacunae. The sequence goes on from NZ_RZNH01000031.1 coordinate 43,751, forward strand.
GCTCAAAGTCATCACCTTTGGCAACACCTTCATTTTTACCATAAATGGCAGACATGTAATACTTATTCTTTTCACTCCCTCCTGAGATGGATAAATTGTGCTCTTGTTTGTGTCCAACTCTTGAGGCCAAGTCTACCCAATCAGTATCTCGTCCTCCTTCAGGATACGCAAAGGCATTGGCTATTTGTTGTAGAACTGTCCAATCTGATGTTGCATCAGGATAGTTAGCCAATATATTATTCTTCACTTCATCCCAAGTTTGTCCAGGATATCCCTCCATAAAAGCCGCAATGTCCGTATTACTGCTTGCATCTCCCTGAAATGCATTATCGATCACCTTACTAATTGATAAGGTATTGCTAGGAGAAGCAAGTACATTAGAAACATTTCTTTGCCATATATCACTCCAATAATCAGAGGCATTTTGCATATCAGGTAAGTCGCCTATAAAATCCCAACTATAACTACCGCTATATGAGACTGTCATTTTTCCAGCTTTACCCTTTTTGGTAGTGATTAAAATTACACCATTAGAACCTCTCGATCCGTAAATCGCAGTGGATGATGCATCTTTTAACACCTCCATACTTTCAATATCGTTTGAATTAAGCTCAGAAAGAGATCCGTCGAATGGTATTCCATCCAAAACAATTAGAGGTTCATTACTTGCAGTAATTGAGTTTTGTCCTCGAATTAAGATGGTACCATCATCTTCAGCACTTGAGTTATTTGTGGTAACAGTTATACCAGCCATATTACCTTGTAGAGCCTGCACAATATTCGTTTGAGATTGTTCTCGAAGCACATCTGTATTAAAAGAAGCTACAGAACCAGTGATATCGCTTTTTTTCTGAGTTCCATAACCAATTGCAACAACTTCATTAAGTCCAATAGCATCAACCTCCAACATGACATCAATAACCTTTTGGTTGGAAATCTCAATTTCCTCGCTCTTCATTCCGATAAATGAAAAAACCAAAATAGAGCCCTGATTCACTGATATCGAATAATTTCCATCAATATCAGTAATAGTACCTTCGGTTGTTCCTTTAATAAAGACATTTACACCAGGAATTGGAAATTCATTTGTTGCGTCTTTTACAACACCTGTAATCAACTGTTTGTCACTCTGAAAATTCCCATTCAGGCCATTTTTATCTGTCTTGGTACTAGCAGATACAATTCCTGTACTAAGAATAATAAACGACAACAGAGACATAACTCTGGTCATTATCAGCAATTTTCTATTGCAATTACTGAAATAATTTTTCCTTAATCGTTTGTTTTTCATAGGATTAATTTTAGGTAGATCTATAAACCTTAAACCAATTGGTATAAGGATAAATACATATCAACATTCTTAATAGAAATCTTGTCTAATAATTAATTCAATCTAAGATTTCCATTTTATTATTTTCGATTAACCATAAATGGCCGAATAATTTGCACTTAAGAATAATTGAGTCAACATGATTTATTTTATTACAGACAACATCCAATTTTTAGTATTTGGCATGTTAGTAATTTTATCAATAAGTCTCATCAATTCTTTAGCTAAATATTCAGTTAATTATAATTCAAAGGTTTGCGTAGCATCTTTAAAAAAATTATCATTCTTTTAAGTCATTTCCTTACATATTTCTATTCTTCCAAACGAAATCAGACTTCTACCCCCTTAAGAAAACATGCGCTTTTTTTCTATCTTCGTTTAAATAGAATAATTCCAAGCTCATTAACAGCATTGTATTCAATAGTCGTTTATTCCATATAAATACTCAATTGCTTTCTAAATATCCTCAAAGCTTTACTCATCTGTGTTTCAACTGTTTTCACAGAAAGATCTAGCTCACTAGCAATCTCCCTATATGTAAAACCATCATCGCGACTTAATGAAAATATCCTTCTACACTGTTTTGGTAGACTGATTTTTGTATTTTCAATTCTTGCCGAAATTTCTGTTTCTAATGCCAAATCATTCATTAAGCAAAAGTTGTTGTATAAATACAGATATCTACTTAGCCTTTTCTTTTCAACTTTTTTGTATCTTATATTATCTATTGCGCCATTATAAACAGAACGAAACAGATACTTTTTTGCTTCGTTATTCGAATTTGAATTACCAAACTTTATCCAATAGTTTATAAATACTTCCTGAACTATATCTTCACTTTGATTTAAATCTCCAATAAACCTATTTGCATAATGTACCAAGGAAACATACAATTCATTAAAAAGCACATTAAACCCTTCACTTAAATCTCTGTCTTTTAGCAAATTCACTGTTGAACTTTGACCTTTCATCACTTTGATAATTCAAATTCTTTAAGATTTTTGCGCAGTATTCACAACTCTTATAATTCCTTAATTTTTATATTCTTAAATGATACTTTATCTCCATGATCTTGAATTAGGATATTCCCATCTTCAAATTCTCCAAAGTTTGGCCATTTACCATATTTACTATAGGCAACCAATGCTTTCCACATTTGAGTTCCTCTATCATATTCCACTACCTTACATCCATTTAAAAAATGTTTGACGTGTGATCCTTTTACTTCAATTCTTGCTCTATTCCACTGACCAATTGCATTCACATACTTTTCTCTAGGGAGATATGGGTTGTATTCCTGACCATTTGCCTTTATCAAGTCGTAAAGTGAACCAATTGTTCTATTACCTTTAGTTCCTTTTTTAGCGTCAGGATGTTTTTTATCATCTAAAATTTGGAATTCGCAACCAATCGAAGAACCGGCGCCCTGGTTTAAATCAGTATCTACAAAATATTTAATTCCACTATTTGCTCCTTGGGTAAGTTTGAAATCTACTTCAATAATAAAATTCTTGTATTTTCTTTTTGTAACGATATCACCTCCATTCGCAGATTCTCCACCATCTGATGCTAACACAGATAATACCCCATCTTTGATTTCCCATCCATTCTCCGGAAAATTTTCTAATTTAGAGCCTCTCCATCCTTTGGTTGTTTGTCCATCCCACAGCAATTTCCATCCATCTTTAATTTGTTTTGGGGTGAGTTCGTTTTTTAGGTAACTTACTTCCGGAGCATCCGATACAAAGTGCTGCTCCAAATCTTTTTCTCCAATTTCCTGTAGATAGATATTCTTCCATCGAATCTGTTTACCATCCAAATGTTCTTTCTTGTGAATACCATGAACCTGCAGCCCAATAAAGCCGGTCTCCACTTCTTCTTCAACAAGATTTGAACAAGCAACACCATTAACCCAGGTTAAAATTCGATTATTGTATGCTATTACCTTGAACTTATTCCATTCTCCTTTTTTAAATGCTGATTTGGCTTTTGGATTATACTCCAAAGGATATCTCCACCCCTTTCTTGCTTCATCAAATACTCCACCAGCCCATCCTCTTTGAGAATCTTCACATTCTATTTGCAAACCAAATGGTCTTCCTTCCTTAAAATCTTTATCCGTTGATGTTCTAATTTGTACACCAGAATTTAATCCTTCATCCATTTTCACCTCATACTCTAAAATAAAATTGGTGTAATTTCTCTTTGTAGCTAAAAAAGTATTAGGACTGCCCATTTTTGAAGTTCCTACAATCTGGTCTCCATCGATTGCATACTCAGCTGTGCCATAAAGAATCCTCCAACCATTGAAATTCTTCCCATTAAATAAATTTGTTTTGTTTTGGGCAGATAAAACACATGGTAATAAAATTGCCAAGCATAACACGTAAGTTAGTTTTCTCATTTCAATCAATCTATTATTAGTTTATTTGAGTTTTGAACCTTATCATCATTTCGCGATAAAATTCACGTGCTAAAGTAGATATATGAACAAACTGAGATGGGCGTTTTTGTATCAGATAAGGTCGTATTTCAGTCAAAAAGGACCTTCTAGCGTTTTTTAAGATTTTTGGCAGACTATTTTTTTAACTTTAGGCAAAAGTTAATTTTGATATGATTCAATTAAGAACCTTTCTTTTACTCTTATTACTTATTACCTTTAATAGTAATACCTATTCTCAAAATGTAAAATTTGACCATTTTGATATTTCAAATGAATTATCTCAGAATAATATCATCGATTTAATTGTTGATGACATTGGCTATGTTTGGGTAGGTACCTTAGAAGGACTTAATAGATTTGATGGCTATAAATTTAAAGTATTCAAGTCATTCCCCAAAAAAAATGGCAATATATCCGGAAGTGAAATTGTAAGTTTAGGAAAAAGTATAAATGGCAACATTTGGGTAATTACAAAGAATGGTGGCCTAAACTATTTCAATCATAAATTTGAGAGATTCGAAACATTTCCTTTTTCGTTATTTAAGAATTTCAATATTGAAAATGTTAATTCTATTGTTGAAATATCACCTGATGAAATATGGATTGCTGAAGAAAATATGTTGGGTGTATTTAATAAATCAACACTCAATTTTTCATACAAGAAACTTCCTTTTAGCATTGATTGTATGATTAAACTCCCAAATTCAAAACTTTTAATGTCTGGTGAAAATGGAATTTATGAAGCAAACAGAGTTCAGGTAACAGCTGATAGCTGTTCAATTGAACTCGACAAGTTGTACAGCAATCCGGTATATAAACTTGCGGTAAATAATGATAGCACCATAATAGGCATCACAAAAACCAAAATATTACAATGGAAGAATATTAAAAATATACCACAAACCCTTTTTTCTTTCTCAGATGTAAATTTACCCAATGTATCTTTCAATAATTTAATTAGAGATGTAATCGTAAAAGAAAATGATATTTGGATTGGAGGAGATTATCCATTGGTTAAAATTAATATAAATAAGGAGATAAAAGTAAGTATATACAAAAATGAAAAAGACAACCCTTCTTCTTTTAAAGGACATGTAGCAAGAAAATTGGCATTCGATAAAAATAACAATCTCTGGATAGGCACTACCAAACATGGAATAAATCTATTGGAGAAAAAGAAGAATCAATTTAAACATTACCATTTAAAAGAAACTCCTGAAAATGCAATGAATTTTGATCCTGTAAGATGTATTTGTAAAACCAGATCTGGAGATTTGTGGTTTGCATTAGACAGGTTTGGTGTTGGTGTACAGCATCCAAATGGGGAACAAGAACTATATCTTCACTTTTACGAACAAAATAAGGTAAGAGATTTAAGAAGAGTTAGATCTATTTTCGAGGACTCAGCAGGAAATATATGGGTTGGCGATTCTAATGGGATGGGTATTTTTAATCCATATTCTGACAGAATCGAATCAATCCATTTTAAGTATGGTTGGGAATGGCCATATCTTTGCTACTCAATTAAAGAATTCGAGAACGGATTGCTCACCCTAACAGGAAAACCAAATTTGATTGGTGTGATTAATTTAAAAACAAATAATCTAAACACTTTTCCTTTTAGTAAAAACAATGTAAGTCTTTCAGGTACGATTCGAGATATAACTCAAGACCGATATCACAATACATGGGTGGGTTCGAATAAAGGCATTATAAAAATAAGTTATCCCGATTTTAATTATTCTAAAATAGATTATAATAGCAATGGAATTTTAGGCAATAAAGTATATTCTATTCATTCTAAAGGAGATTCTTTGTGGATTGGAACTAACAATGGTTTAGGCATTTTTAGTATTAGTCAGAATAAAACTGTAAAAACATTTTTAGAAGATGATGGTCTTGTTGATAATATAATCTATAGTATCTATTCAGATTCTAAAAACAAGGTATGGATAAGTACCAATAATGGAATTAGTTGTTTTAATGAGGAACATCAGAAATTTACAAACTATCTTGAGAATAATTATTTTATGGATGATGCACATTTCCAGCATAAAAATGGTGAGTTATTTTATGGAGGATATAATGGCATTGTATCATTTAAACCTGAGGAAGTTGCTCCTGAACAAAACATTGGAAAACCATTCTATGAAAAACTGTATCTATTTAATAAACTTGTTAACCCTTTAGATACAATTGATAACAATATCATACTTAAGAACTCATTATCCCAAACCAATCAAATATCACTGACCTATCGCCAAAACTCCCTTTCTATATCTTTTAATGCTTTTCCATATAGCTATCCTAATTCCAACAGATTCAGATATAAACTTATAGGTTTTCAGGAGAATTGGTCATACAGTATGGGTACAAACAGTCTGGTAACTTATACCAGTTTACCTCCAGGGAATTATGAATTACACCTATGCGTAAGCTCAGATAACCAATATTGGAGTGAAGCTAAAATTCTATCTATTGAAATTATTCCACCAATCTGGAAGCAGTTTTGGTTTAAAATTGCAGTAATTGCTTTATTGCTATTGTTAGCAGTATTATTTTATTTCAGACGAATTGCAAACATCAAAAAACATAACCTAATTCTTAAAAAAAGAGTTGAAGAGCAAACTTCGGAACTTAGAAGACAAAAGAATGAAATTGAAGAAATTGCAGAAAAACTTCACGAAGCTGATGAAGCGAAACTTCGTTTCTTTACTAACATTTCTCATGAATTTAGAACGCCATTGACTTTAATTTTAGGACATCTTGATCAATCAAATGGAAAACTAAAACACAGTAATTCTAAAGCGATTAAAAATAATGCTTTAAGGCTACTTATGTTAGTTAATCAGCTCATTGATATTCGCAAAGTGGACCAAAACCAAATGCAATTATCTATAAACCAAATTGACATCGTTAATTTAACTAAGGAAATTGTAGAATCATTTCAGGTGGTTGCAAACAAAAAGAATATTGATCTTCAATTTTTATCCACATCAAAAAATATTAGCATGTGGCTTGATGTTGACAAGATGAATAAAATTCTTTATAATCTTATTTCTAATGCAATTAAATACACTCCTAAAAATAAATGGATTGTAGTTTCAATTGCAGATCAATACGAACATATAGAACTTACAGTTTCTGATAAGGGAATTGGCATTCCATCTGAGGATATTGAGTATATATTCGATAGGTTTTACCGTGGTAAAGGAAAAAATATTGAAGGCCATGGGATCGGTTTATCTTTGGTTAAAAATTTAGTGGAGATTCAAAAAGGAGCAATCTCTGTGAAAAGCATGATCCATAAAGGATCAGAGTTTAAGCTTATTTTCAAAAAAGGAAAAGGTCATTTTTCACCAGATAACATAGTTACTGATTCGTATCAACAGTTTGAGACCGAAAAATACGAAGATATTCAGGAAGAGTGGCAACCTTTTAACCCAGGAGTTGATCTCATGGTAGTTGAAGACAACATAGATCTTAGTGATTTTCTAAAAAGTATTCTTTCAAAATATTATAATGTAATTACTGCTACTAATGGTAAAGAAGCCATAGAATTATTAAAAAACAACACGCCTGAATTAATTATTTCAGACATCATGATGCCTGAAATGGATGGAATAACTTTTTGCAAGTACTTAAAGCAAAACATTTACACATCGCACATACCAATCATTTTACTTACTGCCAAAAATAGTCTTGATACAAAATTTGAAAGTTTTGAATTGGGAATCGATGGTTTTATTGAAAAACCATTTAATGCTAAATTATTACTCTTGCGTATCAATGCAATTTTAGAGAATAGAGAACGATTTAAGAGACAATACATTGAACATGGATCACAAATTGAATCAATCAAAAACAAACCCAGTTCTACCGACAAATTATTTTGGTCGAGAATAACTGGTATTATTGACACAAACTATTCTTTACCAGAATTTTCTGTTGATGAAATGAGTATTAAAATGAATATGAGTAGAGCAAGCTTTTATAGAAAATTTAAAGGATTAACAGGTATCTCTCCAGGCGATTATTTACGAAAATGCAGATTAAAAAAAGCTCACACAATGCTTTTAGAAGATAACATTAGCATCAGTAAGGTTAGTTTGGAAGTTGGATTTCAAAGTGTTTCTCATTTTAGAAAATGTTTTAAAGAAGAGTACGGCTCTACTCCATCTGAATATCGAAAAACAAATTCTTAGTTAAAAGAATTGTAAAATTTCATCCTTTACCATAGTGATTATAGATTTCATTACAGAATACTAGGATTATTAAATATCATTAACTATTTTCGTGTGCGTTAACGGATGTTCTTTAATAAAAATATTCGCCTCGTATACTCTCCCCAGATAAAATACGTACACGTTTTAATTATTATAATATGGAATTGAATAGGCAACTTGCAAAAGAATCAATTAACCATCCAGAAAAAATATTACAATTTGGTGAAGGAAACTTCCTTAGAGCCTTTGTAGAATGGATCGTTAATAAAATGAATAAAGAGATCGATTTCAACACAGGTGTTGTTATAGCGCAACCAATTGAAAATGGACTTGCCGAATTAATAAATTCACAGGATGGTTTATATCATGTACAACTTAAAGGAATAAAAGATAGTAAACCGATTAAAGAAAATGAATTAATCGATTGTGTAACTCGTGCTTTAAACCCATATTCTGAGTTTGATAAGTATTTAGCCGTAATTGACAATCCTGATTTAAGATTTGTAATCTCCAATACAACAGAAGCTGGAATTAGTTGGGATGAATCAGATAAACTTGACCAAACTCCTCAAAGCTCGTTTCCAGGTAAAATGACTTCTTTGCTGTATCGCCGATTTAAAACTTTCAAAGGTGATACCTCAAAAGGTTTAATTATAATTTGCTGTGAACTAATCGATAGAAATGCAGACTTCCTTAAGCAATATGTATTAAAACATGCAATAAATTGGAAGTTAGAACAGGATTTTTTTACATGGATAGAAGAAGCGTGTGCATTTTGCAACACATTAGTTGATCGCATTGTTCCTGGCTTTCCAAAAGATAATATTGATGAAGTACATGCAGAACTCGGGTTTAAAGATCAATTGGTTACTGTTGGGGAGTACTTCCATCTTTGGGTAATAGAGGCTCCCCAATACGTAAAAGATGAATTTCCTGCTGATAAAGCTGGACTAGAAGTAAAGTTTGTAGATGACATGACAGACTTTAGGGAGCAAAAGGTTCGTGTTTTAAATGGAGCACACACTGGAAGTTTTGCCGTATCATTATTATATGGTATTGAAACCGTACGTGAAAGTATTGAGCATGATGCTCTTGGAAGATTCATGAACAACATGGTTTACAATGAGATTTTAAAAACGATAAAAGGGGAAAAAGAAGACTTAAACAATTTTGCTAAAAAAATATTAGAGCGTTTCTATAACCCATATATTAGGCACGAATGGAAAAGTATTGCATTAAATTCGATGTCAAAATGGAAAACCAGAAACCTTTGTTCTTTACTTGATTATATAAAGGTTACAAATCAAGTTCCTTCTCACCTTTCATTTTCTTTGGCTGCTTTAATTGCCTATTATAAAGGAGAATACAATGGCAAAAAGATCGAAATACAGGACGATCAGGTACACATCGATTTTATGAAGAAAGTCTGGGGTAATTTTGATTTGAACCCTGAAAATGTAAGATCTCTAACAGAAAAAGTATTGGCCTATTCTGATTTATGGGAAGTGGATTTAAATCAGACACCAAACTTAACTGATACTGTCAGTAAACACCTATTTGCTATTCTTTCCGATGGAATTCAAGATGCAATTAAAACACTTTCATAAATGGAAAAGTTTTTAAAAATACATTTATCAGATAATGTTCTTGTGGCAACAAGTGACATTTACAAAGGTGAAATCATAAGTATTGATGATATTAGTCTGAAAATAAATAAAGACATACCTGCAGGACATAAAATTGCTTTAATATCGATTGTAAAAGGTGAAAATGTAATTAAATACGGAAATCCAATTGGCTATGCAGCTTCAGATATCAAACCGGGTGATCATGTTCATGTACATAATGTGAAAACCAATTTATCCGATTGCATGGAATATGAATATCATCCAAAATTCAATGATTTGAATTTTGCTGCTTCAGAACTAACTTTCAAGGGATTCAAGCGAAAAAACGGTGATGTTGGCATTCGAAATGAATTGTGGATAATACCAACCGTTGGCTGTGTAAATGGTCAAGCAAAAAGTATTGTCAATTATTTAAAACAACAGCATCATTTCAAAAACCTTGAAAACCTACACGTATTTGGTCACACTTATGGTTGTTCACAATTGGGAGATGATCATATAAATACCAAAACAGCTCTTGCAAATATGGTTAAACACCCAAATGCTGGAGGTGTTTTAGTATTAGGATTGGGATGTGAAAATAATCAAATTAGTGAATTAAAAAAATCATTAGGTGAATATGACAAAGAGCGTGTTAAATTCCTAAACTGCCAAGATGTTGAAGATGAAATAGAAGAAGGAGTTAAGCTAGTTGAAAACCTTTATACGAATATGCAGAAGGATACTAGAACTGATTGTCCTTTAAAGGATCTTAAAATTGGTTTAAAGTGCGGAGGTTCTGACGGTTTTAGTGGTATTACGGCTAACCCTCTTCTTGGTGTTTTTTCTGATTTATTAATTGCAAGTGGTGGTAGTACTGTATTAACTGAAGTTCCTGAAATGTTTGGAGCTGAACATTTATTAATGGAGAGAGCTGAAAACAAAGAGGTTTTTAATAAAACAGTCAACTTGATAAATGATTTTAAGGAGTACTTCATTAAACACAATCAACCAATTTATGAGAATCCATCACCAGGTAACAAAGCTGGTGGCATTACAACACTTGAAGATAAATCTTTAGGTTGTACTCAAAAAGGAGGTTCTGCGAAGATTGTTGATGTATTAAAATATGGTGAAACAATACAAAGAAATGGTTTAAACCTACTTTCATCACCTGGAAATGATTTAGTGGCAGCTTCTGCTTTAGGTTTTGCTGGATGTCAAATGGTACTTTTTACCACTGGTAGAGGAACGCCATTTGGTAGTTTTATACCCACAATGAAAATATCAACCAATAGTGACCTAGCCAAAAGAAAATCTCATTGGATTGACTTTAATGCAGGAACTATTTTGGAGTCTGGTAATGTAAATTCCCTTGCAGAAGAGTTCCTTGAATTTGTAATTACTGTGGCAAGCGGAAAAGAGTTAAATCATGAAAAAACAGGCTTTAGGGAAATTGCAATCTTCAAGTCGGGTGTAACACTATAATAATTAATCAACGCAAAACTCTCATTATGAACAAAGTGATCACCTTTGGTGAAGTAATGCTAAGACTTTCAAGTCCAGATTACTCTCGATTATCTCAAACCGAAACACTTCAAATATCCGTTGGTGGCGGTGAAGCAAATGTTGCCATTTCATTAGCAAATTATGGTATAGATGTTGAATTCATAACAAGATTACCAAAAAATGATTTAGGAGATTTATGCCTTAAAAATCTTAAAAAAAATAATGTCAACGTACAAAATGTTATTTGGGGAGGAGATCGGTTAGGTACATATTATCACGAAAAGGGCGCTGTGTCCAGAGGAGGCAAGGTGATTTACGATAGAAACAATTCCGCATTTAGCAGTATTGAACCCGGTATGATCAATTGGGATCAAATATTTGAGGGCGTAAGCTGGTTTCATTGGACAGGAATATCAGCTGGAATATCGGAAAGTGCAGCTAAAGTATGCTTGGAAGCAATTACATCAGCAAACAAAAAAAGAATTACTGTTTCCGTGGATATCAATTATAGAGCAAATCTTTGGAAGTACGGAAAAGCTCCTATAAATGTAATGCCTGAGTTAGTTGACGGTTGCGATATCATTATTGGAAATGAAATGGATGCTGAAAAAATTCTGGGTATTCCATCGAAAAGTTTACCCAATAAGAAAAAATTGGTCCCTGAAGATTATTCTCAAGTTTTTAAAAGTATGATGAGTAAATATCCTCGATGCAAAAAGATAATATCAACAATTCGAGGATCAATTAATGCTAATTACAATACATTAACCGGAGTTTTGCATAATGGCGACGATTTTATTAAAGCGAGTAATAACTATAACATTACACATATTGTTGATCGGATCGGAGGAGGAGATTCCTTTATGGGTGGTTTAATTTATGGACTAATCACCTGGCCTGAGGATGATCAGAAAGCATTAGATTTTGCATTGGCTGCTTCCTTTTTAAAACATACAATTTGTGGTGATTATAATCAGGTGTCTATAAATGAGATAGAAAAGGTGCTCAATGGTAATAAAACAGGATACCTGATTAGATAGGTATTATGGATTACTATTATGGATTATATCAATTTCAGACTAATACTCATCATTCATAATTTTAATCCATAACCTATCATTATTAATTATAATCTGTGCATAATTATTGTCTAGCTCCATTAGTTTAAGGAGAGATAATTCTCTCTTTATACTTTTCTATTAAATTGGATTGTCAAGGACAATAAGAAAAAAAAGAAACCTACTTGATAAATCAGTATTCCATAAATTAATTTTTATTCGTTATAAATAATCGCTAAATCAAATTGGTTTTAATCCTTTCCTATACTCCCAAACACTTGTCTTTACAACTAAAAAAGCAGTATTAATCATTTTTAAAATCCCTAAAAATCAAATCCAGCGATCAATCAAAATTTGTTGGTATTTAATAAAAATTCTATATTCGTGCACGAACACGATTGCGAAATACAATTTAAATCAGCTATTATTTTTGGAAAATATCCGTCGATTTAAATTTTTATTTGCCAAACTTCCGTGTTCGTCCACGGTAAAAAAACAAGATATGAAAAAGTTTTTAGATAAAGATTTTATACTTGAGACGGAAACAGCAAAAAAGCTATATCATGAATTTGCTGCCGATCTTCCTATTATAGATTACCACTGTCATATTTCTCCTCAAGAAATTGCAGAAGACAAGCAATTTGAGAACATCACTCAAATTTGGTTGTATGGTGATCACTATAAATGGAGAGCAATGAGAACCAACGGGATCAAAGAAGAAGGCATAACCGGATCATCTTCATCAGATCAGGATAAATTTGAGAATTGGGCAAAAACAGTTCCATATACAATGCGAAACCCTTTGTATCATTGGACACATCTTGAGTTAAAAAAACCATTTGGTATTGAAAAGATTCTAAGTCCTGAAACTTCAGATGAGATTTGGGAATTATGTAACCAACAATTAAATACACCAGAATTTTCGTGCAAAAGCTTGATTCGCAAAGCGAATGTAGAAGTGATTGGCACAACTGACGATCCTGCTGATTCTCTGGAATACCACAAAACCATACAGGAATCTGGATTTGAGACCAAGGTAGTTCCTTCGTGGCGACCAGATAAAGCAATGGCAGTTGACAATGCAGAAGAATACAATAAATACATTAATAAGTTAGCAGCTGCATCTGAAATGCAAATTCTTTCGTTTGACGATCTTTTAACTGCATTACAAAAAAGACATGATTTCTTTGCGGAAATGGGCTGTAAAGCTTCTGATCATGGTTTAGAGCAATTTTTTGCTGAAGATTATTCCAGAGAGTCTGTTATAGCAATATTTACTAAAATTCGCAATGGCCATGAATTACATGAAAATGAAATCCTACAATTCAAATCGGCAATGCTTTATGAGTTTGCTGTTTTAGATCATTCTAAAGGATGGGTCCAACAATTCCATATTGGAGCTATTCGCAACAACAACACAAAAATGTTTAACCAACTGGGCGCCGATTCAGGATTTGATTCAATTGCAGATAAGTTGGTTGCTGAAGACATGTCAAAGTTCCTGAATAGATTAGCAACTGAAGATAAGCTTACCAAAACGATCCTATACAATCTTAATCCTGCACACAACGAAGTCTATGCTACCATGTTAGGTAACTTCCAGGATGGTGAAATTGCTGGAAAGATTCAGTGGGGATCCGGCTGGTGGTTTTTGGATCAGAAAGATGGAATGGAAAAACAAATGAATGCATTGTCGAACCTAGGTTTGTTAAGTCGATTTGTAGGTATGCTCACCGATTCGCGATCATTCTTAAGTTATAGTCGCCATGAATATTTCAGAAGAATTCTTTGTAACATGATAGGAAATGATGTTGAAAAAGGATTGATTCCCTATAATAAAGATTTGTTAAAAGAATTTATACAGGGAATCTGCTATTACAATGCTAAAAATTATTTCAATTTCTAATATACCGCAAACATTTAATATAAAATGAGAAAAGTAATCACTTTTGGTGAAATTATGTTGAGACTTGCAACTCCAGGCTATGCAAGATTTTCTCAGATCGATAATTTTAATGCTACCTATGGTGGCGGAGAGGCGAATGTGGCTGTATCCTTAGCAAATTATGGGATCGATGTAGATTTTATTAGTCGCCTTCCTAAAAATGACATTGGACGCGCATGTATGATGGACCTTCGCCAATATGGCGTTGGAGTTGACCAAATCATATGGGGAGGTGATCGACTTGGAATTTATTTTTTGGAAACCGGAGCGGTAAGTCGTGGAAGCAAGGTTGTGTACGATAGGGCTCACTCAGCAATTTCTCAAATTGAGAAGGGTATGATAAATTGGGATCAAGTGTTTGAAGGAGCGACTTGGTTTCACTGGACGGGTATCACACCTGCAATATCTCAAGGCGCTGCCGATGTTTGTTTGGAAGCAATTCAGGAAGCAAACAAAAGAGGCATTATGGTTTCTACAGATTTAAATTACCGAAAAAATCTATGGAAATATGGCAAATCAGCTAATGAAATTATGCCAGAATTGGTTGCCGGTTGTGATGTGATTCTAGGCAATGAAGAAGATGCAGAAAAAGTACTTGGTATCGTACCCGAAGGAGTTGATGTAACAGGAGGACATGTAGAAGCAGATGCTTACCTTTCAGTTTCCCAGCAAATCATGAAACAATTCCCTCGCTGTAAAAAAGTAATCACCACTTTACGTGGATCAATCAGTGCAAATCACAACTCCTGGACTGGTGTTCTCTACGATGGTAAAACACTTTTTAAAGCAAATAACACCTACCAAATTACTCACATTGTAGATCGTGTTGGGGGCGGAGATTCATTCATGGGTGGATTAATTTATGGCTTGATAACATGGCCTGATAATGATCAAAAAGCATTAAACTTTGCAGTTGCAGCTTCCTGTTTAAAGCATACAATTTATGGTGATTACAACCAGGTATCAGTAGAAGAAGTGGAAAAATTAATGGATGGTGATGCCTCTGGACGTGTGGCACGCTAATCTACATGAATTGTTCATTATTAATTTTGAATTGACATGGCTCGATTTACAAGAATAGAAGTAGCATTAAAAATGAAAGAAACAGGAATGGTTCCTGTATTTTTTCATTCTGATATAGAAGTATGTAAGAATGTTCTGGAAGCTTGTTATTATGGCGGTGCGCGATTATTTGAATTCGTAAACCGTGGTGATTATGCGCATGAAATTTTCGCAGAACTCAATAAATGGGCTACAAAAAAATGTCCAGAAATGATTCTTGGAGTAGGCTCACTGGTAGATGCAGGTAGTACTTCATTATACATACAATTAGGAGCAAATTTTGTTGTTTCTCCCATCTTAAATGCTGAAATGGCAAAAGTTTGCAACCGTCGAAAAGTGGCATGGTCACCTGGTTGCGGTTCACTTACAGAAATCTCTTATGCGGAAGAGTTGGGAGCAGAAGTGGTTAAGATTTTTCCTGGAGCACAGGTTGGTGGGCCAGATTTTGTTAAAGCGGTAAAAGGTCCTTTTCCGTGGTCATCTATCATGCCAACTGGTGGTGTGAAACCTGAAAAAGAAAACCTCGAGAAATGGTTTAAATCTGGTGTTCATTGCGTTGGGATGGGTTCTCAGCTCATGATAAAAAACAAAAACGGTTCATTTGATTATCAAGCGATTGAGGAGGCAACATCCAAAGCAATATCAATCATTCATGAAATTAGAAAATCATAAATAATGAATACAAACTTAAGTCATAAAGTTGCAGTAATCACAGGAGCAGGTGGCGTAATCTGTTCTGCAATGGCCAGATCATTGGCTGCAATGGGAGTAAAAACGGCTTTACTTGATATCAATTCGGTAGCTGTAGAAAAATTAGCAGAAGATATTGAAAGTGAATTTAAAGTAATTTCTGTTGGAGTAGGAGCCAATGTACTGAATAAAGAATCACTTCAACATGCAAAAGAGATTATTAATAGTAAGCTGGGGAGTGTAGACTATTTAATTAATGGAGCCGGAGGAAATTCTCCTCTGGCTACATCTAGTGTAGAACAAATGCTTGATTCAGATTTGGAAAATTTAGATGAAACCTTTTTTGGAATGAAAATGGAAGGTTTTGATAAAGTTTTTGATTTGAACTTTAAGGGGACACTGTTACCAACTATGGTATTTGCAACAGATATGATTGACAAAAAAGAAGGTTCAATTGTGAATGTTTCTTCTATGAATTCATATCGTCCGCTTACCCGAATTGCAGCTTATTCAGCAGCTAAAGCAGCAATTAACAATTTCACACAATGGTTGGCTGTTCATTTTTCTAAAATGGGCGTGCGCGTAAACGCCATTGCGCCGGGATTTTTATTGACCAATCAGAACAGATTCTTGTTAACTGATGAAGAAACTGGAGAACCAACTCCAAGAGGGAAAAAAATCATTAAAAACACTCCAATGGAACGTTACGGAACTCCTGAGGAACTTCAAGGCACCCTTCTCTATTTGTTATCAGACTGGTCCGCTTTTGTAACAGGCGTTGTGATACCTGTTGATGGTGGATTCAGTGCTTACAGTGGCGTCTAGAAAGAAGGTTTACATCTATTTGGTAGTTAGATGCGTTAAAAGTGGTAATGGAAAGATGTAATTAGTAATTACATCTTCCATTACTTATAAAAAATTCAATAGTTAGATTAGTTAAGGTTAGCGTGTTAGGGTGGTAAAACGGTTTAAGATTTCAATCACCTCTTGCCGTTTTACCCACTTTAACCCATAACTAAACAATAGACTAAAAACATAACTTATCTGAAGAAAAACACAATATGGCTTTAGAACAGACATGGAGATGGTATGGCCCCGATGATCCCATCTCGCTAAAAGAAATCAGACAGACAGGGGCAACAGGAATTGTAAGTGCTCTTCACCATATTCCAAATGGAGAAGTCTGGACAATAACGGAAATTGAAAAAAGAATTCATGAAATTGAGTCTGCAGGGCTAAAATGGACGGTAGTTGAGAGTGTTCCAGTACATGAAGACATTAAAAAAAAATCGGGTAACTCTCAAACATATATAGAGAATTATAAGGAGAGCATTAAAAACCTTGGAGCTTGTGGCATTCAAACAATATGTTACAATTTTATGCCTGTTTTGGATTGGTCCAGAACGGATTTGGAATTCGATTTTGAAGATGGATCAAATGCTCTAAAATTTGACATGGTAACATTCGTAGCATTTGATGTTTATATTCTTAAACGTCCGAATGCCAAAAAAGACTACCCAATTGACTTGGTTGAAAGAGCTTCTGAGAAATTCAAAAGCATGACAAGCGAGGCAATTGAAAAAGTAACAAGAACAGTAATCGCAGGTCTTCCTGGTGCTGAAGAGTCTTATACTTTAGAAAGTTTCCAAAAAGTTTTAGATGGCTACAAAGAAATTGGTGCTGAAGAATTAAAGAAACATCTTCACGATTTCTTACGTGAAATCATCCCAGTAGCTGAAAAAACAGGTGTTCGTATGGCCATCCACCCTGATGATCCACCACGTGCTCTTCTAGGATTACCAAGAGTAGTAAGTACTATTGATGATGCTATAGAGCTAACTAAAGTTGTTGATTCTGTTTCTAATGGTATTACCCTTTGTACAGGGTCTTTTGGCGCTGGTCATTTTAATGATTTACCTGAAATGACTAAAACTCTTGCTTCAAGAATTAACTTTGTTCACCTAAGAAATGTTAGCCGTGATGCTGAAGGCAATTTCTTTGAAAATTATTTGTTTGATGGAGACATTGATATTCCTGCTGTAATGAAAGCATTACTTTTAGAAGAACAAAAACGAAAATCTGAAGGAAGATCAGATTGGCAAATTCCAATGCGTCCTGATCATGGAAATAAGATGTTGGACGATCTCCCAAAAACAACCAACCCAGGATATTCATTGTATGGTAGAATGAAGGGATTGGCCGAATTAAGAGGTTTAGAGCAAGGTATAATTGCAAGTATGAACATCAAATAAAACAATTGAAATATGTTTAAAATCACAAACTATAGATACCGAATATTGGCCATGCTATTTATGGCAACCAGTATTAACTACTTCGATAGAAGTATTATGGGAGTAATGTCACCAGATTTAATCGAATGGTTTGGTTGGACAAAAAAAGATTACGCTACGATCCTGGTATTTTTCCAAATTGCATATGCAATAGGTTTAATGTCCATGGGTGGTATAATTGACCGTCTAGGCACAAAAAAAGGATATGTTCTTTCCATTGGGTTATGGTCATGCTTTGGGATGTTACATGCTGCAGTAGGTCGTGGTTTCAGTTTTATTGGATTTGCTGCAGCTCGTTTTGGATTAGGTATTGGTGAAGCAGGAAACTTTCCTGCAGCAATTAAAACTGTCGCTGAATGGTTTCCAAAAAAAGAAAGAGCCTTTGCAACAGGAATCTTTAATGCGGCAACAGCGGTTGGAGCAATCGCAGCTCCATTTGTTGTAGGCGCAATTGTTCATTGGAGTGGCGGCGAAAGAGGACAAGGAGAGTTAACACATTGGCAGTATCCATTTTTAATTACTGGAGCTTTGAGCGCAATTTGGGTTTACATGTGGTTCAGAACCTATAAAAAACCGGAAGACCACCCAAAAGTATCAAAAGAAGAATTGGAATACATCCAAAGTGATTCTGAAGTGGAATCAGTAGAAAAATTACCTTGGTCGAAAGTGATTTTCAAAAAGCAAACCTGGGCTTTCTCATTGGCGAAAGTAACCGATGCAGTATGGTGGTTCTATTTATTTTGGGGGGCGATTTTTCTTGCTGAAAACTTTGATGTTAAGATCAAAGAAATGGGCTTGCCATTTCTTGTTATCTATGCGATCGCAGATACAGGGAGCATTTTTGGCGGATGGTTATCGGGTAATCTAATGAATAAAGGCTGGTCTTTAAATAAAGCCCGAAAAATCACACTACTAATTTGTGCCATAATTATTCTTCCTGTATGTTTCGTCGCTTTTACAGAAAGCAAATGGATAGCCATTTTCTTAATTGCATTGGGAGCAGCGGGACATCAAGCTTGGTCTGCTAATATTTTCACTTTGGCTTCGGATGTATTCCCAAAGAAAGCAACTGCTTCTGTAGTTGGAATTGGAGGTATGGTTGGTGCTGTGGCCGGGATGATTTTCAATATTGTATTGGGATCCGTGTTGGATGATGCCAACTCAACAGGTTTCTTCTGGGCATTTCTAGTAGCCGGATCCATGTATGCTATTCTATTGGGATTAGTGCATTTGATTATGCCTAAAATGACACCTTTAGATGAAAATTTAGAACCTGTCGAAGAATAATAATTTTAATTCCAAATAAAAAAACAAAACATTTTTAATTTTAGATGTAGTACTTTTGTTTCATAATTGTAGTTTAGTGAAAAATCAGGAGGGAGTAATTTCTTCCTGATTTTTAATACCAATTTTATAATGGTCAAATCAAAAATTAGAATAAAGGACATTGCAGAACAGGCTGGCGTTTCAGTTGGAACAGTTGACCGTGTTCTTCATAATAGAGGCGAAGTTGCAGAAGAAACTAAAAAGAAAATTCTCGATATAGCAAAAGCAAACAATTACCATCCAAACTTAATTGCTCGAGCATTGACCTCTAAGAAACAGTGCATTTTTGCGACACTTATGCCATCTCCTACCGAAGAAGATATTTTTTGGAAAAGACCTTTAAGTGGCATCAGTGATGCTGCTACGGAATTAGAACAATTTCAAGTAAAAATTGAAAAATTCTTTTTTGATCATTATAATGAGCAGGATTTTATTCAACAAACCAAAGAAATCCTGAAATTGAGGCCTGCAGGAGTTGTTTTCCCTCCTATTTTTAAGCAAGAAAGCCTTGATTTTATTCAGAAGTTAGAAAAACAAAATATTCCCTATGTATTTCTTGAATCTAAAATAAAAGATTGTAACTACTTAGCCTACGTTGGAAGCGATGGTTATCACAGTGGTAGAGTCGCCGCAAATGTGGTCGATTTCAGTACTCCAAAAAATGGTGATATTCTTATCATTAACCTAGCTAAAAACCTAGAAAACATTCATCATCTGAACAAGCGAACCCAAGGTTTTTTAAGTTACTTTATGGATCACGGAAGAAATACTGGACTTAAAATTAACATCGAAATTCCTACTTCAAATACAGCCTTGATTAAAGAAAAATTGAATGCTGTTCTATCCAAAAATCAAAACATTAAAGCTATATATATTACTGGTTCTAAAGTTCATAAAATTGCAGAATATTTAATTCATAATAACCTAGATGAAATTACCTTAGTAGGCTTCGATCCCATCGAGCAGAATATTAAATACCTTAAGCAAGGAACTATAAACTATCTTATTGGACAACACCCCTATCAACAAGGATTTAAAGCAATAAAAAAACTATTTGACCATGTAATGCTTCACAACACTATAAGTAGAGATGAAATATTACCTGTGGACATTATAAATAGAGAAAGTATTAAATTATATTTTTTATAGTCCTATAAGTAATTCATTCTGAAAGAATGTCATAATAGGACTATCCCCTATTAATTAATAAATCATGACCTTTATAAAAAAAAACATAAAGGAAATTACCTTACATCTTCACCCAAAAAAGATTGATAGCAGAGCCATCAAATTCAATAGAACCTTTGGTTTGGGTGGTATTCTTGCTTTGCTCTTTGTTATCATTTCCTTGACCGGATTAATTCTGCGCTTCTCGTATATTCCAACCGTTGAACATGCTTACGATTCTATCCTTGGATTAAAAAACAATACCATTTTTGGCCAGTTTATCAGGAACCTGCATCACCTGTCAGCAAAGCTAATGGTGGTGGTGTCTTTTCTGCACTTAATTCGGGTATATTATTCGCAAAGTATTTTTCAGAAAAGAGCCGAAAACTGGACTTATGGCTTGTTATTGTTCTTCCTTGTTTTGGCATCAAGCTTTACAGGATACCTTTTACCATGGGACCAGTTAGCCTATTGGGCCGTAACTGTTATTACGCAGATTGTTGAATACATTCCCTTAATTGGAAAACACCTGGCCTACTTGCTTCGTGGCAGCGATACCGTAGATGGAAATACATTGATCAACTTTTACACCTTGCACACCGGAATTATTCCATTGCTATTTGTTGTGTTGATGAGCGTACATTTCTGGTTGGTTCGAAAAGCTGGCGGAGTTGCTTTGCCTAAAACAGATGATAAACAAAAGGTAGATGTGATTCCAAACCTGCTGTGGAAAGAAATTATGGTAGCCAGTATTTTAATTGGCGGACTTTTCCTGRTATCCGTATTCTACGAAGCTCCACTTTTGGATCAGGCAAAYCCTTTAAAAAGTCCGAACCCGAGCAAGGCTCCCTGGTACTTTTTAGGAGCCCAGGAACTGCTCTTGCACCTGCATCCGTTTTTTAGTGCAGTAATCATTCCGCTGGSGGCAATTCTCTACTTTTTCGGMCTGCCCTATTTCAAATACAGGAATGTAAATATTGGCGTTTGGTTCAATTCAGAATTGGGCAAAAAAATCAGCATTCAAGCCAGTATTATCAGCTTTGTTTTCACATTTACATTGATATACCTTTTAGATCATTTTCTGCATTTCGACACATGGTTTGCAAACATGCCAGCGGTAATCACTACAGGTTTAATTCCTTTTATSCTATACCTTTTGCCCCTGTCGGGATACCTGTTGTTCTGGCACAAAAATCACAAGGCCAGTAATACCGAGCTAATCATGGCTTGTACCAGTATATTATTATCTTCCTATATCTGCATGACACTAATTTCTTTGCTGCTAAGAGCTGAAGGAATGCAACTGATATTTTAATTTTTTGAATAGAGAGACTGATGAAAGTGAACCGACGAAAATTCATAAAACGATTGTTAATAGTTGCAGCATCTGTTGAAGCAATTTTCCTTTTAAAGGATGGTGTTAGCAAAGTAGATACATCAAGCTCAAAAGATTTATTTAATGCGGGAAGAGTTGATTCATTCGAAAAAAACAAATTGTATCCATTTTCTACAGGTCAGTTCTTTTTAAAAAGATATGAGGATGGTGGATTTTTGGCCCTATCGGTAAAATGTACCCACCTGGGCTGTATCATTAATACCAATTCAAAAAGCGGAGGATTCAACTGCCCGTGCCATGCCTCTCAGTTCAATCAATTTGGCGAAGTATTATCAGCGCCAGCTACACGACCWTTGGATATTTTTCCAATCACCATTGAAAATGGCGAAATTTGGGTCGACACCAAAAAGCCGGTAAAAAGATCAAACTTTAGCAAATCGCAATTAAGCTACGCATAAATGGAAAATCGAAAAAGAACAGAACGAATCAGCTTTTTAGCCATCCTAATTGCATTACTTTCGGTTCCATTGTACATGCTGCTGAAAACTTATGGTGCAGATCAAAATGTATCGCACGAAGCCACATATGTAGGGCGTGAAACCTGCATAGAGTGTCATTTAAATGAGTACAACGACTGGGTGGGTTCCGATCACGATAAAGCCATGGACCATGCCAATGATTCAACGGTTTTGGGCAATTTCACCAACAAGACGCTTGAGTACAACGGCATGACTCATAAGCTCTACAAAAAAGAGAATCGATTCTATGCTTTTACCGATGGCGAAGATGGAAGCATGCAAGAGTTTGAAATTAAATATGTGTTTGGACATTATCCGCTACAGCAGTATTTGGTTGAGTTCGATAAAGGCAGATTACAATGCCTGCCACTCACCTGGAACTCGAAGGATAGTGTTTGGTATCATATGTCAACGGCTGTATACAAAGATGAAATTATTGAACATGATAATTGGCTGCATTGGACCAATCAGGCCCAGAACTGGAATGGAATGTGTGCCGATTGCCATTCTACCAACCTGGTAAAAGGCTAYGATTCTAAAACCGATACTTACCACACCACATGGAGCGAAATTGATGTAAGCTGCGAGGCTTGTCATGGCCCGGCTTCACAGCACCTGGAATGGGCCAACAAAGCGGAATATGCCCGCGAAACAGATAACAATTTCGGCCTCGTGGTAAAAACCAGTGGCATCGATAATAAAGAGTATGTTGATTTATGTGTTCGTTGTCATGCTCGTCGTGGTTCTTTGTCCGACTTTCATCATTCTGCCGACCTTTACAATCATACCATCCCTAATCTGCCAACAGAACCGGAATATTTTATCGATGGACAAATTCTGGATGAAGACTATGTTTATGGCTCGTTTACACAAAGTAAAATGTACATGCAAAATGTAAAGTGTAACGATTGCCACAATGTACACAGCACCAAACGCCTGTTCGAAGACAACCGCTTGTGCACCCAGTGTCACAGGGCCGATGATTACGATACCTACAACCATCATTTTCACAAATCGAAAGGGGAAAAAGGAGAAGCTGTAATTGCCAAGGATGGTGTAAAATTCGAAGTTGGAGATGGAGCAAGATGTATCAACTGCCATATGCCGGCGCGTTTTTATATGGGACCCGATTACAGRAACGATCATAGTTTTAGAATTCCTCGCCCCGACYTAASTGAAAARYTGGGAACTCCTAATGCCTGCAACCAGTGTCATGCCGATGAATCAACAAAATGGGCAATTGACCATGTAAACAAATGGCATGGAATTAGTCGACCGGCACAATATGGAACTGTTTTTAAAGCGGCTMAAACTGGCAGTCAGGAAGGTTTCGACGGCTTAGTTCACATATACAATGATGAAGTTTACCCTGAAATGATTCGAGCTACTGCCATTCACATGTTGGGAACACATTACCAAGCTCAAAGTAAAGAGATACTTTTTGAGGCATTACAAAACCTAAATGGACACATACGTTATAATGCACTGCGAAATCTTGTTTTAGACGATGAACAGTCGTTCCAAAAAGTGCTGAACATGCTTTCCGATCCATCGAAAGCCATTCGAACTGATTGCGCAGCAAAATTAAGCACCATCAAGCAGGATCAGGTTCCTCCAAAATATCAGGAACAGCTTAAAAAGGCTAAAAAAGAATACAAAGACGCACTAGAATACAGTGCCGATTTTCCTACCGGGAAATTAAACCTGGCCAATTTCTATTACAACAATCAGCAGGTTGACAAGGCGGAAGAATTTTATAAAAAAGCCATTGAACAGGATGAATTACTGCATCCKGTAAAAATTAACCTGGCTCTTTTGTACAACAACAAAGGAGAATACAAAAAGGCAGAGATTTTATTGAAGGATTACCTGAAACATGTTCCTGAAGATGGTGCAACAACATTTACCTATGCACTGTTCTTATCGGAACGCCAACGCTACGATGAATCGATGGA
>NZ_RZNH01000163.1 GCF_013141825.1 Marinifilum caeruleilacunae
CATTGATAAAGAGTATGACATGGAAGAACGTCGTTATAAAGTTCTTCAAAGAGCAGGTGAGGCATTACAAAAGGAAGCCAAAGGTTTTCTAGATAGCCTACGAGCCGTTACCGCTTCACAGACTACCATTGCCGAGGTCATCTCTAACCTCTATGACGATTCAAAATATGTTGCTGGTGGTGGTTACAACGTTGGTAACTATTATTTGCAATGTGTTCAAGATTTTGATAGCGAAACTGTTAAGCAATTAGACGGGCCCTTAAGAGAAACCGTACTAGATCCAATAACAAAGTTTTCGACGTATTTCAAAGAAATTGAGGAGGCCATAAAAAAGAGAGACCATAAGAAACAAGACTTCGATGCTGCGAAGGCAAAAGTTCGTAGATTAGTGGACAAACCTGCTAAAGATGCCTCTAAGTTGCCTCGAGCCGAAAAGGAACTATCTTTAGCTAAAGA
>NZ_RZNH01000164.1 GCF_013141825.1 Marinifilum caeruleilacunae
AAATTCTTGAGAATCCTGTTGCATATAACCAGAAAACATCGAATTAAAGTGCCCGATAGTACTCTTAAACATGCTTGGTGGAAAGGCGGCATTTCTTTGCATTATGCTCATCCTGTTTTGAAACAACTTCTGAACCAAGTCACTAAATGCCCTAGCCACATAGCCGTGGTACCCAAGAGGATTTTCTTCATTGATTTCGTCTTCATAACCATCATAAAGGAAATAATCACGCAACTGCGGAATGTGTACCAGGCATTGCAACGCAGAATTCATGTAACATGTATTTCCCAAATTGACCAAACCAGTAGTACCTGATGCTGGTTCGAGTTTATTATAAGCAAAATAGTTTGAAGGCCAATGGTGATTCCCTTCTATAGGTTTAATTTCTATGACAAGGTCACTCGGATTTGAAGTTATCTTGTCTAAACGGTTTTCAAACATGTCTGGTATTA
>NZ_RZNH01000032.1 GCF_013141825.1 Marinifilum caeruleilacunae
GTAGGTCATTTCCCCTTCTTCAACTTGACGTACAACTGACAATTTAAAGGATAAATTATAATTTCGTTGGGTACGCCTTGCTACAGTCTTTCTCAATATTTTCATAAATAAGTCGATTTACTGTCAACTTATTTCAGGACGGGACAGATCTACTAAAAAAGGGTTTTGATAATATTCAAAACCCTTTTTTATTTATTTGATGTCAAATTCCCTTTTTAGGCATTCTCCAAAATACGGAAAGCGTGATCTAAAATTGTAGTATCATCAAGTTCAACAATACCTCCATTAGGTCCTTGTTCAACGTGGATTCCTGTACTTTTACCTTCGTCAAAATTTGTTCCACCAAAATAATTTCTAACTGTTTCTACGTTTAATTGTAAATCTTCCGCAATCCTTTGCATGCTGCCATCTGGCAAACGATCCTTAATTTGTCTTAGCTCATTAAATGTGATTGTCTTAGTCATATGCTGTATATTTTATTAAGGGTTAGAAATATATTTGCCCTTTAAATTTAATGAAAGAATTTCTTAAATTAAAATTATTAGAACGTTAATTCTTACAGCTATAACTAAAAAGTTAATGTGAAACTGGTTCTCTCATCCGGCACCGAATGAGCTGTAATGGTACCTCCATGCAAGCGTAGGATCTGTTTCGACAGGCTTAAGCCAATTCCCGAACCTTTCGGTTTTGTGGTAAAGAATGGAATAAAAACCTTATCTAAAACTTCCTTAATAATTCCTTGACCATTATCGTTTACCTGTATTGAAATCCTGCCTCTTGAATTCATATAAGCCTTAAGCTCGATTTTTGGATTTTCAGAGTGCTCCAAAGCATGAATCGAATTCTTAATTAAATTGATTAAAACTTGCTCTATGAGCTGCTCATCGGCCGAAAGTTCGATGGATTCAGGATTGATACTAATTTCACATTCAATTCCATTTCTCCTGATTTCCTCTTCCATTAATCGGTGGATGTTATCAAATAACTTCTGAACCTGGAAAATGCTGAAATTCGGTTTCGGAATTTTGGTTAAGTTTCGATAAGTATCAACAAAGTGGAGCAGACCGGAACTTCTTTTGTGTATGGTTTCCAATGCCATCTTCACCTCGTTTAAGGTTTCTAAATCTTCCTCCTCGAAACGGTTGGTATTGTTCTCACCAAAATCATCCAGAATTGTGGTAAGGGTTGTAGAAAGAGAAGAAATTGGAGTAATGGAATTCATAATTTCGTGGGTTAAGACACGAATTAGCTTTTGCCATGATTCAATCTCCTGTTCCTCCAACTCGTACTGGATATTCTTTATCGATACAAGAATTACCTGGCGATTATTGATTTTAAACTCGGTGGCATATACAGCCAACTGCAGAATGTCATCATTGTCGTTTACCTTAATTAAGGTGTTTTCTCCGTGCTTCAGGCTCAATAAAGAATCAACAAGATCGGGGCTAAACGATTTCAAATCCTGAATCATTTTCAGATTGCTGATCTGGAACAGCTTTTTCGAAGCATTGTTGATCATTTCTACCTTTCCATCGCGATGAAATGCAATTAAACTGATTCCAATGTGCTGGATTACAGTTTGCAGGTAAAAATAATGCTCTTCTTTTTCTGCACGGATTTTTTGAAAATCGGTAATTACCGCATTGAATGACTCTTGTAATTTATCAAACGAACTGCCCAGGCCTTGTACCTGGAAGTTTCTTGTAAAGTCGGAATAGCGAATCGATTCAAGAAAATTCTTAAGCAGTCGGTTTGTTTTTTCTACATACCTGATAATTTCATAAACCTGGTATATTATGGCAATAAAAGTCAGGCTCGCTGTAAAGTATAAGCTTTTTTTAGCGACCAGGTAGAATAACAGGAATATCGTTGCAGAAAGAACGATAATCCTGATAATAAAATTAATTCGGAAACTTTTATAAACCATATTTTTCTAGTCTTCGGTATAGAGAGGTTCTTGTTAGTCCAAGTTCGCCTGCTGCTTTAGATATATTTCCTTTGTTTGTTTTTAAAACCTTTTGGATGATATTTTTCTCCACTTCTTCCAGGTTGTAGGAGTCAAACTCTACATCGTCTTGCTGACTTCTTTCCATGCTAATTTGAAAATCGCCTGGTTCGAGGTTTTTATCATCGGCCATAATTACAGCTCTTTCCATTTGGTGCTGTAATTCTCGAACATTACCCGGCCATCCGTAATCATAAAGCTTGTTAATGCATGCTTTCGATAGTGGACTGATTCTCTTCTTGTATTTCTTCGAATAGATTTCAAGGAAATGATCTGCCAATAAAGGAATATCTTCATATCTCTCTCGTAGTGGAGGAAGACCTATTTCTACAGTGTTAATTCGGTATAATAAATCCTGACGGTATTTTTCTTCTGATGCCATTTGTTTTAAGGGCATGTTTGTCGCGCATATCAAGCGAATATCGATTGGAATTGGTTTGTTTGAACCCACACGAATTACTTCTCGCCTTTCTAAAACAGTTAATAGTTTGGCTTGCATTGGCAAACTTAGGTTTCCAATTTCATCCAGGAATAAAGTTCCTCCTGAAGCAATTTCGAATCTGCCCGGGCGATCGGTTCTGGCATCGGTAAATGCTCCTTTCACATGACCAAATAATTCGCTTTCAAACAAGTTTTCGTTTATCGAACCAAGGTCAACACTTACAAATACTTCATCTTTTCTGCTCGAGTTTCGATGAAGAGCTCTTGCAACAAGTTCTTTACCTGTTCCGTTTTCGCCAAGAATCAGAACATTGGCATCGGTTTTGGAAACCTTGCTAATGGTTTGAAATACTTGCTGCATTTCTGGCGACGTACCAATAAAATCGTTAAAAGGTTGATCGAGAACAGCATTCAGTTCTTTTTGCTTTGTTTTTAGTTCGCTAACTTCCTCTTTCGATTTACGAAGCTTTATGGCCGAAGAAATGGTTGCCAGAAGTTTTTCGTTCTGCCATGGTTTTAAAATAAAATCTGTTGCTCCGGCTTTAATTGCTTTTACCGATTTTTCGATATCGCCGTAGGCAGTAATAAATAAAACTACTGCTCTTGGATCGATTTCAAGAATTTTGTTTAACCAATGGTATCCTTCCTGCCCACTAATGGCATCTTTGGTAAAGTTCATATCCAATAGAATCACATCGTATTCTTCCTGTTTCATTAGTTTCGGAATCATTTCAGGATCCGATTCGGTATGAATTAACTCTACATGTTGTTTTAAAAGTAATTTCAATGAAAATAATATATCTTCATTGTCATCGATAGCCAATATTTTTCCGCTCTTTTGCGCTGTCATAATATGATATTTATTTGTGGGTTCGGTTTATTTTGTTTAAATCTGGACTCAAGTTATTACTAATATTTCAGAAATAAAAAAATGATGTACGTAATCGTACACTTTGTGTCTTAAATCCGTTCATACTTTATCGGCAAAATTGTAGTTTTTGTCGATTAAGTATCTGTTATTCAAGATAAAGTTGTATTTGGCATGAAAGTGGTTGTTGTTTTGCTGTGTTTGAAAAAGGTATATAACAAGTCAAAAAAATATGGATAGAATTATCGAGAAGAAGCCGTGGTATCTTCAGAAGAAAAACTGGTACCTGGCAGTTGGCGTAGTAGCCATAGTTATTCTCTACACAGCATTTTTAGGAACATCAGGTTTAAGCTTTAGAGTAGATGAAGAAACACTTTCAATTGCTGATGTTAAAAACGACTATTTTCAGGAGTACATTGCCCGAACTGGTACTGTAAATCCAATAACAACTGTTTATTTGGATGCAATTGAAGGTGGACGAGTGGAAGAAATTTTACTTGAAGAAGGGAGTATGGTTACCAAAGGCGATGTGATTTTACGTTTAAGTAATTCGGAATTGAATTTGCAGATCTTAAATTCGGAAGCCGCTTTTACAGAACAGGTAAACCGATTACGTGATACTCGATTGAGTATGGAGCAAGATCGACTTAATATTAAGCGTAACTTGTTGGATATCGATTTAAATTTGGCAAAAAGTAAAAGACAATATACGAGAAATAAGACCTTCTTCGAGAAGGATTTAATTGCACAGGAAGAATTTGAAGCTTCTCGCGACGATTACTTCTACCATAAAAAGGTGAGGGATTTGTTATTGGAGCGTCAAAAAACAGATTCACTATCCAGAACAATCCAAATTGAAAGACTGGAAGCCAACTTGAGCAAAATGGAAGACAATTTGGATTTGGTTCGAGAGAAACTACAGAATCTGAATGTGAAGGCTCCGGTTAGTGGTCAGTTGGGAGCTTTAAATGCCGAGTTGGGTGAGTCAAAATCAAAAGGTCAAAGACTTGGTCAGGTGAATGTTCTGGACAACTATAAAATAAATGCAATGGTAGATGAGCTTTACATTGCAAGATTAAACAAAGGTTTAAACGCAAATTTTAAATTTAATGGCAAAGAATATCTGTTAAAGGTATCGAAGGTATACCCTGAGGTTCGTAACGGACAGTTCGAAATAGATTTGAAATTTGATGGTAATTTGCCTGAGGGAATTAGAACAGGGCAAACTTTCCGTACCAAAATCGAGTTGGGAGAACCCCGAGAAGCATTGTTAGTACCTCGAGGAGGATTTTTCCAAAGTACAGGTGGACAGTGGATTTTCGTTGTCGATCCATCGGGAGAATTTGCAGTGAAAAGAGAGATCAAATTGGGAAATCAAAATCCGAAATACTACGAGGTTTTGGAAGGATTGCAGCCAGGCGAAAAGGTAATTACCAACAGCTATGAACTTTATGGCGAAGCAGAAAAGTTACTTTTAAAGTAAATCGATGATAAAAATTTTACTCAATACCGTAATTCGAAATTTGTACAAGCAAAAAGCTTATTCCGCAATTAATATTTTGGGATTGGCCACGGGAGTTACGTGCACACTTTTGATACTAATTTGGGTAAATTATGAAATTAGTTTCGATACTTATCACAAGGATATCAATAGGATTTATACCGTTTATGAGAATCAGCAATATGCCGATGGCGATATATTTTCGGTCTATTCTACGCCAAGTCCTTTAGCCGAATCCTTAAAGAACGAGTATCCCGAAGTAGAATATGCTTCGCGAATGGTAAGTACATGGGGGCAGTTGGTTTTATCAGCCAATGGCAAAACCATAGTCGAAAATGGAGGTAAGGTTGTCGATCCTGATTTCTTTAAAATATTTTCGCTTCCAATTCTCTATGGAAACTATACAAATCCGCTGGAGAATGAAAATACGATTGTACTGAGTCGCAGGCTATCGGAACGTTTTTTTGGTGATATCGATCCGGTAGGTCTGACCATTGAAATCAATTCGACCTATCAGTATATTGTTGGTGCAGTGGTGGAGAATGCTCCAGAAAATTCATCGATACATTTTGATTTTTTTCTGCCATTCAAGTTTTTCAGAGATTATTGGCAATACGATTTAAGTGATTGGGAAGCCAATTCATTTCATACATTTTTAAAACTAAAAGATGGAGCCAATACCGATTATTTGGCTGAAAATATAAGGTATCATGTGCGACAGCGAATTCCATACTCTAATGTAGAGCTGGATTTGCAGGCCTTCGACAGGTATCATTTGTACTCAATTAATAAGAACAAAGCCGGACCAATTTGGTATGTACAGGTTTTTCTTTTGGTTGCAGTACTGATACTATTAATTGCTTGTTTTAATTATATGAACTTGGCTACGGCCAGATCAGAAAGACGAGCCAGGGAAGTTGCCATTCGAAAAGTAGTTGGAGCACAAAGACGTGGTTTGGTAGGTTTATTCCTTACCGAATCTATCATATTTACATGCATCGCACTTGGAATGGCCATTGTGTTTGTAGAGTTGTTATTGCCTGTTTTTGGCGATCTAACCAATAGAACATTAACTCTAAATCCGGGCAATTTTAAATTCTTGCTTGCTGTTGTTTTCATTGTTTTAACAACAGGTGTTTTATCGGGAAGTTATCCAGCTTTATTTCTTTCTTCCTTTTTACCCATTCAAGTCATCAGGGGAGTGTTCAGGCAGGATTCTGCCATGTTGCGAAAAATATTGGTTGTAATTCAATTTAGCATGTCAATTGCACTTTTTATTTGCACTTGCGTGATATATAAACAATTGAATTTCTTACAAGAATCGGATATTGGCTACAACAAAGACAATATTGTTTATGTAGAAATGCTGGATGATTTCTATGATGAGTACTCTGAGTTGAAAAATGAATTGCTTAAAATTCCCGGAGTTCATTGGGTTACAGCGGCAAATCAGATGCCGGTAAACTTTTCAAATTCAACCTGGGATGTTGAATGGCCGGGTAAAACTGTTGATGCCGAACAGGTTTTGTTTCAACTCTCCTTTGTTGATTTTGATTTTATTGAAACTTTCGAAATGGATGTAATTCAGGGCCGTGGATTTTCGAAAAAACATGGCGAGGATACTTTAAAGTTTATCATCAATGAATCGGCAGCAGAAAAAATGGGTATGGTGTATACCATTGGTGAGGAAATTACACTTTGGAACTATACCGGAGAGGTGATTGGTATTGTGAAAGACTTTAATTTTAATAGTCTGCAGGTGGGAGTTAACCCACTAATCATGATGCGTAATCCGAGATCTTTTAAATACATTGGTATACGCGTTGGCGAAGATCAGGAACCTATTGTAAATAACATTAGAAAAATATGGACACAAAAATTTCCTGATGTACCATTCAATTACCGATTGCTTGAGGAGGATTTTGATTATTTCTACCAGGCAGAATCAAGAATGGGAAAGCTGTTTGCAACATTCACGGCAATTGCCTTTATCATTTCTTGCCTCGGATTGTTTGGCCTGGTTTCCTTTGTTACCGAGAGCAAGGCAAGAGAGGTGGCATTAAGAAAAGTGTTTGGGGCCAACGTCGATCATATATTTCAATTGTTATACAAAGACATTTTCAAATGGATCATGTTATCGGTAGCAATTGCCTGGGTGCTCTCATTTTTTGCAATGGAATGGTGGCTGAATGGATTTGCCTACAGAATTGAAATCGGAATTGGCATATTTATCCTGGCAGGGATTTTATCAATTCTAATTGCATTTTTAACCATCTATAAACAGATTGCACGCCTGGTTTCAAGTGCTCCTGCCCAAGTTTTAAAATATGAATAAATTATAAATATAAAGGCTATGATTAAAACGAAAAACTTAATTAAGATCTTCCGAACAGATGAGGTTGAAACAACAGCTCTGAACAATGTGAACCTCGAAATTAATGAAGGAGAATTTGTTGCCATTATGGGACCATCGGGTTGTGGAAAATCTACCCTGTTAAATATTATAGGTTTATTAGATAACCCAAGCGAGGGAGAATTACACTTTAATGGTTACCAGGTTGAAAATTACTCTGAGCGCCAAAGAACAAATCTTAGAAAAGAGAACATTGGTTTTGTATTTCAGAGCTTTAACCTGATTGATGAACTTACTGTATTCGAGAATGTTGAATTGCCATTGCTTTATATGAAAGTATCGGGTTCGGAACGTAAAAGAAGAGTGAATGAAGCCTTGGAAAGAATGAATATCGCCCACAGGGCAAAACACTTTCCTCAGCAACTTTCGGGAGGGCAGCAACAAAGAGTTGCAATTGCTCGTGCCGTAATTTCAAATCCAAAATTGATTTTGGCCGATGAGCCTACAGGGAACCTGGATTCGGCGAATGGTGAAGAGGTGATGAACCTTTTAACACAATTGAATGAAGAAGGAACTACAATTATCATGGTAACTCACTCGCCGTCTGATGCCGATAGGAGTCATAGAATTATTCAGCTGTTCGATGGTCATGTAGTTACCGAAAATATGAGACAAAAACTATAATACCCAAGCCCACAAAACCCCACATCTACTTGTTTCATCAATAGAATCGCAATGTTAAAAAATTTCTTAATTACCATTATTCGAAATTTTAATCGAAATAAGTTCTATACAGTCCTTAATGTTACAGGATTGTCGGTGGGATTAATATGTGCAATTTTAATTGTGCTTTTTATTCAGGAAGAATTATCCTACGATAAGTACAATGTAAAGCATAAAAGAATTGTGCGTTTGGCTTCCGATTTTACCTTGAATGGAAAACGCGACCGGGTAGCTACCTCGCC
Source organism: Marinifilum caeruleilacunae (assembly GCF_013141825.1). GTDB lineage: Bacteria > Bacteroidota > Bacteroidia > Bacteroidales > Marinifilaceae > Marinifilum > Marinifilum caeruleilacunae. The sequence goes on from NZ_RZNH01000032.1 coordinate 8,134, forward strand.
CATGCCTTTTGGACCAACTTTTAAGCAGGAATTTCCTGAAGTGGAAGAGTTTGTTAGAGTTCAGGGGTCGGGAAGACAACAATTCCGATATGGTGAAAAAGAGTTTTACGAGGAACGAATTTCCTATGTTGATTCGAGTGTATTCAGGGTGTTTAGTTATAAGCTTCTGCAAGGTGATCCTGATAAAGCACTAAGCGAACCATACTCTATTGTTTTAAACCAAACGCTGGCCAAAAAGTATTTTGGCGATGAAGATCCGCTTGGAAAGGTATTAATTGTAGGTGAGGATAGATCCTTTACAGTAACTGGTGTAATGGAAGATATTCCGGGAAACAGTCACTTTAGGTTCAGAGGCTTTTATTCCATGAAAACCCTTGAGGCCTTGCGTGGCTCGGAGGAGTTCAATAGCACCGAACCCATTACATTTTGGAGTTTTAGCAATTATACTTTCCTACTGCTGAAGGAAAACTCCAGGGTAGAAGCCATCAAGGAAAAATTTCCGCTTTATTACGAAAAATACATGAAAGCCCTGGGCGATCAGTTGGGAATTGATTACACCCTGGTTGTTCAGAAGCTCGCCGATATCCATTTAAAGTCCGACCTTCAGTGGGATGCACCAACAGGCAATATCAAGTATATATTTATATTATCAGCCATAGCCTTTTTTATATTATCGATTGCTGGTATTAATTATATGAATATGGCCACAGCCCGATCTACCAAAAGAGCAAGGGAAGTTGGTGTTCGAAAAGTTGTTGGGGCGCATCGAGATACCTTGATCAGACAGTTTTTAATGGAGAGTTTATCCTTAACATTTCTGGCCCTGGCAATTGCAATTATTGTAGTAGAGCTGATTTTGCCATTTTTTAATAGTTTGGTGGATAAGGATTTGGCTCTAAGTATTTCGGAGACACCAGAAATATTAGTTTTCAGTGTTCTATTGGCCTTGATTCTTGGTATTGTTTCTGGTAGTTATCCTGCATTTTATTTGTCTTCTTTTCATCCTGCGGTCATTTTAAAAGGATCAACCATAAAGGGCAAAGCAGGTGGAATGCTCAGAAAACTTCTGGTGATATCACAGTTTACCGTATCTGCCATCATGATTAGCGGAACCATAATTGTAGGCATTCAGCTAAATTACATGAATAACAAGGATATGGGATTTAGTAAGGAGGATGTTTTGGTAAGTATCGTTAGAGATTCTCTAATGAGAACCAGGATTGAACCTTTGAAAGATGAGCTCAGAAAAAATCCAAATATCAACACAGTTGCTACCTCTAATACATTAATTGGTTTTGATGGTTCGAAAACTGTGCATTTGTACGAAGGTGAGGAAGGGATGGAACAATATGCCCTAAACTTTAGTGTAATCGATTTTGATTACCTGGATATGATGCAGATGAAAATGATGCAAGGCAGAAAGTTCGACCGGAATATCGCTTCGGATACAAGCAGTGCATTTATTGTGAACCAGGCCGCAGCCAGAAAATTCAATTGGAATGAGAATGCCGTTGGTAAAAAGTTGCAATTGGGCGTTGAGTTAGAGGGAGAAGAGGATGATGATGGAATCATGAAAGGAGAGGTAGTTGGTGTTGTAGCTGATTTTCATTACCGACCTTTGCGTGAAAATATTGAACCGATTAACTTTCTGGTAAGCGAACATGAGAGGTTTCGACGGGTTATGTACGTAAAACTGAATCAGGATAACCGGGAAGAAACGATAAAATATATCGAGAAGGTTTGGAACGAGTTTAGTCCAAAAATGGCCTTTAATTACTTCTTTTTGGATGAAAGATTGAGAGAGAATTATGATTCTGAAGTAAGGTTGACATGGATTTTCTCCATTTTTTCTTTGCTGAGTATCCTTATTGCTTCTCTGGGTTTATTTGGCCTTTCGTCCTTTATTGCCGAGCAGCGAACCAAAGAGTTGGGTGTTCGTAAAGTTTTGGGAGCTTCGGTTAGTCAGCTTGTGTACCTGTTAACCAAAGAGTTTGTGAAGCTGATTATAATAGCCAATATTATAGCCATACCAATTGCCTACTGGGCAATGAATGTTTGGCTGAACGATTTTTCATATCGCATTCAGATTAGTTGGTGGATTTTTCTGCTTACCATCATTGTTTCTTTGGCAATCGGAATTTGTACCGTTGCATGGCAATCGTTCAGAGCAGCCTCTGCCGATCCGGTAAATGCCATTAAATATGAATAAAAACAACAAGCAATAACCTTTAACCTTTAAGTCATGAGAGAAATATGTGTACCCATTCCATTTGCCGATGATAACCAGGTGGCCGAAGTGGAAGTGAAATTTGCAGATCGCAAAATAAGTGTTCAATATAGACTCGAATCATTTGTATGGGACGTGAGCGATGATCCTGAATTTGATCCGGAAAGTGGGATTGCAGAAAATTTATTAAGGATTTATAAGCTAAAGAAGACGATAGCTGATTACGATTCGGATTGGGAGTTGATACAAATTTTTACACCTGCCGAAAACTCAAAATACATCCAGGTTTTATTCAGAAAAAAATAATTTAAATTGCGGCTGTAACTAATAAGAGCTTTGTTCGTCTTACAAACGATTCAAAACAATTAATAAAGCCGCAATATGGAATACCTGATTAAAATCGTACTGTTTTTTTCTTTGTTTTTTAGCTTGTTATTGAATGCCTTAGGCTTAGGAGCCCAAAACTATCCTTGCTATCTGTATGGTTCAATAACTACTGTTGATGGAGATGTATATGAAGGTCCAATTCGTTGGAACGATGAGGAAGTTTTTCTAACGGATGTTTTTAATTCTCAGAAAATTGAAAATCCTTACCTGAAATACCTGGACGAAGAAAAGCCCCAAATAGTAGAGTACAAGAAACGAAGAAGAACTTCATGGTATCGTGTTGAGTACTCCAATGGTTCTACCAATCAGTCATTGATACGAAAATTCGAATGTCGTTTTGGTGATATCAATTCCATTTCGGTTACAGGCAGCGAATCGGTAAACCTTGAATTAAAAACAGGGAAATTCATTAATCTCAAAGGAGGTTCCAATGATGTTGGAAATCAGGTTTGGATCATGGATCATGAATTGGGCTTGCTTAAAATTGATTGGAATAGAATTGATGTAGTTAATTTTTTCAGACCTGAGAACCAGATTCAGGAAAATTTTGGAAATCCAATTTATGGAAAAATTACAACTACAATAGGAGAGTTTACCGGTTTTATTCAATGGGATCATGATGAACGCTTGCTGCAAGATAAACTGGATGGCTTAAGTCGCGATGGCGATATGAATATCCCTTTTGCTAAAATAAAAGAGATAAAAAAGCAAGAGAATGGATCATTGATTACTTTACAATCGGGTCGAGAATTGCATTTAAAATCGTCGAATGACGTAAGCAGAAGCAACAGGGGAATTATTGTAACCATTCCTCAAGTTGGGAGAATTGATTTTACCTGGAAACACTTTTTGTCATTGGAAATTATAGCCCTTCCTCAAAATGTGGTGAACTGTTTTTCTGAATTTAAAGATTCTGAAAGGCTATATGGCAAGCTAACTACCAAGGAGGGGAAAACCTTCGAAGGAGTTATTGTGTACGATCTTGATGAGGCTATGGATTCTGAGGTTCTTAATGGGTTGAATGATAAGCTAGAATTTTCCATTCCTTTTAGAAATGTGAAAAAAATTACACCCAAGGCGTATAATTATTGTTTAGTTGAGCTAAAAAGTGGGCAAAACCTTTATTTAGGCGATCAAACTGATGTTTCGGGAAAAAATGCGGGAATATTAATATTCACCGGAAATGACCAATATGAAATTATCGATTGGGACGATTTGGAGGAAATAGAATTCATGTAAAAAGACCACAAGGACTGGTCATAAAAAAAGATTACAATCATCTAAACATATTGAAAAACCTGATCATACCTTATTTGATCAGGTTTTTTGCTTGTAAACTTCTGATATCGTTCAAACTACAAATGTTTAATTTTTATAAAACAAAAAACTATTCATAACTTAGGGGAAAAATGTGTGATTTGTAGGTGGAAATAATACATGGGTAATAATTAATATGTTGAAATTTTTCACCAAATTTGAAACTTATTTATTTTTCTCTCGTCAAAACAAAGAGTTCTTTTATAAAAAGAATAATTGTTTTTATCTAACATGCTAGTGAGTTTGACTGATTAGAAAACTGATTGTTATGAAAAGGTATGGTATACGTCTACTACTATTAATATTACTACATACTGTTTATATTACTGCCGAAGCACGTGATTTCTACTGGATTGGAGGATCGGGTAATTTCAATGATATTCAACATTGGAGTGATCAGCCAGGAGGAAAGGTGAATCCGGAAGCCTTGTTGCCCGATAAGGACGATAATGTGTATTTCGATGAATTTTCATTTCCAGATCCGGGAGCGGAGGTTGTAATTACCAACGTAGCTCGTTGTGCGAATATGCATTGGGGAAATGTAAAAAATATGCCAACCCTGAAAACGGATGCCAATCCAGCTCATTATTTGGTCATATACGGTGGTGTAACTTTTACCAACCAAATGATCATCGATCTTGATCGTCCTTTATATTTTAGAGCAAGTACACAAGGCAATACAATCGATTTTGGAGGTAATATCTTTGATGGGGATCTTATTTTTGAAAACAATGGAGGTTGGAGAATTACTGGAGATCTTGATATTCTTGATAATGACATTCAGTTTCAGCAAGGAACTTTAAGTATCGAAGCTGAAGTGAATTGTGGTAGTATTGTATCTGAAACATCAATTTCGCGCGAATTATTTTTAAACTCTGCGACGATTAATTTAAATAAAACAGGAAATTCGGTCTTGTCTTTTCAAACCGATAATCTTACAGTACATCCAGGAAATTCCACTATTAATATTTTGTCTGATAATTCCAGTGTTGAAACTACTGGGATGCAAATGGTAGATTTCTACGATCTTGTTTTCTCTGGTAACGCCGGAGAGATTGTGAATTCAAGTTTAAGAGCGAATTTTAATAAACTTACTTTTCAGAAAGATGGTAGTTTAAGTGGAGAAAATGATTTTCAGGAACTGGTTTTTACAGAAGGCAATTCATATACTTTGAATAATGGAGTTCAAAATGTTCAAGTGTTGTTTACAGCTTTAGGACAATGTTACTCATATATAAGTATAACAGGTGGTGGTGCCGGAGGTTTTATTTCTGCCAATGGTGTTGCCTTAGATTATTTAAAAGTTAGAAATATCACTGCCAACGGAGGAGCTGCTCCATTTGCCGCAAACAATTCTTACGACCTGGGTGCAAACACAGGTTGGAACTTTATTGCCCCTTCTGCCGACGATTATACATGGACGGGTGCAGGAGGAGATAATTTGTGGGGCAATCACTTAAATTGGGACAAATCATGTGTTCCTTCAAGGAACAATAATGCCACCATACCAGATGGATTTACAGTAGAAATTAATGTTCCTGCCGAGTGTAAGGAACTTACTGTTTTAGGAACTTCAGTGATTGGAGGGAATAATTCTCTTGAAGTTTACTCATCGCTGAATGCAACAGGAGCCAATTGGGCTTTCAATGGAGAAACTTACCTAAAAGGAAGTGGTTCGGTTTCTTTAAATGCTACAATGTCTGGTGCGCTAATTGTTGAGGCAACTGGAGCTTATACATTGGCTACCAATATTAGTATCGATAATGTATTGCGTCTGATTTCTGGAAATTTATCTGCCGCAACATTTGATATTGATGCTGATCGATTTGAATCTAATTCCAGTCAGGCAAGAACTTTGGATATTACCAACTCAACGATAGACATTAACGAAGGTGTAATGCGTGCATGGCATGTTGAAGGCAGTGGTTTTACCTTTAACGGCACAGGATCTCAAATTACATTGACTCAAAGTGGTGCAGAGTTTTATAATAACAATTCTGATGGAATCAATTATGGAGCTGTATTGTTTAATCCGCTTGATAACCAGGTGTTTTTAACCAATGATAATGCAACAGACTATCCAACTTTCGATGAGTTAAGGTTTAATGGTAGTGCAATCATAAAAGGAAATCATCAATACCATAAGCTGGTTTTTGCTGAAGGGAATGAATATCTTTTCCAGGCTGGAAGTACTCAGAAAATTCTTGATATCGATGGACTTACAGCAATGGGTTCATGTTCAGAAAATATCTCCTTGAAAGGGGATGGCGGAATTGCCTTTATTGATAGTGATGTAAACTCTTCAAATATCCAACGCATTCGAGTTGAAGATGTAAATGTTGTTGGCGGAATGGCAGGTGTACTGCAAGCAAAAGAATCGGTTGGTGTATCTGGCTACGATGGTTGGGTTTTTCCGAACGACCTGGTAGGTGGAGATGTAAATTGGACAGGAGCTGTGGATGGCAATTGGTTTGAAGCAGGAAACTGGGATACTGGTTGTGTTCCAACCAGAAAAGACAATGTTTTCTTTGATGAAGGTAGCATACCTACAGGAAATTTAAATGTAAACATCTCGGTAAAAGGAAAAATTGCCGAATGTAACAATATGACCTGGATTGCTTCACCAACAATGACCTTTTCTGGTGACCAGCAACTAAATGTATTTGGTAGCCTGGATATGTCAGGAATGGCAGTTGGTAATAATTCTTTTTCAGGCGAAATGAATTTTAAAGCAGAAACTGCTCAAACCATTACGATTGGTGCAGTTGAACTGATAAGTGACTTGAATTTTGTCGGAAACAAACAGGATGATGGAACATGGAAAAATGGTCCTTGGGCTTTAAATTCAGATCTTACAACTACCGGAATTATCAATCTTGAACGAGGTGATCTTTCAACAAATAATCACCAAGTTGAGGCAAACGAATTTTATTCAAATTATGGAGTAGATAATCTTCGTTCATTAAACCTGGGATCTTCCATTCTAAAAGTAGATCGATTAGAGGTGTCTGCAAACTCATTTACTTTACTGGCAGGAACATCTGAAATTCAGATGGCAACAGCTGGTGAATTTATTGTTTCAACGGGCGATGAAGTTTTAAACTTCCACAATTTAACTTTTCAAGAAACAACCGGAAATGCTTACCTGGATGTTTTTGCTGATGATGTAAGCTTCAACAATATGGTTTTCAATGGAAATACTTATTTCAGAAAACCAACACCTTCGAAAATTAGTTTTACAGCTGAAAATATTCAAATGGCAGTAGGTAAAACTTATGTTTTTGAAAGCGGACAAACTTTTATTTTAGGTGGATTAAATGCCGATGGTGCTTGTGAAGGTACCATTGATATTTCAGGCTCAGATTCTGATGCTGCGATTTTCCAGGCAAAATCAGGAGTGACTGATATAGAGGTGAATTCGGTAAATCTACTAAATGTTCATGCAGAACCAGATAATGTGTTTGTAGCGAAAGCTTCTCTTGATTTGGGTAATACCACAGGTTGGAAGTTCGAGGACGAACCTACGGGAAGAGATCTGTTCTGGGTAGGAGGAGAAGGAAACTGGGACGATCCGAACCATTGGTCTACAACTTCGGGCGGAGCCGCAGATGGTTGTGTGCCAACAGCTAAGGATAATGTTTTCTTTGATGTAAATTCATTTAACGGATTTGATCAGAATGTATATACAGGAGCTGGAGATATTCGATGCAGAACAATGGATTGGACTGGATCTGAAACAGCTCGACCAAATTTTGTAATGGGAGCAACCGATATTTCAGGTGTATATATATATGGCTCGTTTATATTGAATGCAGAATTGGATATTGATTTATCTCCTCTGGTAAATTTCTATTTTAGAGCAACCGAAGCTCAGAGTATGAACACATTTGGTTATGTGTTTCCAAATGTAGTGGAGTTCGATGGTAAATCAGGAGTTTGGACAATGTATTCTGACTTTCAGACTTCAGGAGATTTGTTTATCCGCCAAGGAAAATTGGTTGCCAATGGCAATTTAGTAGAGTGTAAAAGTATCACTTCCATCGATCAACCTGCCGGAATTCATTCAAGAGGATTAGATATCAGTAATTCTAATGTAATTGTGAATGGTAGCGAGGATGTTTCTGGAAGATCAATCTATATTAACCTTGCCGATGAGTCTTACGATCAAGGGTTTGAATTAGTTGCTGATAATAGTACAGTTCGTGTAAAAGATATTGCCGATGTAATTCTTGTAGGTACAGCAGCACATTCTATCAGCTTCAATGATTTTATTTTCGAACAGGGAGGTAAGCTGGATGGTGGTTTCTCTGGACTCGATGTATATGCTTCGCACATGTTAATACAAGGTGATGGTGTAATTAACGGGAAGAAAAATTCATTTGGAACTCTTGAATTGGCAAGAGGTTTTGAGTATAAATTGGAAAAGGGCAGAACCATTACTACCGACAATCTATTGGTAGAAGGTAGTTGTTTTGCACCGATATATTTACATTCCACTAAGGATGGTGCAGGTAATGAAACATTTATCAAAGCCAATAATAATGTAACAGGAAACTTCCTGGAATTGAAAGATATACATGCCGATGTTTCTGAAGGAGTTACTTATACCGCTACGAATTCTTTCGATTTAGGAAATGTAACTGGCTGGACAATAGATGGTGCCATTGCACCTATAGCATTATACTGGACGGGTAATGGAGCTGATGATGATTGGAACAATCATGAAAACTGGAGTAGAGCTATGGACGGTAGCGAAGAAGGTTGTGTTCCAACTCTAAACGACGATGTGTTTTTTACTTCCAATTCATTCTTTGGCAGTAAGTTGGTTGAGATTACAGCCGATGCAAAGTGTCATAGCATGACTTGGAATGATGATATTGATCCGGATGCAAATTTTTCAGTAACCGCTAAATTGCAAATTGGTGGTTCTATGGACCTTACAGAAAGTATGGCATTGGATATGCAGGGAACATTCGAGTTTGTTGGCGATGGTTTAACCGATAATAAAACTGTTGACTTTGCCAGTAAAACCATGGATGGAGATATCCGATTTATTGGAACCAGCCAGAATTGGACGTGGCAAACAGGATTTGTTACTTCCGGTAACCTGATTATTGATGAAGGATCTGTTTCAACCCAGGAGAATAACTTCACTGTAAATCAGTTTAGTTCATTATCGCTTCACGATTTTGATGCAGTTCGTTCGTTCGATATGACAAAATCTTTGGTGACAATAAGTTCCGATGCCATTACAGGTTGGAACATGAAAATGAATACTACCGGAGGTTTGACTTTCACAAGTACCGATTCCTATATTACTTTCGAGAATGGTGGTGGAATCTATTGCGAAACAGATGGTGACGTTCATTTCGGATTTGTTGATTTTGTTGACAATGGAGTAATCAATATTAAAAGTACAGCCGATACAGAACAAGGGTATTTTGGTTCGGTAAGATTTATGGAGGAAGGAAAGATTTTTGGTAACAATGAATTTACAAATCTTGAATTCACTCTGGGATATGAAAACAATACCATCGAATCGGGAAAAACCATAACGGTTCATTACGATTTAAAAATGGAAGGTGTTCGTTGTTCATACGTTTTCCTAAAATCCAGTACAGCAGGAGTTCCGGCAACAGTTCATAAACCAAGCGGAACTTTCGACAAAATTTACAATGCAGCACTAACTGATATTCAGGGTACTTCGGGTTCTGGGCAACCACATCCAGTTAAATATCATTTTGAAGAAGATAACACTACAGGTTTTGTTTTATATGTTGATCCAAGTGGAGAGGAAAATCCACCTTCATTCGAAGAGAGTTTTGATAAACCTAGAGAAGAGTGGTGTAGTAATGTTGCAGTTTTGGATCATGTTGAAGGATTTCCAATTAACAGTTCAACAACTTTCCAATGGTATTTCAGTGCTGATGACGGAGCAACAGATCCATATACAGAATTAACTGGTGAAACAAATCCGGTAATCGAAGTTGATCAAAATGGATTTTATAAAGTTGAAGTTCGATATGGAATCAACAAATTTGATGGTACCGATTGTAAAATCGAATCGAAAATTGAAGTTGCCCTTGGAGAAGTTTCAAAAGTATCTTTGGAAATTACTTCCAATAATGTAAAATGTTTCGGACAAGGAAATGGTCGAATCATTGCAAAAGTTGCCGATGTTCAATATCCGGAATATCAATTTTTCTGGGAAGATGAATCGGGAACTGAAATTACAACTGCATCTACTGACAAGACAATTTGGGAAAGTACTGCGTTCAATCTTGATCCAGGAAAATATCATGTAACTGTAGCCGATGGTAAAAATTGTACATTCGACACCATCGTAAATGTATTCGATGCTTATGAATTATTAATAGATAATATCGATACGAAAGATTTAGCTTGCTTTACTGTTCCTGAAGGAGAAATTTTAATTGATGCTTCGGGTGGAACGGGAGGATTGTCATATTATTTGGATGACAATTTACAGGCGAGTGAAAATATCACAGGATTATTTTCTGGAGATTACAAAGTTTACGTTCAGGATGAAAATGATTGTAAAACTGTAGAAGAAGATGTGACCATTAATTCAAACCCTGAAATGATTGTGGATTTGAATGGTTTGGATCTGAAATGTTATGGCGATGCCAATGGAGAATTTTCTCCAAGTGTAATTGGCGGTGTACCAGATTATTCTTACTCATGGACTGGTCCTGACGGATATACATCCAGCGATAATAATATATCGGGATTAGCTGGTGGGCTATATCAATTAACAGTTACCGACAATGCAGGATGTGTTGCAAGTAAGGAGCAAGAATTGAATGAACCAAGCGAACTTATTGCAGAAGAGTTAGTTGTAGAACCAGCCAATTGTCATGGCGATAATACAGGTGAAATATTTGTTGTAGGTGGACAGGGTACCCCTGATTACCGCTATTTCCTTGATGGTGTGGAAGAAACGACCGGAATATTCAAAGGTTTAGCCCCTGAGAATTACGTATTACGAATCGTTGATGGCCATGGGTGCATATTAGAGCAGGAAATTACAGTAACGGAGCCTAACAAAATTGGATTTATTGTTGCTGATAAAGTTTTGCCTTCTTGTGAAAATACAGAAGATGGAATTATTTATGTAACACCTTATGGTGGGAACGAAGGTTACTCTTATACGTGGACTGGTCCGAATGATTATAAGGCCTATCAAAAAAATATTGAAAATTTAGTTTCAGGAAAATATTCCTTAGAAGTCACCGATAAGAAAAACTGTTCGTATAACGATACTGTTGATCTCGATATTGGTCTTCCATTACAATTGGGAGTTGTAGTAGAACAACATGTTGAAACTCCTGGAGCAAATGAAGGAATTTTGGCTTTGGAATTATTCGAAGGAAGAATGCCTTATACTTTTACGGTAAGTGGACCAAGTGGAACTTTTAGCAGTCCTGATAATTTTGATGAAAATAATTACTTGATTGAAAATCTGGCGGCAGGTGTTTATCATGTAATTGCCACCGATGCATCAGGTTGTACAACTGTAGAGAAATCTGTAATTATCGAATCTCCGGGACTGGTGTATACTTATATCAATCAGGTACAACCTGTTGGGTGTGTAGGTTTTTCGGATGGTGAACTGGAAGCGGTAGCGGCCGGAGGATCAGGAACTTATACCTACTCGTGGACCGGGCCTTCAGGCTATACAGGAAGTGGGCAGTCGATAAGTGGTTTAGCACCAGGAACTTATTCTGTAACTGTAACAGATGGTGGTAATACTGCAAATGCAAGTTATGAACTGTTAGCTGCCGATCCGATTGTTGTAAGTGTTGCAAATTACAAAGATGTAAGTTGTAACCAGGCTGGCAATGGAGAAATTGAATTATCGGTTGATGCAGGTAAGGCAGATTATACCATAGAATGGACCAATGATTTGGGAACCGGCTTTCTGTCTTCGGCCAAGAGAATACTCAATTTGGAACCTGCATTGTATACATACACTGTTACTACGGCAACTGGTTGTTCTGTATCTGGAAATCAATTGATTGCAGAGTCGACAGATATGAATTTAACGGTTACACCAACTGATATCACAGCCGAGGGGCAACGCGATGGAACAATTTCTGCCAGCTTTGGTGGAGGTACAGCTCCTTATACGGTATTAATCTCAGGTCCAAATGGTTACTCTTACGCCGATGTGGATAATACTACAGGAAGTGTATCGGTAAGTGGATTAGAAATGGGAATCTACGAAGTGGCAGTAATTGATGCTAATTCTTGTAGAATAGAAGATGATAAAAAAGTGCACGAACCTTCTAAGTTGTTGTTGTATACAACTTTGGTAACGCATAATATTTGTCCTGGTGCCAGCGATGGTGCAATTAGCCTTGGAATAGAAGGAGCCAGCGATCCAGCAAACCTTACATTTACATGGAGTGGGGCAAATTACTTCAGGAGTAATGATCAGGATATTACTGGTTTATCATCTGGCACTTACAAAGTTACGGTGCACGATTCGGGTGGAGATCCGGGATATGAGGAACAAACATTGATTGTTATCGTAGAAGAACCAGATTTATTGGATGTTGAAGTGTTTACGAAAAATATAACATGTCCTGGAATGGATGATGGTTATATCAACATACAACCTAAGGGTGGAACACCTGCTTATACCTGTGTTTGGACAGGTACGGGAGTAATTCCGACTAATGAAGATCAGGAAAATTTATCAGCCGGAATTTATACAGTTGAAATCACCGATAGGAATGGTTGTAAATCGACACCAGTTGATATTGAGATTGTTGAGCCTGCAGAACTGTATGTGGCAGTTGCAGACAGCAAGGAACCAACTTGTTACGGATTGGAAAATGGTTGGATTCAGTTGGATATTACGGAAGGAACCGCACCATATGTTATCAATTGGGACAACTATGGTAGTGTAACTCAGCGAATTGAAGAGCTAACCAGGGGAACATATGATTACATTGTTACCGATGATAATGGATGTAGCAAGAGTGGAACATTTACCTTGAATGAACCAGATACGCTAATTGCTGAAGTTAATGATTTTGAGGATGTTCTCTGTCATGGAGACGGAACGGGTCGCGCATATGTAGATATTACAGGGGGTACGCCAGATTATACAATTTTATGGTCTGATGGACAGGATACACAGGAAGCAACCGATTTAAAATTGGGAACTTACGAAGTTTCCGTAACCGATGCGCAAGGGTGTAATGATGTTTCTATCGTTGATATTTTTGAGCCGGAACCATTAGCGCTTGAAGTGGAGGTGATTCGACCAACCACTTACGATGCGATGGATGGTGCACTGGGTGTTAGTGTGAGTGGTGGTGTAACAGATTATACATACAATTGGTCAACAGATGGCATTGCATTGGATAATTCACCAACTCTCGAAGATCTCGACAGGGGTACATATCACCTGAATTTGGTAGACGCAAATGGTTGTGAATTAGACTCAACAATTGTTGTTGAATACCTGTTCGAACGCAGAATTCGTATTCCAAAAGCGTTTACACCAAATGCTGATGGTTATAACGATTATTGGGACATCGACCGAATAGAATTTATTCAGAATCTTAAAATTGTGATTTACGACCGATGGGGGAAAGCTGTTTATAAGTTTAGCGGAACAGGTAATGAGTACAAGGGAGAACCTTGGAAAGGCTACAATGGAAACATGAAACTGCCAATTGGTTCATATTACTATGCCGTTGAAGTTGACGAAGAGAAACCGATAATGGGAACCGTTACGATATTAAGATAAGAGAACGAACTTTAAAACCTGACCAGAATATTCTAATGAAAAGAACGCTAATTTTATTAGGTATCCTCTTACTTGGGATGACTCAAGTAAAAGCACAGCAGTTGCCACTTTACAGTCAGTACGTGGAGAATGGGTTTTTATTAAATCCAGCCATGGCTGGTAGTAGAATGTATTCGCCATTGCGACTAAGTTTAAGGCAACAATGGGCTGGTGTTGATGGAGCTCCGGAAACCCAGGCATTAAGCTTTAATAAAAATCTGGGTGGCAAATGTACGACTTGTAATGTGATGGGGAACCCTTTGGCTCGCCGTAACAAACAACGAGGTGTAGGCGTGGGAGGATATTTCTTTAACGACAAATACGGGGCTGTATCGCGTACAGGAATCGAACTATCATATGCCTACCATTTGCAATTGACAAGAAAGCGATTGGGACAGTCGGGAACCAAGCTGTCATTTGGTTTGGGAGGATTGTTTTACCAGTACAAATTCGATGGGAAAGATATTCCTGTGAACGATCCGCTTTATACAGGTACCGATAGGGTTACCTATGTACCTGATGCCAATTTTGGTGTATATCTGTACAACGATGACTATTTTGTAGGATTTTCGGCTGTACATTTGTTCCAGTCATCAGTCCGAATGGGTGATAACAATTACAACGATGATATTATGATGCGCCATTTTTACGGAACTGCAGGTTACACTTTTCACGTGACCGATTTAATTGATCTTGAGCCATCTGTAATTGTTCGCCAAACAATCGATTCTGAAATGTATTACGATGCCTCAATCAAACTTTACATCAATCATTTTTGGATGGCAGCCTCTTATCGTACAAACGATCAGATTGTTGGAATGGTAGGTGTGAACTACAACCAGTACTATATTGGATATTCATACGATCATTATACCGATAATTTAATTGCTGATAGTAGTAATGGTACACATGAAATTACTCTGGGAATCAACTTCGATATTCCTAATAAAATGAAACGTGAAAGCAAAATGAGAGAAAGAAGAGCTGCCGACAGAAACTTTAGCAAGACCAAAACACAGCGTCACAAAAGGCAGAGCAAAAGTTATGTCTTCTTTTAGATATCAAAACATAAATAAAGATCCGGTAGATGACTTAACTACCGGATTTTTTTTATCTTCAAAATTCTAAACAATAATAGTATGCGCAACTTATTCTATATTCTCTGCTCAGTTCTTTTAATTCCTGGCTTTGTAGCTTGCGACAATGATGAAGGATTAAATACCGATCCTGAGTTTCGATTGAGCTTTTCAGTAGATACGCTTTCTTTTGATACACTCTTTACAGGATTTGGCTCTACCACAATGCAATTTAAGGTCTACAACAAATCGTCGAAGCGTGTAAATGTGGAAGAAGTTTTTTTGCAAGATAACAACTCACCATACCGCTTAAATGTAAACGGACTTACGGGCGAAAATTTCAGCAATATCGAGATAGGGGCAAATGATAGTTTGTTTGTCTTTGTTGAGGTTGACTTAAAGGAAAATAATGCAGATGATCCGGTTCTGTTGGAAGACATTCTTGTATTCAATGTAAATGGTAAGCTGCAAGGGCTAATTTTAAGCACCTGGGCGCAAGATGTGGTATTGGTGGAGGATAACATACTCAGTTCTCAAAACTGGACGGGAAATCGTCCCTATTTGGTAAATCAGCAAATTGCCATTAACGAAAATGTAATTCTTGGTATGGACAAAGGAACAAGAGTCTATTTTGGAAAGAACGCCGGAATGGATATCCACGGAAGTGTGCAAATTAATGGAAGTTTTGAGGAGCCGGTGTATTTGGGCAGCTCTCGACTCGAAGAGCTCTATGAAAATGTGCCGGGGCAATGGAATGGCCTTTACTTTCACGAAAGCAGTTCAGGAAATGTCATGTCTTATTTTAGGCTCGAGGATGGAATCAATGGAATCAAATTTCAGGGGAATGAAAATGGGCCAAATGAACTCGAACTGGAATATGGAGTGATTCAAAATTTTACGGAAAATGGAATTTCTGCTACCCATGTTGATCTTGTAGCTCACGATCTTTTGGTGCTAAACTGTGGCGATGAGTGTTTGCGTGTTGAAAATGGAGAATTCGACCTTTATCATTCTACCTTCTACAATTCCTGGAATTTTGATGTCAGAACTCTTCCGGTTATCCAATTGATGAATGCAACAGGAAAGTCGATTGAAATCGCTAATTGCATTGTTTGGGGATCACAGAGGGACGAATTAATGATTGACAATACAACAGGACTTCAAATCGAAAATACTCTTTTAAAATTGGGCAATTCGCTTCAGACCGATTACTCAAGTATATTCTCCAATTGTATTTTTAATGAAAATCCTGAATTTACTTCGCTCGAAGAAAGACTCTTTACCCTTAGCGATATTTCTCCTTGCATTAATAGCGGTAAGGTAGAATTCGGAGTTACATTCCCTCTCGATTTGCAAAACACGGCAAGAAATGTTGATGCTGCCCCCGATATGGGCGCTTATGAGTTCAAAGAAGCCCTGGAATGAAAGTCGGAATAATCGGCATATTTCTCATCTTTATTACCTGGCTCGCACCCGGACAAACAGTGCTGGAAGGCAGCGAGGTGAGCAAGCGAGGAGATTTGAGGCTGATGTTTTACAATCTGGAAAATTGTTTCGACTGTTTTGATGACAGCTTAAAGCTGGATAACGAATTTTTACCTACAGGAGAAAGACATTGGACTTGGGATAAATATCAGCGAAAGCTGAATCGAATTTCCAAGGTGATTATGGCTGCCGGAGGATGGGAATTTCCCGATTTAATTGGTCTGTGCGAAATCGAAAACCGCTTTGTGCTCGATGGTATATTTGCACATGGAAGGCTTAATAAAATCGGTTACAAAATGCTTCATAAGGAATCGCCAGATCGCAGGGGTATTGATGTTGCTTTGCTTTATCAGCCCGAAATATTTCAACCCTTACATACCCATTTTATTCCTTTGATTTACCCAAATGAAAAGGAATCAACTACCCGTGAAATTCTGTATGTGAAAGCAAAGCTGCACAGTAGCGATACCTTGCATGTTTTTGTGAACCACTGGCCATCGAGGTGGGGAGGACAATTGAAATCGGAACACAAGCGATTAGCAGCTGCCAGATTGCTACGCCAGAAAGTAGATTCCATTTATCAGGAATCACCCAAGGCAAAGCTCTTAATCATGGGCGATTTTAATGATTATCCCGAGAATGAATCTATAAAATCGGTACTAAATGCTACGGCTGTATCAGGTAAAATAAAGAAACAACAACTCTATAACCTGGCCGATGGATTCGTTAGGAAGGGCAGCATTGGAAGCCACAAATACCAAGGAAAATGGGGAATGCTCGATCAGTTTATTGTTTCGGGGAATTTGCTCGATAAATCAGCTGTTTTGTATTGCAAACCCGACGGAATGAGTGTATTTGCTCCTGACTATCTATTGGAGAAGGACGAAACTTATTTTGGTGTAAAGCCTTTTAGGACATTTGTTGGCTACAGGTATCACGGAGGGTTTAGTGATCATTTGCCTGTAATCCTCGATTTTTGGAGAAAGTAAAACCAAGGGCAATGCAATATCACCCTTGGTCTTATTGATATTCTAGTCTTCAAGGCTTTCAATTAAAGCCGCAAGATTCTTTTCGTATAATTTGCTTCCTGTTTTCGGATCGAAGTTTGAACTCGGACCAGCAATACAACCTCCTTCGCAGGCCATTACCTCAACAAAGTTTCCACTTGTTTTGCCAGTTTTACCAAAAGCTTTTAGCATTTTGATTTTCTTCTTATCCAAACCGTTCACAATTACAGGCTTGATATTCACGTAAGGTTTCACCTCAAGAACCGATTGAGCTACACCACCGCTGGCAGCATATCCGCGTCCGTGGTTATGAATACTGCGGTCGAGTTCTAATGGTTGTTCTTTGCTAATTTCAATTTTCCAGCCATTGAATAGTGCCGACAGCTCTTCGAATGTCATCACATAATCAACATTTGGATCTTTCATCCCTTCGCGACGTTTGGCAATACAAGGACCGATAAACACAATTTTTGCATTCGGATATTTTTCGCGTGCAATTTCTGCAGCGTAATACATCGGACTCTTGGTATGAGAAACATACTTTTGAATTTCAGGAACGTGTTTTTCTGTTGCCGAAACATAGGCCGGACAGCATGATGTAGTCATGAATGGAGCCTTGTCTTCTAAACGCTCCAAGAGTTCATCAGCTTCTCTTTCTGTGGTTACATTTGCACCTTTTGCCACTTCCATTACATCAGTAAAACCAAGTTGTTTTACCGCTCCCAATACAGTATCGGTGGTCGATTTAAACTGACCGATTACAGCCGGAGCAACAATGGCAATGGTTTCTGTTTCTTCTTCCTTAATCGATTTCATTACATCCACAATTTGTGAATTCTCCATAATCGATCCGAAAGGACAAGCCGTAATACACTTACCACAATCGATACACTTCTCTTCGTTAATTTGCTCGATGCCATATTCATCTTTCGAGATTGCACCAACTGGGCAGGCATTTTCGCATGGAACAGGCATAAATATGATAGAGTGGTACGGACAAACGTTCATACAGATACCACAGTTGATACATGTTTTTGGATCGATTTGTGCCTGTCCGTTAGCATTCCAGCTAATGGCATTTTTCGGACAGTTCATCATGCACGGATGTGCCACACAACCCTTACAAAGGTTGGTTACAATGTATGAATTCTTTACACAGGAGGTACAAGCTTCATCAACAACAGTTAAAATTTTGTTGATCGGATCTTTTCTCTCTAATGCTTCATCAGCATAGTCGGCAAGCGTTTTCAACTCATCGCGATCTTCTTCCAAATCAAATCCCAAAAGTGGAATTAATTTCTCTTTTATGATAACCCGCTCCTTGAACACACAACACCTGTCAAGATCTTGTTTTCTGCGAGGTGCCATTTCAAGAGGAATTCGGTCAAGTCCTTCTTTAAATTTTCCTTCATTAAAAAGCTCTGCCATCCTCGATAGCAGATCCCTTCTGATAATCATCGTATTATCAACGTAGGCCATTTTGGTAGTATAATTATAAATAGTTTGTTAGCGTAACTGCCGCCAAAATTAGATATTATGTAGTGTCTATGAAGTGCTGTTTAACATGAATAGGTTGTACAACAGCAAAAAAAAGCCCGGAAAGGATTCCGAGCTATTTGTTCTTTTTATTGATTACTGGAGTCAATCCCAGTTCTTTTCCTTTTTCGATCATAAATTGGTAGGCTGCCTCTCTTTCGTTTGGAATTACTCCATCGAGAATGGCATCTTTTATGGCCAGTTTAATGTCGCCAATGGTTTTACAAGGCGATAAATTAAAGGTATCGATAATTTCTTGTCCATCAATTGGTGGCTGAAAGTTTCGAACAGCATCTTTCTCTTCCACCTCTTTTAGTTTTCTGCGTACCAGTTGGAAATTATCCAGGAAGCGTTTTACTTTTTCTTCATTCTTGGAAGTAATATCTGCTTCGCAAAGTTTCATGAGCTCATCAATATCATCCCCGGCATCGAAAAGCAATCGGCGCACAGCCGAATCGGTTACCTCTTCCTGTGCCAATACAATTGGGCGCATGTGCAATAGTACCATTTTCTGAACAAACTTCATTTTCTCGTTCAATGGCAGTTTCATATTCTTGAAAATACGAGGTACCATTTTCTCTCCTACAAAGTTGTGTGCATGAAATGTCCAGCCAATTCCTTTTATAAATTTCTTGGTATTTGGTTTTGCGATATCGTGCAAAAGTGCCGACCATCGCAGCCAAAGGTTATCAGAGTGTGGAACCAGTTGATCTAAAACCTCAAGAGTATGGTAAAAATTATCTTTGTGACTGATTCCATTTCTGGTTTCGCGTCCTTTTAGTTTATGAAATTCAGGGAATATGATTTGCAATAATCCACTTTCATCTAACAGTTTAAAACCTATAGATGGCTTTTTAGACATTACAATCTTATTCAATTCCTCAATAATGCGTTCTTTCGAAATGATATGGATTCGCTCCTTATTCTCTTTAATGGCTTCGAAAGTCACATCCGAAATCTTAAAGTTCAACTGGGTGGCAAATCGAATGGCACGCATCATTCTTAACGGATCATCCGAAAAAGTAATCATAGGATCCATAGGTGTTTTAATGATTTTGTTGTTCAAATCATCAATCCCTCCGAAAGGATCTAAAAGCTCTCCAAAATTGTCTTTGTGAAGACTTAAAGCAAGTGCATTAATGGTAAAATCTCTTCGCTTCTGGTCGTCTTCCAAACTGCCATTTTCAACAATTGGTTTTCTCGAATTTCTGTTGTACGATTCTTTTCTGGCTCCTACAAACTCAATTTCAAGATCCTTAAACTTGAGCATGGCAGTTCCAAAATTTTTAAATATCGATACTTTAGGATTGCCAGCCTTGGCAGCTACTTTTTGAGCCAATTCAATGCCACTTCCAATCACAACAACATCAATATCCTTCGATTCGCGTTTTAAAAATATATCTCTAACAAAGCCTCCAATTACATAGCTTTCAAGATTTTCTGTGCTTACAATATCAGAGATAATTGAAAATATAGGATGTTTTAAATGTTCTTTCACTTCTTATTTAATCAGGTAACCTGATATCAGGTTGTTACTATATGAAGGTCGGTGCATGACAGACCGACTGTTTAATTTGCTGACAAAATTACAATTAATTAAGGGGATTATGAAAATTCAGAGAAAAATAGACTTTGGTATACTAATTGTCAAATAAAAATGTATAGATTTGTAGATATATAAAGTAGTAAATTAATTTAGGTGTTAGTTATGGTAGAACATTTAACGAAAGAAACGTTTAAAGAGAAAGTATTTGATTTCGAAAATAATAAAGATTGGAAATTTGAAGGCTCAAAACCATGTTTGGTTGATTTTTATGCCGACTGGTGTGGACCTTGTAAAATGGTAGCTCCAATTTTAGAAGAGTTGAAGGCAGAGTATGGCGATGCTCTTGATATTTATAAAATCGATACTGAGAAAGAACAGGAATTGTCTGCCATGTTTGGAATCCAAAGTATTCCTTCATTGTTGTTTATTCCGCAGGATGGTCAGCCACAAATGGCCCAGGGAGCTCTTTCAAAAGAGAATTTTAAGCAAGCTTTTGCCGAAGTTCTAAAGGTTGAGGCCAAATAATTACTATTACATTCCGAAAAAGTTAAATACTTATTAATGGTCGTTGAGCCGACACAACTTATGGAAAATCATTATTAGCTTTAAAGCGATAATGAAATCAGAAAAAAACAGAGGTGTTTACACCCGATAAGGAAAAAAACATGAAGAAGATATTAATGATATTGTTGGTAGCATTTATTGGTGCCAATAGTTTTGCTCAATCGAAATCGGAAGCAAAAATCATCCATTTGAATGACGATACTTTTAAAGAAAAGGTATTTGATTACGAGAAGGGTGGAGATTGGAAATTTGAAGGAGATAAACCGGTAATTGTTGATTTTTATGCAGACTGGTGTGGACCATGCAAACGCATTGCTCCAGTATTAAAGGAATTGCAGAAAGAATATGGCGATGCCATTCAAATTTATAAAGTGGATACAGATGATTCGCCATTGGTTTCGAGAGCCTTTGGAATTAGAAGCATTCCATCATTACTGTTTGTGCCCATGAAAGGGAAACCAACCATGGCACAGGGCGCTTTGCCAAAAGCCAAATTTGTAGAGGCAATTAATGATGTTTTAGGAGTAAAAGCTCCTAATTAATAGGATATTAGTTAGAATAGTTTTAATAGTTTAGGTTTAAGGAGTCGGCTTTTAGTCGGCTCTTTTTTGTTTTTGCTAGTTTTCAGATTATCTTTGCGGCAATCACAGTGGGGTGCCTTTCGAAACGGGCTGAGATCATACCCTTACACCTGATCCGGGTAATGCCGGCGTAGGAAAAATTGCGAGCTAACTTTTCGCCAACCTGATCTTATAAATACCTCATTGCAATATTTTATTAACGTTTTAATTTATACACAATGTTTAAGCAAATGAACTCTGTTTTGCGCAGAGCTACTCTGTTAATTGTATTGCAATTTGTATGCTTTGTTGGTTTTTCTCAATTCAGTCTGAAAGGGAAAGTAACCGATAACAGTGGAAATGCTCTTCCGGGCGCAGCAATTGCAGTAAAAGGAACCTATTTAGGTACTGTTACAAATTCGTATGGAGAATATCAATTCAAAAATTTAAAAGCTGGCGATTACCAGTTGATTATCTCTTTTTTGGGGTATAAATCCATCGAAAAATCGATTGAACTAAAAGATTCGCAAGTTTTAGATTTTGAATTATCACCTTCGGCCATATTGGCAGATGAGGTACTAGTGGCTGCAACCAGGGCAGGAAGTAAAACTCCGGTGGCAGTTACCAATGTAAAGAAAGAAGAAATTGCTTCTAAAAATATGGGAAGGGATATTCCGGTAATATTATCATCGACTCCTTCTTTTGTTAGCACAACAGATGCTGGTGCGGGTGTTGGATATACAGGTTTTAGAGTGAGAGGAACCGATGCCAACAGAATTAATGTTACTATTGATGGAATTCCATTGAACGACTCCGAATCTCATGGTGTTTTTTGGGTGAATATGCCCGATTTTGCTTCATCGGTTGAAGACATTCAGATTCAAAGAGGGGTTGGTACATCTACCAACGGTGCAGCAGCATTCGGAGCAACAATTAATCTGCAAACTTCTAAAGTTTCTGAAGAAGCTTATGCTGAGCTTGCAAGTTCGGCAGGATCATTCAAAACTTTTAAGAATACCTTGAAGTTTGGTACCGGACTTAAAAATGGTTTTGCTTTTGATGCCCGTTTGTCAAAAATTACTTCTGATGGATTTATTGATAGAGCTGAATCGGATCTGCAATCGATATTTTTATCGGGAGGTTATTATGGTGAGAAAACAAGTATTAAAGCCAACTTCTTTACAGGAAAAGAGCAAACCTACCAGGCGTGGAATGGTGTTCCAAGCGTTCGTTTAAACAATGATGAAGAGGGAATGCAACGTTATGCTGACCACTGGTTGGTGAGTCAGGATATCGTGGATCATATGAAAGCTTCTGACAGCAGAACTTACAATCAGTATACCTACGAAAACGAAACTGACAACTATTGGCAAAAGCACAGTCAATTGTTTTTAACCCACCTTTTATCAGAAAAAACAAAACTGAATATCGGTTTACATTATACACACGGAGAAGGCTACTACGAACAATACAAGCCAGAAGACAAGCTGAGTAAATACGGCTTGGATCCAATTGTAATAGGCGGAGAAACGATTGATCGAACAGATGTGATTAGAAGGAAATGGTTGAATAACGATTTTTATGGAGCGGTATTTTCTATCAGTCATTCTACCTCAACTTTAAATGTTGTTTGGGGTGGAGCCTGGAACAAGTATGATGGTGATCATTACGGAAGAATCCGCTGGATGAAAAATGCGGGTGATGCTTTTATCGATCACGAGTATTATTTCAATAACGGAACTAAAAAGGATTACAACACCTATGTAAAAACCAATTTAAGTTTATCCGATGTGTTTAGCGTTTATGCAGACCTGCAACTTAGAGGAATTGATTATAAAATTAAAGGAGTTGATGATGATTTTAGAGATTTAACGCAAGATCATGATTTCTTATTTTTTAATCCGAAAGCAGGATTGAACATCCAATTAAACAACAGTAACAGAATATACGGCTCTTTCGCTGTTGCAAACAGAGAGCCGAACAGAAGCAATTATACTGATGCTGAAGTTGGAAAAACTCCAACAAGTGAAAGGTTGTTCGATTATGAATTTGGATACAAATACACAAGTGCAAAAGCATTTTTCGAAACCAATTTGTATTACATGGATTACAAAGACCAGTTGGTTCTTACCGGTCAAATTAATGATGTGGGTAGTGCTATTATGGTGAATGTAGAAGACAGTTATCGAATGGGAATCGAAATTAGCGGGGGAATAAAAATTACCAAAGGATTGGATTGGTCAGGTAACTTAACCTTAAGTCGCAATAAAATAAAGAATTTTACTGAATATGTTGATGATTGGGATAATGGAGGACAAATTGCGACAGATCTTGGAACTACCAATTTGGCCTTTTCACCTGAACTAAGTGCAAATTCGATGTTTACCTACAAGAATTCTGGTTTTATGGCTCAATTAAGTTCACAGTTCGTAGATGACCAGTATATCGATAATTCTTCTAGCGCAAGTAGAAAATTAGATTCTTATTTTGTATCAAACTTAAACCTGTCATACGAAATTAAATGTAATTTGATTAAGAATGTGAAGCTGCATTTGCAGGTAAACAATTTGTTTGATGAAGAATATGAATCGAATGCCTGGATTTATAGCTATGTTTTAGGAGGGCAGCGATACGCAATGGATGGTTACTTCCCTCAAGCAGGAACAAATTTCCTGGCAGGTGTAACAGTACGATTTTAATTAATGATATTTGTAGAGGCGTAGCATTTTGCGCCTCTACACTCAAAACAAAAGTATGAATTGGATTACCGACAATATTGTTGAAATTATAGGAACCATATCAGGTTTGATATACCTGTACCTGGAAATAAAACAGAACAAATGGTTGTGGCCCGTGGGATTACTGACTTCGGTAATGTACATCTACGTGTTTTTTGTGGCCAAGCTATATGCCGACATGTCTCTTCAGTTCTACTACGTATTTATTAGCATTTACGGATGGATTTTGTGGTCGAGAGGAAAAAGCAAGGAAGATGAATTGCCTGTGACTCGCCTGCAACTAAAATTATCGCTAAAACTTGCTGCAGCCAGCCTGGCAATTTATGCATTTATCGCTTATATATTGGTGAATTATACCGATGATACGGTTCCATACTGGGATGCATTTACCACAGCATTTAGTGTTATAGCTACCTGGATGTTGGCCCGCAAAATATTGGAACAATGGCTGGTATGGATTGTGGTAAATTCGGTTTCCCTGGGCATATACATCTATAAAGATTTGAATTTTACGGCCATACTTTTCTTTTTCTATACCACCATGGCAGTGGTTGGATACATGCAGTGGAAAAAAGATATGATTCGTTCTCAGGCTATTTCAGGCAATTAATTAAATTTACTGGCTCTAATTTTATTTACTGATATCGAATGCAAAAGAAAGCTGTTATACTAGCAAACGGAGCCTTCCCAACTCACGAAATTCCTTTAAAAGAGTTGAAAGAATCGAAGCATATTATTTGTTGCGATGGAGCAATTAACAAACTGGAGAAAGAAGCTTTGGAACCATTTGCCATCATTGGTGATCTAGACTCTCTCGATCCCGAGTTGAAATGGAAGTACAAAGATATCATTCACCATTTCTCGAGCCAGGATACCAACGATTTAACCAAGGCTGTTGATTGGTGTATTTCTCAGAAATACAATGAAATTATCATTCTTGGAGCAACGGGGCAACGCGATGATCATATGATCGGGAACGTATTTCTTTTGCCTCAGTATGCCAAAAAAGTAAGAGTTAAGATGCTAACCAGTTACGGGGTGTTTACGCCAATTGTTCGTTCTCGTAACTTCGAAAGTTATACAAGGCAACAGGTTTCCATATTTTCTCCAAACAGCGAAACGCTAATCACTACGGCTAATTTACGTTATGCATTAACCAATCAGAAACTGGAACTTTTGTGGCAGGGAACCCTTAACGAATCGATGGGAGATAGCTTCAGGATTGAATTTGAAGGTGGCCCATTAATCGTTTATCAGGAATACTAAAACAGAAAATAGATATAAACCTGCTGGCTCTTAAGAGTTGTCAGGTTTTTTTGTTTTAGAATCCTTTGCATAACCTCCCATGCCAAGCCTTTGTGCTTATGCAAAAGGTTCTTTTAATCAATATAAATAAATTTTAGTCTGATAAACAGTTGGAGGTTTGGTGGTAGAAGAGGAAAAGCTGATTATATTTGCAGCCGAATAAAAACCTAACTAAAATCGATGAAGAAATTAAACTATCTGTTATTGCTTATTGTTTCATTAATAAGTGTTTCAGGTCTTAACGCGCAGCAAAAAGAACTACCAATTTCAGTTAAATTTGGTGGATATGTTCATTCTCTTTTTACTTATGATACGCGTCAAACCGTAGCAGCCCGAGAAGGTCATATTCTTCTTTATCCAAAAAATGAATTATTGGATGCAGCCGGAAACGACATCAACAAAGATGGTGTGTACAATATGGCGGTGATTCAATCGAGAGTGAATGCCAAAATAACTGGTCCTGAAATTTTGGGTGCAAAAACTAGCGGATTGTTGGAAGCCGAGTTTGTGGGTAATGGTGAATCGGATACCAATGGAATGCGTTTGCGTCATGCTTTTGTGAATTTGGATTGGGGAAATACCTCATTACTTATTGGACAAACCTGGTCGCCACTCTTTGTAGCCGAAGTATTCCCATTTACAGTTGGAGCTAACGCTGGATTGCCATTTAAGCCTTTTGCGCGTAATCCGCAGGTAAGACTTACCCATAAAACCGGCAATTGGAAGTTATTGGCTGCAATTGCTACCGAAAGAGACTATACCAGTACCGGACCCGATGGTGCAAGCAACAAATACCTAAGAAACGCAGGTTTACCTATTGTTCAGGGACAAGTTCATTATTATGCAGGGAAGCATTTAATTGGTTTTAGTGGAGAATATAAAAATATCAAGCCATCCTTAATGAGCTCAACTGGTTCGGTTGAAATGGGCGATTATCAGGAATGGAAAAATGATGAAACCATTTCTTCATGGGCCATGATGGGATATTTCAAATTGAATTTCGAACCTGTTACTTTTAAAGCACAGGCAACCTACGGAACCAACATGACTGATGTGTTGATGCTAGGTGGATATGCCGTAAAATCCTTAAATCCGCTAACCAACGAAGCTAGCTATACAGGAATTAAAGTTCTTGGAACCTGGGCTGAGTTATCGTACAAGAAAAAAGATTGGGAGCTGGCATTTTTAGGTGGATATTCTAAAAATTTGGGCGCCGAAGATAAGGTGGTAAATAACCTGATTTATGCTCGAGGAAAAGACATCGGAGAGCTGTACAGATTGGCACCGCGTGTTTGCAAAAAAGTAAAGAACCTGAAATTTGAATTTGAGGCAGAGTACACAGCAGCAGCTTATGGAACTGTAACCGAAAAAGCTAAAGTTGAAAATACCAAATGGATTGGAAATACAAGATATTCTTTAGGCGTTTATTATTTCTTCTAAAGAATACATTTAAGATATGATAGAAAGGATGCAGTTTTTTACTGCATCCTTTTTTCTTACAATGGAATTGTGAAATAAAAAGTTGTCCCTACATGTGGTTTCGATTTCATCCAAATTTTGCCTCCAAGCAATTCTATTAAACTTTGGCTGATGGCCAGGCCCAATCCTGTACCACCATACTGCCTTGTATTGGCATCCAATTCTGCCTGGCGGAAACGATCAAAAATAATTTCTTGTTTATCTTCCGGTATACCAATGCCAGTATCGCGAACAAAGAATTCAACAAATTTTCCTTTTACATCGTAACCAATTTCGATATCTCCTGCAGGGGTAAATTTGATCGAATTCTCAAGTAGGTTGTTAAATATCTGTTGCAAACGAACCGGATCGGTTGTAATCTCAATCACCTGATTCTCTTTAGGCATGCTAAGCATAAAATTAAGCTGATTGTTTTCCCTGTGCTCTACCAGGGTTTCATAATCATCTTTAACCGAATCGAAAAGTTCTGAAATTTTGCACCTGCTCAAAATTACCTTTAACTGGTTGGTTTCAATTTTTGAGATGTCCAGAATATCACTAATTAAACGAAGCAAACCGTTGGTGTTTTTCTGAATAATGGATATGAATTTTTTACGCTTGTTCACATCTACATTATCGCCTGAAAGCAGTTCGGTAAAACCTAAAATTGCATTCATTGGCGTACGAATTTCGTGCGACATATTGGCCAAAAAAGCAGATTTTAATCGGCTCGATTCCTCAGCAATTTTAATTGCCTTTTCAAGTTTTATATTGCTTGCCGTGATTTCCAGCATGTGTGCTTTTTCTTTTTGCTCCTTTAATTTTCTCAGGTGAATATTAATCATCATTACAATAATAATAATCGTAAGAAGAATTAAAATGGTTAAAGTAAGCACCACAATCTCTTTGTTCTCCTTTACAAGGCTGTATGGTTCGTTCAGCAGTTTCGAATTCTTTGGAAGATCCTTTGTCCTGATATCGAACTTCACCAATTGGTTGTAATCAAACTCATATTCGTATTCGGCATGCAAAGGTGGAATATCATCGATTGGAGTTCCCGATAATACCTCTTTGGCCAGTTTGGCGACCTGTTTACCATGAATTCTACCTGTAATTAAAGAGCCACCAATTGCACCCCTATTCAGGTAAAAATCCCAAACACAATAAATGGGAACCTTGCAATAGGGTTTGGTTTCCGAAAAGCCTTTTTCGTAGGTACAATAATTGCCGTTGAAATCTCGATTATAAACCAGGTAAAGCACCACATCGTTGGGATCCAGCTTGGAAAACGAAATTTTAAGATCCTGAACGCTCTTGGCTCGAAGAATGGAGTGTCGCAAAGGTTCACCCATTTCTTCAATCTCTTTCTCTAATGCAGCCACCAGGCTTTCACCAGTTGTACTGTAATCGGTAACAACCACAATCTTAGAATAATTTGGGTGATGCTTTTCAATCAATTCAAGTGTTGCACAGAAGCTAAAATTTTCGAATACGCCACTATATCCTTTCGGAGGATCAAAAACCGAATTCAAACCCGAAAAAATTACGGGAACTTCACCAAATATTTCATCACGATTCTCAATTAAAAAATCGTAAGCATTATTATCTGTCGAAAGTATTAAGTCGAATTTCTGATTTTCGTATTTCTTAAGGTAATAAGCCTTTAACAAGTCAAGATATCCTTCCGAAAAATATCTTTTGGTATCCATGTATTCAATGTGGAGCGTACAATTAGGATCAGCAAGCAACTCGCGTTTTATGCTATTAACCGTTGAGTCGGTCCAACTCAAACCATTATGGTAGGAGTTTAGAATTAGAATGTGCTTCTGATTCGTAGAATTGGCAAGTAAACTGCACAGAATAAGAAATGGAAGTAGTAAATATTTTATACTAATTCTCATAAAGTATTGAATTGGTTATTAGTTGTAAGTCAATTCAATTTAAGAATTATAAATATTAATTAAAAGATTTAGCAATTTATTATTTAGCGCTTTCGAAGAACAATTGTAATTGTTAATCAGAATGCAAACAGTGTAAGTTTCTCCTTTAGAATTTGTTAGGTAGCCGCAGTAGCTTCTAACGCCGGTCATCGAACCAGTTTTGGCCTTCCAATTCGATTCTAAACGACTTCCTTTACCAAAGTATTTTAAGGTGCCCGATTTTCCTGCCACAGCTAGTGATGATAAAAATGTTTCATACTCGGGGCTTCCATACATAAAAGTAAGAATCTGGCTAAAAAAATCGGCCGAAATTGCATTGAAGTGCGACAAGCCACTACCATCAAATAATTTTTGATGCTGTGTTTCGATGCCATTGCTTTCCCAAAAATCCTGAATCGCCTTTATTCCAGATTTCCATCCAGCCTCTTTATTTTGATTTTTGCCCAGCTCAAATAACAATTGATCTGCAAACAGATTCACACTTTTTTGGTTGGTCCAGTATACAATTTCACTCAATGCAGGTGATGGCATCTCAAACAGTTGAGTCTTTTCCTCTGCTGAAGAATTTGATTTTTGGAGAATCTGAATTTTATTTTTTTTCAGTTCAGCAATCAGATCTTCCAGTAAAGCCAATTTTGGATTCAGGAAAGCACCTTTTACTTTAAAATTTTTTCGGTTTTGCGGAATACTGCCTTCAATTCTCCTGTAATTGCTTGTATTACCACCAAAAATATAGGCCAGATCTCGATTAATTTCTGAGCTTACTACCTCATTCTCGAACACCAAACCCGTGTTTTTAGGCACTGTTTTTACAATGGTGGTTCTTTCTCCTGCTTTTCCCGATGCAAAGTGCAATGTGTACATGTTATCGCGATAGTTGATTGCATTGGGAACCGCTCCATAATAGTTGCCAATATCTTCCCAAATCCAGGTTCTTGGTATCGACGATTCGAAATAAGAATCATCAAGCAGCACATCACCTTGTATCACTTTAATTTTGAGTTCCAACAGTTCAGAAACAATTTTACCTGCAATGTTTTTGCGGGATTCAAAGTATTTCGATTCCAAACTCGGATCGCCGGCACCTCGAATAATTAAATTGCCTTCGAGAACGCCATTTTTAAGCTTCCCATCAGTTTCTACCAGAGTTTTAAACTGATATTGGCTTCCTAAAATTTCAAGGCTGGTAGCCGTAGTAATTAACTTTTGGCTCGATGCAGGCGTTAAAGCCATTTTTGAGTTGTGATGAGCCAACACTTCATCCTTTTCAACATCTTTTACCAGAATGCCAATACCGGCAGCCACGAAGCTGCTATCGGCTGTAAATTCATCAACTGCCTGCTGAATTTTATTGGGTGTAGTTTTCTGTGAGGAACAGGAAAATCCCCAAACTACCAATGCGAAAAGGAGTATTATTTTATTCATCGATCTCTTTTAAAATCTTTTCAACTTCTTGCTCTGTGCTGTTCAGTTTAGCTTTACAAATCACCAACAATTCCGAAACACGTTTTACTTTTGCCGATAAATCATCAACATCAAGTTCTTCATTCTCAATCAGCATTATGGTCTCTTCAATTTCGGCAATTGCCTCGCTGTAGCTTATTTTTTTCTTCGCCATTTATTTGTGTTTTTTAGGATTTACTTTTTGAATTTCACTTTCCACCGAACCATCTTTAAACCTGGTTTCAATACTGTCGTTTACCGATAGTGAGCGAATGTCTTTTACAATTTTTCCATCTTTTAAAGTGAGTGTATACCCCTTTTGCAGGATATTTTCAGGATTCAGATATTTTACACTTTGTTCATGCAATACGAGCTTGTGTTTCTGGTTTTCCAACAACCTTCCTACACGTATCCCAATTTTGCTTTGCAGGTTCTTTGCATGATTCTTTTCATGAACCAGGCGATGTTCCACTCCATGTTTCAACTTGCTTTTTTGGTTTTCAAGGGTATAGGAGTGCGACCTTGTTAACTGTTTGGCCGAACCAATTAATTTTTCCCTGGCCAGTAAGAGCTGATTCGATTTCTTTTCCAGTATACTTTTAACCATTGGCGAAAATTTGTTCGACAAGTAGTTCAGGTTTTCCGAAGCTTCCAACAAAATTTCATTTACCCCCGTATAAAATTCCTCCTGTAATCTTTCGTGATATGCCTGCTTTTCATCAAAACAATCAATCAGGTACTCGGCTGCGGCTGTAGGGGTTTTTACGCGAACATTGGCCACAATATCTACAATGGTTTCATCTCTTTCATGACCGATTCCCGAAATTACAGGAAGCGGAAACTGGGCAATATTAAAGGCCAGCCAATAATTGTCAAAGCAGTTCAAATCTGCTGTCGATCCTCCACCTCTAATAATCACCACAAGATCAAAAACCTCTTCGTATTCGTTGATTCGATCCAAAGCCTCAATAATCGATTCCTCGGCCTGGTTTCCCTGCATAATTGCCGGGAACAGCTTGTAATGAAACTTGTATCCCGATAGGTTGTTTTCCAACTGATTGGCAAAATCTTCATAACCCGCTGCCGTTGGCGATGATATCACCGCGATGCATTTGGGAATATCCGGAAAATCAATTTCCTTATTCATATCCAGAACGCCTTCTTCTTCCAGGCGATTCAAAATTTCTCTTCTTCTCCTGGCGATATCTCCAAGCGTATAGCTTGGATCAATATCCTTAATGTTTAAGGTGTAACCATAAATTTCCTGGAATTCGATGCTAACCTGTATCAATACCTTAATTCCCGAAGAGAACCTTTGTCCGGTCGAAGTTTCAAAATAAGGTTTCAGCATCCTGAAAGTGTAGGACCAAATGGTTGCCCTGGCTTTGGCAATGATTTTATCTGTTTCTTCATCTTTTTCAACCAATTCCAAATAGCAATGGCCATTCTGATTATAGCGTAGCTCACTAATTTCTGCTACTATCCATATCTCAGACTCAAAAGCATCGTTTAAAACGCCTTTAATTCGATTGTTCAGTTGAAAAAGACTAATTCCTTTATTCGACATACTGTACTTTGCTGAAGTTATCTTCTCATTTGGTTTCGCAAAAACGAATCAGGGTCGTTAATGTAATTTTCAGGATCGCTATTGATCAATTGGTCTTTTTGTGCTTCCATCATCTGTAGTTTTTTCATCTGTTGGGCATCCAGCTGATCCTGGTTAACAGGAATCCCATTTTGGTATTCAATGCTGAAAAGTAACTTGCCATTTTCAGCATGATATTCCCATATGCCGACTTTCTTGTTATTCTGATATTTACCGCCAAATTCAATCACTCCATTGGGATAAAACGCCTGGAATCCACCATCTAACTTTCCATCTTTATACATGGCTTCAAGGTAAGTTTTCCCATCTTCAAAAAATCGTTTCCAAACGCCATGTTTCTTTCCATTTACATATGGTATCGATTCAGAAATACTACCCTTTTTAAACCTGTATTCACTTGGGCCATTCTTAATGCCTTTCTGGTAACTTTCGCTTGCGCGGATATTTCCTTTGGCATCGAAATAGTTCCAAATGCTGTCTTTTTTCGATTCAATAAAATTTCCTTTGGCAATGCGTTTGGCCGACTCATTAAACAGTTCAGCCTTGGCTTTTTTACCATTTTCCGAGAAGAAAAGTACTGCCTTCAGGTTTCCATTGGCATGATATCGTTCCATTTTTCCAATGGGCTGATTGTTCAAAAATGTTCCTTTGTATTTTAGTTTGCCATTTGGATATTTTTTCATCCAAATGCCTTGCTTTAATCCATTTTCATCTGTTTTGTTTGTTTCCTGTGCAATAGAGATCAGTGGAAACACAAGTAAAAGCAGGATAAATATGTTTTGTTTCATTTTGTTCAGTTGTTGTTTTGTCACGATTGACAAGTATTCAAATAAAAAGTGCTAACACAAAACTAATAAAAGAATAACAGTCATAAAAAAATCTCAGGCTTTTCCCATTAAAACCAACAGGTTCGAATCCTTAATAATTTAAATATGTTGTAGATCATCATCGATATTTTTTGGATGGTATTGATATTTTGTATTTTATGAATCGAATTCAATGTGTTTTTCTCTAATTATGTATTGTTGAAAGTGGTGATGAGGCAATTTTTTTGGTGACGAGAAAAACATGAATCGAAAACGATTCCATCTTAGTGGTCAAGTGATTGGAATCAATCAGAAAGAATAAAACTAATAAAGCATAACTAACAAAATTGGTGGTATGGAGACAATGGATTTTCCTTTTAATTTCGATGAAATGCCCATCGCGGCAAAATTCATCTCCGATAGTTTCTCTCGAGACATTGGCGACTTTCAAAAAGTATATCCTGTATTCGATGAGGTGTTCAAAGCTCGTTTTTCTGAGCAAATAAGAAAGGCGAAAGAGATCGTTTGTTGTGGACCCGAAGGGGTAAAAATTCAAAACATCAGAATTGGTGTATTTAGAAAAATCGAAAGTTTAAATACTTTAATTTTAGAGGTTCAGGATTATTTCCCGGTTTCCAGAATCAAGCAATTCGATTATATCGTGGAGATTATCGAGAAAAAGAATTTGAGTTCTATTCTTTCCATCGTGCCAAATTTGCTTCAACAATTGGAAGCCAATATGCCTACCCAAAACGAAGATGTTGCCCAATCCATAATTGATGGCATACATGCAATTTACCAGGTATTAAAACTGGATCGCATTGAGTTGAACCGCCTGCTGAATTCCAGAGGATTGCTTAAAGAGGAAGTTTTCAGGTGTTTGAATCACCTTTGGGCAACCATGCAGGATGTTATGGAAATAGGCCAGAGCTTATATCGCAAAGAGGACCCAATGAAATGTGTAGAATACGAATTGAACTACATTAAAATGAAGGTAAAAACATTCTGGATGCATTCAGCACCAGATGCTGTCGTGTAATATTGACACAAGTAATCTTACCTATATTTTTATCACATAAAAAAAAGGAGCTGTTCTGATGAGCAGCTCCTTTTAATTTATCGAATTTTAGCCTTTAGCTAATCACTTCTTATTTTACTTCCTCGAAGTCAACATCAGTTACTTCATCGTCTGATTTTGATTGACCTCCAGCTTGACCTCCAGCTTGTGCGCCTGCATCAGGACCTGGCTGACCGCCTTGCTGTTGCTGAGCGTTGTACATTTCCTGAGATGCAGCCTGGAATACATTGTTCAACTCTTCGATAGCAGCATTACAAGCATCAACATCCTGAGCTTTGTGTGCTTCTTTCAATTTGTTCAATGCATCTTCGATTGGCTGTTTCTTATCAGCTGGCAATTTATCACCGATCTCTTTCAACTGCTTTTCAGTCTGGAAAATCATTCCGTCAGCTTTGTTCAAAGTATCGATTCTTTCTTTTGCTTTGTTATCAGCTTCTTCGTTAGCCTTTGCTTCGTCTCTCATTCTGTTAATTTCTTCATCAGATAATCCTGAAGAAGCTTCGATACGAATATTTTGCTCTTTACCTGTTCCTTTATCTTTAGCAGATACATTCAAGATACCATTCGCATCGATATCGAAAGTAACTTCGATTTGTGGAATACCACGTGGTGCTGGTGGAATACTATCTAAGTGGAAACGACCAATTGTTTTGTTTCCTTGTGCCATTGGTCTCTCACCCTGAAGAATGTGAATTTCTACAGATGGCTGATTGTCAGCAGCAGTCGTAAAGGTTTCAGTCTTCTTGGTTGGGATTGTAGTGTTGGCTTCAATCAATTTTGTCATTACACCACCCATAGTTTCAATACCTAAGGAAAGAGGAGTAACATCCAAAAGAAGAACGTCTTTTACTTCACCAGTTAATACACCACCTTGAATTGCAGCACCTACAGCTACTACTTCATCAGGGTTTACACCTTTCGAAGGAGCTTTACCGAAGAATTCCTGTACTTTATTTTGAATTGCAGGGATACGAGTAGAACCACCTACAAGGATTACTTCATCAATTTCTGCAGCAGATACACCAGCATCGTTCAATGCAGATCTACATGGCTCAATTACAGCTTGAATCAAGCTATCAGCCAATTGCTCGAATTGTGCACGAGAAAGAGTTTTTACCAAGTGTTTTGGAATACCGTTTACTGGCATAATGTATGGCAAGTTGATTTCAGTGCTTGTAGAGCTCGACAATTCAACTTTTGCTTTCTCAGCAGCTTCTTTCAAACGCTGAAGAGCCATTGGATCCTGACGCAAGTCAATTCCTTCTTCTTTGTTGAATTCATCAGCCAACCAATCGATAATTACCTGGTCGAAATCATCACCACCCAGGTGAGTATCACCATTGGTAGATTTTACTTCGAATACACCATCACCCAATTCAAGAACTGAAATATCGAAAGTACCACCACCAAGGTCGAATACTGCGATTTTCATATCCTGATCTTTCTTATCAAGACCATATGCCAAAGAAGCAGCTGTTGGTTCGTTAATAATACGCTTAACAGTTAAACCAGCAATTTCACCAGCTTCTTTAGTTGCCTGACGCTGTGCATCGTTGAAGTAAGCAGGAACTGTAATTACAGCTTCAGTTACTTCTTGTCCAAGATAATCTTCAGCAGTTTTCTTCATTTTCTGAAGAGTCATTGCCGAAATTTCTTGTGGAGAATATTTTCTATCGTCAATTTCAACACGTGGTGTGTTGTTATCACCTTTTAGTACTTTATATGGAACACGTCCGACTTCTTTACCTACTTTGTCGTAAGTTTCACCCATAAATCTCTTGATAGAGAAAATTGTTTTTGATGGGTTTGTGATGGCCTGACGCTTTGCAGGATCACCAACTTTTCTTTCACCATTTTCTACAAACGCTACAATAGACGGAGTAGTTCTTTTACCTTCGCTGTTAGGAATTACTACAGGCTCGTTACCTTCCATTACAGATACACAAGAGTTGGTAGTTCCTAAGTCGATTCCAATAATTTTACCCATTTTAAGTATTTATTTAATGTTCTTATTTTTTTCTAATTCACTCGCGGATCATTCTCAAATCCGACAGGGAATAATCAAAGGCTGTGCCATTCGAAAAATTGCAGTTTCGAATGCAAAACTGACACAGTATGGGAAGCAATCAGATTAAATCATGACAGGTTTACTGACAGAAAGACAGAAGTAGGCAATTATGAATGATGAATGATTAATGATGAATGATTAATTGAAGCATTCAATTAACAAATCCTCATTAACTCATTTACTAATTCACAAAATCACAAATTCAGACAATCACTCATTCACTCACTTCTCATTCACTCATTCACTCATTAACTCACCTCTCATTCACTTTTTTCTTTTACCTTTGCAGTCTTATACCATTCAAAAAATAATTGTAATGGTATGAATTAAAACAGAATTGGGATAATTGCACCTTACTTAATCTATTGTCCAAAAATTTAAAATCATGTCAATTCATAAAGAATCGGTAAAGAGAGTTACAACACATGTGCTTTCTGAAATGAAATTGAAGGGAGAAAAAATCTCCATGCTAACCTCCTACGACTATTCGATGGCTGCCATTGTTGATAAGGCAGGAATAGATGTTATTTTGGTTGGCGACTCAGCATCTAACGTAATGGCAGGACACGAAACCACATTGCCAATTACTTTGGATCAGATGATTTATCATGGCGCATCGGTTGTACGTGCAGTACAAAGAGCTTTGGTTGTTGTTGATTTGCCTTTTGGTACCTACCAGGGAAACTCGAAAGAAGCATTGAACTCTTCCATTCGCATTATGAAGGAAGCAAGCGCCGATGCAGTGAAACTTGAAGGGGGAAGCGAAGTTCTGGAATCGGTGAACCGTATTCTTTCGGCAGGTATTCCGGTAATGGGGCACCTTGGATTAACACCACAATCGATTCACAAATTTGGTACATATGCAGTACGTGCCAAAGAAGAGGAAGAAGCTGAAAAACTGCTCGAAGATGCCAAGTTATTGGAAGAAGCAGGTTGTTTTGCAATTGTGCTTGAAAAGATTCCTGCAGGTTTGGCTAAAAAGGTGGCCGAAAGTGTATCCATTCCAATTATTGGTATTGGTGCAGGCAATGGGGTTGACGGACAAGTTTTGGTAATTCACGACATGTTGGGAATTACCCAGGAGTTTTCTCCTCGTTTCTTAAGAAGATATCACAACCTGTTTGCAGAAATTAAGGGAGCGGTAGAAACTTATATTGGCGATGTAAAATCGAAGGATTTCCCGAACGAAAGAGAACAATATTAGTGAATTAGTAAATGAGTGAATGAGTACTTCATTAATCATTCAGAATTAATAATTGAATAAAGGTGGCAAGAGAAAGACTAGAGGTATTATACGAGGACAATCACATTATTGCAATTAACAAGCGATGTGGTGACATTGTTCAGGGGGATCAGACTGGTGATGAACCTTTAAGCGAAAAAGTAAAGACCTACATAAAAAGAAAGTACAACAAACCAGGTGATGTATACCTGGGTGTGCCACACCGTATCGACAGACCGGTAAGTGGAGTTGTGATTTTTGCAAAAACCAGTAAGGCCTTAACTCGTTTGAATAAAATGTTTCAGCAAAAGGCCGAACAGATCGATAAGATTTACTGGGCCGTGGTGCAAAACTGTCCAAGAGTAGAAGAGGAGACCTTGAAGCACTACTTGTTGAGAAACCAGGAGAAGAATCGTACCAATGCTTTCGATAGGGAGAAAAAAGGTGCGAAAGAAGCCATATTGGACTACAAGTTATTGACTCGCTCGCAGAAATATTTCTTGTTGGAGGTGAAACTTCATACAGGTCGTCATCATCAAATTAGAGCTCAGCTTTCGAAAGTTGGAATGCCAATTCGCGGCGATTTAAAATATGGAGCTCCACGCTCTAAAAATGGTGGAGGAATTGGTCTTCATGCCAGGGAAATTGGTTTTATGCACCCGGTAAAACAAGAACCCATAAGAATTAAAGCTCCGGTTCCACAGGATGATAATTTGTGGAAAGAGTTAGAAAAATTAGCAGATTAGATATAAAACCGATGCTTTCGCATCGGTTTTTTTATAATGTAAGAAAGCTCTATTGGTATTTTTCCGGTAGAGCTTTTGTTTTACAATAAAATATAAAATGGTTTAAGATAAGTTTTACTTGGAAAGGATGAAAAAAGCCTTTGCGTGTTGTTTTTACTGGTAAATATTATTTTGACTTGTTACATAAATGTTAAACAGAGAATAGACTCCTGTATCTACCAAAAAGCCTAATTATAGGGTGTTAGGAGATTGCTGGAAAGGAGTTTGTATTTGGATTGTATTAAAATTATATTAATTTAGTAGGGCAATAATCTAACAATATATACCAACATATATTCTTTTGGCAGTTGAATTAAATCTTGATTTTAAGTTATGGATTTGAGTTATTGACTAAACAATATGTGGGGTGAAATTGTTGGAATTGCCATTCGGGAATCAAATTTTATCCATTCTCTTCCCCGAATGGCTTGTAGCTTAGCTACTTTGGCAAAGGCAAAGCTACTAAACCGAGATGACTTGTGCAATTGGCAATTGTATGGGGAAGGATTTTTGCTGTTAAATTTCTTACTATGAAAAAGAAAATTCTGAGTTTAATGTTTTTTGGAGTTTTGTTGATTGCTGCTGCACCTAAAAAAGCTGATGCAGCATGCATTGATGTAAATCTTTCTTGTTATGATGGTTATATGGTTTGTGGTTTAACTATGGAAACAGTATTAGAAGGAATAGCATCAGCTGAAGAAGATTTGTGTGATTAATGTTTATACGATTGATTCCAAAATGGGATCAATCGTAGCTTTTTAACTTTAAAATTATTAGAGATGTTTCGAATTACATTGATTTTACTCTTGATAGTATTTTCTTTTTCAATTAATGCTCAAAATAAAATTAAAAATCATGAAGCAATAGATATTGCAAAACTTCGATGTACCTATTTGTTTACTTTTCAGCGTGATTCCACTAATGCTTTAAAGATAGGGAGTGAAAGGATGGATTTATTTATAGGAGAGAAGTGTTCAAGATATAAGAGTTATGGTAGAATAAAAATGGATTCTATGATTCAAGATTTCGAAAATAGAGGAATTCCCATGGAAATTGCATTGGCCGATATTTCTATTTTTCCAAAATTGAAATATGAACATCAAGTTTATAAAAATTTTCCTAAAGGATCATTTAGTGTATTTGATCGTGTACATAAAGATAAGTTTGTATATGATGAACCAATGGATTGTTTTAATTGGATTATAAAATCCGATACGGCTACAATTTTATCATATAAATGTCAGAAAGCCATAACAAATTATAAAGGTAGATCTTATGAGGCATGGTTCACAAAGGAAATTCCATTAAGTGAAGGTCCATATAAGTTTCATGGTTTACCTGGCTTAATTGTTAAAATAGCTGATACTAAAAATCATTATTCTTTTGAGCTGTTATCAACGATAGTTCCTCCTAAAGGCACTTTGATTTATTTTCCAACTTATCCAACAATTTGTACAACTCGAGAAGGATTAATGAAAGTAAAGCGCGATGCGAAACAAGATATCATTAAACGATTGGAGGATATGGGGGGTAGTTTTTCTGATCCAGAGACAAGAGAAAAAGCTAAAAAGCGAGCAATGGAAAAAGCTAGAAGAAGAAATAATCCAATTGAATTATTATGATGAAAAAACTAATAAATTTAACAATATTACTGTTTCTATTTACATTTGTTTATTCCCAAACAAAAACATGCAACACAAAGATCATTGATCAAGCCAATTTAATTTGTATTTACACCCATCAATATCAAAGAGATTCTACAAACAAAGAAGATATTCGTAATGAGAATATGTTATTACTTATAGGTAATAATGGTTCTAAATTTTTGAGTGAAAATTTAGTGAAGAAAGATTCTATGATATATGATATTGAGAAAAGAAATGTTCCTCTGGAAATAGCTGTTGCAGACATTTCTATATATCCAAGAACGAATTTTAATTATCAAATTTTTAAGAACTATAAAAAAGGAAAATTGGTATGCTTCGATCGAGTTTTTAATGATAAATACGAATATGAAGAAGATATGAACTCCTTGAATTGGAAAATTGAGATGGACACTGATAGTATTGCTGGAATGGAATGTCAAAAAGCGACTACCAAATATGCGGGAAGAGATTATATAGCTTGGTTTACCAAAGAAGTACCTGTTAACGAAGGGCCATATAAATTTCATGGCTTACCTGGATTAATTGTAATGGTTGGTGATACCAAAAATCACTATGTTTTTAAGTTAAAATCAATATCTAAAACAAAAAAACAAGTAAATATCTACTATCCAATTCTTTATACAACGGAGTCTACACGCGAGGGGGTAGTAAAAGCTAAATATGATGCGAATCAAAATATTGTGCAACGTTTGGAGCAAATGGGAGCGCGCTTTACTGATCCACTTAAAAAGAAA
Source organism: Marinifilum caeruleilacunae (assembly GCF_013141825.1). Taxonomy (GTDB): domain Bacteria; phylum Bacteroidota; class Bacteroidia; order Bacteroidales; family Marinifilaceae; genus Marinifilum; species Marinifilum caeruleilacunae. The sequence goes on from NZ_RZNH01000032.1 coordinate 48,512, forward strand.
GAGTTCAAGGAGCGTGCCCAAAGAAAAGCCAAACAAAGAAACAACCCAATGGAGTTGAGATAATTATTACTGCAATAAACCATTCATGCCAATTAATAAATCACGCATTTACGGGAAGTGTTTTACCTGTTTTGTAATTGTATTTTTCTTGTTTTGGGTACAGAATGCTCTTGCACAAACCAAAATATCGGGTAAAATTATCAGCGATAAAGGTGATGCATTGGAAAATATTCATGTACTGATACAAAAGCAGGTTAATGGAGGAATTGTGGCTTTTGCAATAAGCAATGCAGAGGGAGAGTATCAAATTCAATTTTCTACCGAAAAAGACTCTGTCTATCTGAAAACTCAATCGCTGAATTATTCCAACCAGAATTTATGGGTGAGTACCAAAAGCCATGTTGAGAATTTTACATTATATCCCGATGTTAAGGAAATAAAAGAAGTGAATGTAAAAGCTCCGGGAATTACTCAGCGTGGTGATACCTTATCCTATTCGGTAGGTGTTTTCGCCAGTAAAAAAGATCAGGTGATTGCCGATGTGATCAACAAAATGCCTGGCCTTGAGGTAGAATCGGACGGTAGAATTCTATACCAGGGAACACCAATTCGTAAATATTATATAGAGGGTTTGGATTTGTTAGAAGGCAAATACAATTTGGCCAATAACAATTTACCAGCCCAAGCAGTGGCTTCGGTGCAGGTTCTCGAAAATCATGAACCCATTAAATTGCTGCGTAATGTAACCGCTACCGATAAGGCTTCCTTAAATATCAAGCTAAAACGGAATATTACGCTAACAGGTAAGGCGCAAATGGGAACAGGTTTTACTCCTTTTCTTTGGAACGCCAATATTACCCCTATGCTGTTCAATAAAAAACAGCAATTTATCTGTTCGTACCAGGCCAATAATACAGGGAAGGATGTAGCTTCCGATTTAAAAGTGCTTAGCATTGAAGATTTACTCGATAAAGTAGATAACGATACCGATAAAGAGGAATTATTAGGCATCCAGGGATTATCTACGCCCAATTTTCAGAGCATGAGATATCTGGATAACAACATCCATTTGTTATCGAATAATTATTTATTAAAGTTGAATAAGGATATACAACTTAAGGTAAACAGTTCTTATTTAAACGATTATCAGAAACATGAAGGTGGAAGGAAAAGTGAGTATTTTCTGGGTAAGGATACTGTTGTATTAAGTGAACATATCAGTAATAGCTTGAATAAACGCTCGCTTGTAAATGATTTTATTGTAACACAGAACTCCGATAAAAGCTATTTAAAAAACACTCTGAACTTTAAAGTCTATTGGGATGCTCAAATGGGTAATGTACAACAAGCTAGCGATAAAATAAGACAGGATTACGATAATCCATTTCAGTCATTTTCAAACAAACTAAAATGGATAAAACCCCTGGGCAAACGAATGTGGCAGTTCAATTCTTTTGTGGGATACAACAGGGCCCCACAAAGTTTGCAGATACAGCCAGGTGTTTATTCCGATGTTTTAAATGAAGGCAAGCCATACAACGCGGTAATGCAGGAGGCCACGCACAAGGTTTTAAATGTTAATCAATCTGCAAGCCTGATCAATCGCGTGAAGCGATGGAGTTTTACCCATAAGTTGGGATATCAGTACAAACAGAAAGACTTCGAATCGAATATTTATACTCGAGAACAGGAACAGTTTGAAAATCTTGGGCTCGATTTTCAAAACCGATTGGAATTCAATAAGAACATGGTGTATGCAAGCGAAGGAGTTCAATACATAAGTGAGACCTTAAAGCTTTTTGCCGATTTACCTTTTAATTATTCCCGTTACAAGATTTGTGATAAACCTGCAAATGTTTCCTTGAAGAAAGAAAGCTTTTTATTTCAGCCACAACTTCGCTTGAATTACAAGCTTAATTCTTTTTTAGAGTGGAAAAATAGCTGGAAAAGAATAGATCGGATCAAAGACAATAGTCGGATTAATTATGCACAGGTATTAGAAAACTATAGACGTTTGCAACATCGAGAAGCTGCTTTGGGCGAAACCAAAGGACAGAACATGGGGACAACATTATTTTATAAAAATCCCTTAAGCTCAGTTTTTATGCACATTGGTTATCGTTATACCGAAAGCAAAATGGATGTAATGCTTAATAATGAAATTCAGGACGATGGATCGATGAAAATAAAATGGGAAAATTACGATAACAATAGCTATACCCATAATTTATTTGCACAGGCAAGCAAATATGTGGGCAATTGGAAAACCAACTTTAGCCTAAAAGGGAATTATTTTTCGAGTCGACAAAAAATGTTTTTGAACCAGCTTGTTAGCCCAATTAATAACGAGACTTACATTGTAAATTCCAAAATTACCACTGATGTATTCGAATGGTTGAACCTGGAATTTAAAAGTGAATTTACCTGGCTAAACTCGCAGATAAATAGGGGCGAAACCAATAAGGTAGAACAGCAGTTGCATAAAATGAATATGATGGTGTTTCCCTGGGAAAGTCATTATTTTGGAAGTGCTGCCGAGTATTATAAAAACGAAGGAGCTGAAAGTCTGTTTCTCGATTTATTGTACCGATATACTTTTAAAAATAAACGCACAAAATTGGAGTTGCACTGGCTGAATGTATTCGATAAATCTACTTATTCAAGTTATTTTGTCGATGAGTATTCAATTGTTGGGAACTACTATCAATTGCGTCCATCGCAGGTGCAAATCAATCTTAGTTTTTCGTTTTAGAAAAACAAAAAACGGAAGCCCATCGGACTTCCGTTTTTTTTATTCGTTCAACATTTCTTTATCGAAAAACAGGGGCAATAACTGCTTGATATTGTCTACGATTCGAATTTTATTTTCACCGCAAAGAATCACTTTAATGGGTTGATTGTACCTGTCTTCGGTTTCTAATAAAACTTGTCGGCACGACCCACAAGGCGGAACAGGAGTATCTAAAAAGTTCCCATTGGTTCTCGAAGTAATGGCTATGGCTTTTACCGGAACATCTGGGTATTTGGCATTGGCATAAAAAACGGCAACTCTTTCGGCACATAATCCCGAAGGGTAAGCAGAGTTTTCCTGGTTATTGCCCTGTACAATTTCACCATTTTCCAGAAGGAGAGCTGCCCCAACATTAAATTTTGAATAAGGCGCATAAGAGCGATGAGCTGCATCTTTGGCCTGATTGACCAGCAATTGATCCTCTTTCGAAAGTTCCTCAACCGAATCGTATTCGTAAACTGTTGTTATAATTTGTGTTTTCTTCATCTTAATGCCATTAGTATGCAGTAATTTGCAATTAGTACAAGAACTAACTACTAATACTCATAAATATATATAATAGTTTCGATAATATTTACTTAAAAATTATCGTTAGCCTATCAACGGAATATCTTGTGAATAAAAATTGATACAGAAATATCAATGAATAACAGGATTGTTATATTTTTATGGTTGTTTTCGAAATCGGAACTAAGATATACATAAATTTTCGAAATCTTATTTACCTGGCTATCACTTTAGACATTTATGAAGAAAATTATCCTATACACACTGCTAATGCTTACAATTTCGACAAGCGTATTGGCAAAAAATTACACACGAAAAGAGTACATTCAAAAATACAAAGACCTGGCCATTAGAGAAATGGAGCGAACAGGAATTCCTGCCAGTATTACAATGGCCCAGGGAATTCTGGAATCGCGAAATGGAAATTCAGATTTGGCCCGAAAAGCGAACAACCATTTCGGAATAAAATGCCACGATTGGGTTGGACCAAGCATGGAGTTCGACGATGATGAAAAAGGAGAATGCTTCAGAAAATATACCAACCCTTACGATTCGTATAAAGATCATTCTAAATTCCTGACCACTCGCTCGCGATATGCCTTCCTGTTTAAGTACCGATCGGATGATTACAAACGTTGGGCCCATGGACTAAAGAAAGCAGGATATGCTACCGATCCTAAATACGCACACAAGCTAATCAGTATTATCGAAGGCGAGCAACTGTATAAGTTAGACAGGAAAGGTGCTGGTGGAGACTATTATGTAGAGAAACCAGATAAAACCCAGCTGGCAGACATTGATGGAGACCTGAGCATCGACCCATTTGGTGCAAGGTTGGAAGTTGCCAATGGAATTCATTACATCCTGACAAAGAAAGGAGATACTTTCTATAGCATTGAGAAAAACCTTGGGGTAGAGCGCAAGAAATTGCTTCGCTACAACGATTTACCGAAGAATTATATTCTACAAATCGACCAAAGACTTTACCTGCACAACAAGAGGAATAAAGCAGCCAGGGGATATAATTTCCACCGTGTGAAAGAAGGGGAAACACTTTACGAAATTTCGCAGGAGTACGGTGTAAAACTGAAAAAACTGTGCAAGTACAATGGAGTAAAGAAGAACTACAAAGTGAAGGCTGGAGAAAGAATCTGGCTGAGAAAAAAGAAAAGATAAAGGATAAAAGATATCCCGATTTCAGGTCGGGATATCAATTCGAAAGATTATATGGAATCCGGTTCAGTTGAATCGGATTTTTTCTTGGGGTAAATCAGGCTTCCTCCAATGGCTAGCGCAGCCGAAATAATCATGATATTCTTGATTACATATTGACCTTCCAGGCTTGGAAGTAAAATGTTGCCCGACTGGAAAGTAACCTCAGGCAAAATTACCAATGGCATAAATGTACCCGTCATTTGTAAAAACAGTAAGGCAATGGCAAGTCGTGTGCTCTTTTTAAAAAGGAAGCAAATGCCAATAAGCACTTCCCACCATCCAATAATATCTACCCAGGTTTCAGCAGCAAAGAAAGGCATCCAACTTACGGTTGATTTTACCAATGGAATGGCAGCCGACAAACCGATGGGTTTTAAAATTCCGAACCAGATAAATATCACAGCAAATGAAAAACGAATTGCCGGGATTGATAATTTCTGCATGTAACCTGCAATAACCAAGTCTAATTTTTTGATTTTTATATTCATGATCATCTTCATTTAGTTTGTGAATTGGCCTCTTATTAATTCAATAAGAAATAAAAGACCTTAATATCCTAAAAGTAGATATTATTCCATTTTTAATGCATGTTAAAGAACAGGTGAGGGTGAATATTACAGAGGAGATAAAGAGAAGAGAAATATGGCTTAGGAATCCTTTATATTCGTGAGAGGAGATTCACAGTTTTGCACTAGGAATTTTAGCCATAAACATGTAAATTCAACAAACTTAAGAATATACACATGTTGATGCGTAAACAGACAACTAAAAAGCGCTTCAACTCATCCTAAAACCAACCATATGAATACTTTTACAATCCGACTGAAACGGGTGTTGATGGTGATGGCTTTAACCGGCCTGATGCTGCCAGCTCATTCTGTTTTGGCCAAGAAAAAAACAAAAGAGCCTACCAAAGATTCTTTAATCAATTCAAGTTTAGTAAGTGGATTAAAATTTAGAGGAATCGGTCCGGCCACAACATCCGGACGAATTTCCGATTTTGCAGTGAATCCCAATAACCATAGCGAGTACTACGTAGCTGTTTCGAGTGGAAACATTTTCAAAACCATTAACAATGGAACCACATGGAAACCTGTCTTCGATAAGTATGGTTCCTACTCGATTGGTGTAGTTACGATGGACCCGAACAATAGCAATGTGGTTTGGGCTGGAACAGGCGAGAACAATCACCAACGTGCATTGGGCTATGGCGATGGCGTGTACAAAAGCATGAATGGGGGTAAGAGTTGGAAAAACATGGGATTGAAAGAATCGCGCCATATTGGTGGAATTGTAATCGATCCACGCAATTCGGATATTGTTTTTGTGGCAGCCGAAGGATCAACCTGGGGACCAGGTGAGGAACGTGGCCTGTACAAAACTACCGATGGAGGAAAGAACTGGAAGAAAGTTTTGCATATCAGTGAAAATACTGGTGTGAATAATGTGATTATCGATCCGGTTGATCCTGATGTTATGTACGCAACTTCGGAACAGCGTCGTCGTCATGTACATGCAAAAATTGGTGGCGGACCAGAATCGGCCATTTACAAATCGACCGATGGAGGTGAGAACTGGCGTAAGTTAAAGACAGGTTTGCCATCGGGTCATGTTGGAGGAATGGGCATTGCAGTTTCTCCGGTAAATCACAATTATGTATATGTGATTATTGAAGCAGCAAAAGGAAGCGGTTTTTACCGTTCTACCGACCGCGGAGAATCGTGGAGCAAAATGAGCGACCATGCAAGTAGCGGACAGTATTACAACGAAATATTCTGCGATCCTGTTGATGTTGATAAAGTGTATTCGGTAGAAACCTATACGCATTACACCGAAGATGGTGGAAAAACCTGGAAACGCCTAGGTCTGAAAAATCGCCATGTTGATGATCATGCACTTTGGATCGACCCGAATGATACCAAACACTTTATGATTGGTGGCGATGGCGGTATCTACGAAAGTTTCGATGCTGGTGCTACCTACGTGTATAAATCGAACTTGTCGGTAACCCAGTTTTACCGTGTTCAGGTGGATAATGCCAAGCCGTTCTATAATGTTTACGGGGGAACTCAGGATAACAATACGCTAGGTGGACCATCACAAAATATCAGCCGAAGAGGGGTAACCAACGATGAGTGGGATCCAATTTTGGGTGGCGATGGCTTCTGGGCACAAATCGATCCAAAAGATCCTAACATTGTATACTGCGAATATCAATATGGAAACTCATTCCGTTACGATAAAAAAAGTGGTGAAAAGATCAATATCAAGCCACGTGAGCGAAAAGATGAAAAAGCTTACAAATGGAACTGGAATGCACCAATGATTATATCTCCACACAAACATACACGTTTGTATGTGGCAGCCAATAAAGTATTCCGAAGCGAAGATCGAGGAAACTCATGGGAAGTTATTAGCGAAGATTTATCTACCGGAAAAGATCGCGATTCATTCAAGGTAATGGGCAAATACTGGAGTGCCGATGCAGTAAAGAAACATGTTTCTACCTCACAATTTGGTACCATTGTTTCTATGGCTGAATCGCCATTGAAAGAGAATTTATTATATGTAGGAACCGACGATGGTTTGATTCAAATTAGCGAACAGGCTGGAAAAGATTGGACGAAAATTGCCTCTTTCCCAGGAATTCCTCAGTATACATACGTAAGCGACATTTTACCATCGAAACACGACGAAAATGTAGTTTACGCATCTTTCGACAACCGTAAGCGCGACGACTTTAAACCTTACATTCTAAAGAGTGTTGATAAAGGAAAAACATGGACAAATATTGCCGGTAACCTGCCAAAAAATGGAACAGTTCATACCATCGAGCAAGATTTTAAAGATCCTGAATTGTTATTCGTTGGAACCGAATTCGGCATTTTCTTTACCAAAAACAATGGAGAAAATTGGGTGCAGTTAAAATCAGGTATTCCAACCATTGCTATTCGCGATTTAACCATTCAGGAACGCGAATGCGACCTTGTTGCAGCAAGTTTCGGACGTGGATTCTTCATTTTGGACGATTATTCGCCGCTAAGATTTGTAAACAAAGAAATGGCAAACAAAGAAGCTGAACTTTTCGAAGTGAAAGATGCACTAATGTTCATTCAGACAGGAGGAAAAGGAAGCATGGGCCATACCTACTTTACGGCTCCTAATCCTGCCTTTGGTGCTACATTCACTTACTATTTAAAAGAAGTGCCAAAAACAGCAAAACAAGCTCGCCATCAAAAAGAGAAAGAGCTGTTCAAGAAAGGTGAGTTTATTCCACAGCCAAGCTGGAAAGAGCTCGAAGATGAAAAGAGAGAAGTAGCACCTTACCTATTGTTTACCATCAAAGATCAGGATGGAGAAGAAATTCGTAAGATTACTTCAAGTGCGAAGAAAGGAATCAACCGTATCAATTGGGATTTAAAATTCCCATCGGTGTACCCGGTAAAGAGCAAAGACTTTAAGCCTACCAAAAAAGCAAGATCAGGCATGTTTGTAATGCCAGGCGAATATATGGTCGAAATGGGCATTGTGTCTAAAGGAAAATACCAGAAACTTGCCGATGAGGTGAAGTTTAAAGCAGTTCCGCTTAACAACACAACATTGCCTGCCGAAAACCGAAAAGAACTGGTACAATTCCAGCAAAAAGTGGCACGAATGTTGAAAGCTGTACAGGGTAGTATGCAGTTAACAGAATCGTTTAAAGCAAAAATGGCAGCCATAAAAACTGTATTGTTGCAAACACCACGAATCAATGCAAATGTTTCTGAAAAAGTAGATGAACTATCGGCAGAGTTGAATGAAATTGAATTCCTGTTCAAAGGAGTATCTGCAAGAGCAAGTTGGGAAGAAGTGCCACCGGCTCAAATTCCAATTTCACGACGAATTAACAACATTGTGGGTACACATTGGGCAAGTACATCGGGAGTCACTCAAACGCAGAAAGATCAGTTCGAAATTCTTAAAGAAGAATTTCCGGCTGCTTTAAAGAGATTACAGAACCTGGCCCAGGAAATGAAATGGGTAGAGGCCGAATTGGAGAAACAAGGAGCAGCATGGACTCCTGGCAGAATCCCTACTTACACAGTAGAGTAGGGCCAGCAGAGGAGTAACTGCAATACAATAAAACGAGAATACTAATCTAAAATCAATACATTGAATTATGAAAAAAGTAGTCTTTTATTGTCTTGGAGTTTTGCTTTTGGCATCCTGCCAAATGACTCAAACCATTGTTACTCCTCCTGCCAATGTTAATGTGCCTAAAAACGCACTTTTTATTTCTCAGTCGGGAACCGAGAATGCCATCATGCAAACCATTATCGATTTGGAAAATAACGAAATGGTGGTGCTTACATACAGTTATGCAAATATCGAAAATGTAACCCGAACAGGCGTGTATCTCAATCCCGACGATTATCGAAATATGAAAATTGTAGGAACCGATGCTCCTTTCGCCGAAGAGGAAGAAGAAACGAAACCGCCTCAGCAGGAAGAATCGAAAGAGAAATAAACACAAAAATAAAAGGGATAAACCAAGCATGAGTTTATCCCTTTTTATATCGTAAAAAATAAGTTTATCTCTCCTCCAATTGGTCCTTCGTTCTGCTTAAAAGGAAGGAGTCGGCCAATTGAATTGCCGTAATAATAAACAATACAAAGGCAATCGGATATTTAAATGTCCATGCAAAATCTACAATGATATTGGCCTCTTGCAGTCCGAAATAGAACAGGAAAGCCATCGAAAACCCCAGGATCACAATTACACCCAAAGCCATTAGCGAATGGCGCAATAATGCCTCACGAATCGATTTTCTCTTCTCTACCTTTTCCACCACATTATCGGCAAAATCAGCAGGAATCCGAATCTCAAAATCATCCTCCAAAATCTCTTTTAGCAAATCATCCACATTTTGGAACTCCTCTTCTGTGTGTTTTCCTCTGTAGCTATGCATATCAATTAATTTAAATTGCTTACTAACTCACTCTTTTCAATCAACTCTTTCAACAATTTACGTGCCCTGAAAATATAATTTTTCACCGTTCCAACCGGCAAACCCGTAATCTCAACAATTTCCTTATAACCCATTTCTTCCAGATGATACAAACTTAAAACAGTTTTGTATTGCTCTGGCAACTCATCAATCATTTTACGCACGTAAAGCTTTAACTCCTTCTTTTCTGCAATTTTTTGCGGATGCTCCTCGCTAATCATATCCGAATGCAAAAAATCTCGCTCCTTGTCGTCAATATCCGTATCAGGCTTGCGTTTTTTTACATGATTAATCGTAACCCTGTAGGCAATGGTGGCAATCCAGGTCGAAAGCTTCGATTCCCCACGAAATTCAGGCAACTTCTGATGCACCTTTATAAACACCTCCTGGCAGATATCCTCCAAATCTTCCTGCTGATTAAGCAAACGCGCTGCCACGTGAAATACAAGGCGCTCATATTGCTTCACCAAAAACCGAAAGGCCTGGGGATTACCATTATTTATCTGATGTATCAGCTCTGTCTCCTTCATCTTCTCTTGCAGTAGACAAGCAAGGTAAGAAATAGGTTGCAGAAAATTTGAATATTTTTTATTCAGCACCGAATCTAAATAAAAATTGTGGCTAGCAACTTGAGGCTTAAAGCTTTTTTCAGAGGGACACGAACGGTTTCTAAATAAAACTGCCATTAAATTGCTCAATTAATATTCGATTTTCATTTATTAGGGCATTTCCCTTCGGGTCGGGCTATTCGCTAAAACCTGACTTCGAATAAAAATATTGTCACAGTTTGCACTGATTTTGAGTGGAAATTTTCTCAAATTTTTGAAGGAATATCGGGATATTTCAAGAGGATTTGAGGGAATTTATGCCAAAAGCAGGCAAATTCTATGAAAAGTCAACTTCACATTAAATAAATCTTTAATTAATTTGACTTTCTGTGACTGATATTTTTATTCTAAATCAGGTTGCTACTCCTCGCTCGTACCTCACTGTGGGATATCCGCTACTATCCCTAATGCTCCGCAAATAAAAGACAGTAGAACCAGGAACAAAAATCTACTTTACCAGATATGGCAAGAAAATATTTTTCGTCGCAATAGCCGCGCAGAACAAATCCACCCAACAAGTGCGACGATTATTCAACTTACAAATTCACCCAGGGCGACAGTCATTACACTTCTTTTCCCGGGGCTGAATTAAGGATGCCTTTCAGGCAAAAGTACAGGCCAGACTTTATTTTTATCATGCTATTATAAATCTGTTTTCAGTTTATGAATAAACCAGGTTTTATATGACATGGAAAGTAAGTCTCAAAAAAAATAACAACAAGCTGCAACCTTTTTAAAAGCATCGTGGTCTACTAGGCAAAACAAATTCAGAAATCTAAAAATTGAAATTATGCATATAGGAGAATTATTAATGGCAGCAGTGGTGTTCTTTTCTATCATCACTTTCGTGAAAATTTTATCATCACATTTTCTAAAAAGAAAAATTATCAAAACAGGACATTTCGATCGTGCCGAAATTCTGGATCAAAATGCCGAAATAGAAGTGAAAAAACAGGTGCAGTACGACCAGTATCCAGCATTAAAATGGGGATTGGTAGCCTTCTTTGGAGGATTAGGATTCATCGTTCTGGAAATTCTTGGAGCCTACTATCCTGAATTCAAAAGCTACAGAAGCGCAATGCCATTTGGTATCTTCTTTGTCTTCACCTCAATCGGATTCCTCGTATACTATCTGATCATGAGCAAGAAAGTAAAAGAATAAGCTTAAAATTTTTACCCCAAACATAGAAAACCTCACGGAGCAACTGCTTTGTGAGGTTTTTTTATTCTAAATAAAGTGTGGTTTATAATTCACTAAAAACAATATCGATTCGCTTCAATCAATTTTCTGGCAATCATTCTACGTTCTTCCTTACTGTTCAAACCACCGTGTTTGGTAAATCGTTTCAGGCCCAAAAGCATCATGCGCAATTCGTCGCCCGATGAAATGCTATTGGCAGCATCCTTGGCATTTTTATGAATGCGGTCGGCAGCATCGTAAAAGAATACCTTACACATGGCAATTTGCTCCTTACAAGCTTCTTCTCCTTTGGTTTCTACTAGTTTTTTTACGCGCAGTAGCATCGATTCGGCCACATAACAGTCGGTAATAATATCAGAAATATTCATTAAAATTTCCTGCTCCTTGCTCAGCTTTTGCATGAACTTTTGAGCAGCAGCACCGGCAACCAAAAGGGCTGCTTTCTTAAATCCTGCCACCAATTTACCTTCAGCAGCAAACAGGCTTGTATCTTCCTCACCAAAATCAGGAATAGACATCAGTTCTTTGGCAACCGCTTGAGATGCTGCCAACAGAGGCAATTCATTTTTGAAGGCTTTGCGCAAAAGGTAATCCACTACCAGCATGCGGTTAATTTCATTGGTTCCCTCAAAAATACGATTGATACGTGCATCGCGATAAGCGCGTTCCATTGGTGCTTCGGCCGAGTAGCCCATTCCACCATAAATTTGCACGCCTTCATCAACCACATAATCCAGGGCTTCCGATGCGGCCACTTTTAAAATGGCAGCTTCGGCAGCAAACTCTTTTTGCGCCTGAACCGAAGCATTTTCTTTGCTCATGCCTTCTTCAATCAGGTGATGTTTTAGGTTTTGAACATCGTTGCTACAGCGATAAATGGCCGATTCGATGGCATAGGTTCTAATGGCCTGTTCGGCAATTTTAAACTGGATGGCACCAAAATTGGCAATTTCTCTTCCAAATTGAATGCGCTCGTTCGAATAATTAATGGAATTGCTGATTACCTTTTTGCCAGCACCCAAAACAGCGGCAGCCAGTTTAATTCTTCCATTGTTCAGAATGTTCAAGGCAATTTTAAAACCTTGCTCCCTTTCTCCCAGTAGGTTTTCAACAGGAATTTCGCAATTCTCGAAAAACATCATACAGGTCGACGAACCTTTAATTCCCATTTTCTTTTCTTCCTGTCCAAGGCTAATTCCAGGGAAGTTCTTCTCTACAATAAAAGCACTTAAATTCTTGTCGTCGTCAATCTTGGCAAATACCGTGTAAATGTCGGCGAATCCACCATTGGTGATCCACATTTTTTGTCCGTTCAAAATGTATTTCGTGCCATCTTCAGAGAGTTTTACCTTACTTTTTCCCGAATTGGCATCCGATCCAGATCCGGGTTCCGTCAAGCAATAAGCACCTTTGTACTCGCCACTGGCCAGCATTGGCAAATACTTCTCTTTTTGCTCTTGAGTGCCATAATAAAGAATCGGCAAGGTGCCAATTCCAACATGGGCGGCATAGGCAACTGCAAAGGAACTGTAGGTTCCCATTACCTCTGTGCTGAGCATCGAGGTATTCATGTCTTGCCCAAATCCCCCATATTCTTCCGGCACAGCAATTCCCAGTAGCCCAAGTTCTCCGGCTTTGTCCATTAAATTGGTCATTAAGCCTTCTTCCTGTGCATCAATTCTGTCTTGTAATGGGAATATCTCTTTTTCCTGGAAATCGCGACAGGTTTCCATAATCATTTTTTGTTCCTCAGAAATCTCCTCAGGAATGAAAATATCTTGTGGCATCGTTTCCTTCACCAGAAACTGACCGCCTTTTACTGTTTTTATCTTTTCCATATAGCAGAGTTTTTGTGGTTTGTATATGTTTTTAGCATTCCCGTTACTGGGAAACTGTCTTATAGCAATTCAAAAATTCCGGCGGCTCCCTGTCCCGATCCTACGCACATGGTTACCATGCCATATTTTTGATTTCTTTTCTTCATTTCGTGCAGGAGCTGAACCGATAATTTTGTCCCTGTACAACCCAAAGGATGCCCCAAAGCAATGGCTCCACCATTTACATTGGTGATATCCGGATTCATATCCAACTCTCTCATTACCGATAAAGCCTGCACAGCAAATGCTTCATTCAATTCAACCTGTTCGATTTGCGACATTTGCATGCCAGCTCGTTGCAAGACTTTCGGAATGGCCTCTACGGGTCCAATACCCATGTGTTTTGGTTCCACACCAGCAACGGCATATGAAACAAAACGAGCAATGGGCTGCACATTCAACTGTTTTAGCATCTTTTCCGATACCACCAAAACAAAGGCTGCGCCATCCGATGTTTGCGATGAGTTCCCTGCGGTTACAGTTCCATTCTGCGCAAAAACCGGTCTTAACTTCGAGAGACCTTCCAGGCTGGTATCGGCTCTTGGTCCTTCATCCATAGTTACAAGGTGCTCTTTTGTTTCTGCTTTTTCTTTGCTGTTCACAAAAGTCTCGCTTACTGTAATAGGAACAATTTCATCCACAAAACGGTTCACCGATAATGCCTCTAAAGCTTTTCTGTGTGAATGAAAAGCAAATTCATCCTGGTCTTCGCGCGATATTTTGTACTTTTTCTGCAGGGCTTCTGCGGTAATTCCCATGTTCCAATAATAATCGGGCTTCGATTTGGCAATGCCCAAATTAGGAACCAGTCGCCAACCTCCCATAGGCATGAGCGACATCATTTCCACACCACCAGCTAAAATACAATCAGCCAAACCGGCTTCAATTTTTGAGGCAGCAATGGCAATGGTTTCCAATCCCGATGAGCAGTAGCGATTCACTGTCATTCCCGGAACCTGGATTTTATCCAATCCCATTAAGGAGATCATTCTTCCGATATTCAATCCCTGTTCGGCTTCTGGAGTGGCATTTCCCACTATTACGTCATCCACCATAAGGGGATCAAGGCTTGGTGTTTTCTCCATAATATGTTGTACCACCCTTGCGGCCATGTCATCTGGCCTGATGAGGCGAAGCTTGCCTTTTTTCGCTTTGCCAACGGCGGTTCTGTATGCGGCTACTATATATGCATTCATTGTAATGTTTAATTTTTAGTGAGTAATGTTTAGCACAAAAAACATTGTTGTCAGCAATTAGTGAAGAATGAATTAATCATTAATCACCAATCATTAACCATTATTTAGTTTCTAAGAATTTTACCTTTCTGTAACAGGCTTTGCATTCTTTCCAGCGTTTTCTTTTGCTGGCAGAGTCGAACAAAAGCAATTCGTTCCAGGTCGAGCAGGTATTTTTCGCTAACCAGGGCAGGTTCGCTTAGCTCTCCGCCACTTAGCACCTTTCCAAGTTCTATCGACAAATGTTTATCGTATTCGGAGATGAAATTTCCCACTTCCATGCCATCGGCACCCGAATAAACCAGGGCCAGTCCTTCGCTTCCCAAAACGGTAATGTCTTTGGTTGGCAGAGGAGGTGTGTAGCCTTTTTCGAGCATTAGCAATGCTGCTTTTTTGGCATAGCTTAGCTGGTGCTTCTTGCTCACAATCACTTCGTCAACATCCTTACGGAGATATCCCAGTTCGAAGGCTTCGTAGGCCGACATCGACACTTTGGCCTGGCCAATACTTAGGAATTTATCGCGAAAGCGGTTGGTTCTGATATCGTCCTGAGCAATTTCTTTTGACAGACGGTAGGCAAACTCTTTGGTTCCACCACCTGCCGGAATTACGCCAACTCCAAGTTCCACCAATCCCATATAGGTTTCGGCATGTGCAATCACCTTATCGGTGTGCATGCAGAGTTCGCATCCGCCTCCGAGGCTCATTCCGTGTGGAGCGGCAATCACTGGCACCGAAGCATATTTCAATTTCAGCATGGTATTCTGGAAGGTGCGCACAACCATATCGAGCTCTTCAAACTCCTGCTCAATGGCAAGCATAAATACCAAGCCGATATTGGCACCTGCCGAGAAATTTTCTCCCTCGTTTGATATCACCAATGCCTTGTAATCACTTTCGGCCAGCTCTATCGCTTTGTTGATTCCCTGTATAATTTCACTGCCAATGGTATTCATTTTTGTGTGGAACTCAAGGTTGATAATTCCATCTCCAATATCCACAATACTTGCTCCCTCGTTGCTCCAAATCGTTTTGGATGAACGAATATTATTGAGAAGGATTAAATTCTCCGTTCCAGGGATAATTTGATATTCATTGGTATTTACATCGTAGTATTGTTTGAATCCATCTTTTAACTGGTAAAAACTCGAACCTTGTTGTACCATATTGTACACCCAGTTGGCAGCTTTAAATCCCATAGATTCCATCATATCCAGTGATTTTTTCACCCCAATGCTTTCCCAGATTTCGAATGGTCCCATTTCCCATGCAAAACCCGAACAAATGGCTTCATCAATTTTGTAAAGCTCGTCCGATATTTCCGGCATACGGTTCGATACATAGGCAAACAAGCCAAAAAATAGCTTTTGATAAAACTGGTTTACCTTGCTTTTTCCGTTTAGCAATACTTTAAACCTGTCGTTGAGATGAGGAACGGCTTTGGCGGCTTCGAACTCAGCAAACTTTACTCTTTGTTTCTCCTGGTATTCGAAATTTTCGAGGTTCAGACTCAAAATTTCGCTTTGTCCATTCGACTTGATCTTTTTGTAAAAACCCTGGCCGGTTTTAGATCCCAACCATTGGTTGCCCATCATGTGTTGAATAAAGTCTGGAATCTGGTAAACCTCTTTGGCTTCGTCGTGTTGAAGGGCTTTTTGCAGATTTTGAGCTACAAATACCAAGGTGTCTAAACCAACTACATCGCAGGTTCTGAAGGTTGCCGATTTGGGTCGACCGATAATTGGCCCGGTGAGCTTGTCTATTTCTTCTACCGTAAATCCAAATTCATCAATCAGGTGAAAGACCGACATCATAGAATATACCCCCACGCGATTGGCGATAAATGCAGGTGTATCCTTACAAATCACAACCGATTTGCCCAAAAATCTTTCTCCAAAATCCGTTAGGAAATCCAATACATCCTTTTGGGTTTTTGGCGACGGAATAAGTTCCAGCAATTTTAAATACCTTGGCGGATTAAAAAAGTGAGTACCACAGAAGTGGGCTTCAAAATCTTCCGATCTTCCCTGAATCAGCATTTGAATTGGGATTCCTGATGTATTGCTTGTGATTAAAGAACCTGGCTTACGATGTTCTTCAATTTTTGAATAAAGTTCCTGCTTGATTTTCAGATTCTCGATAATGGCTTCAATCACCCAATCGCATTCCCGAATCCGATGTAAATCGTCTTCAAAATTACCTGTACTAATCCTCTTTGCATAAGTTTTTAGATAGAGGGGGGCAGGTTTTAGTTTGCTGGCTTTTACGAAAAGATCGTTCACAATTCGGTTTCGTACCTTTGGATGATCAGCAGGTAAGCCTGCCTTTTCTTCTTTTTCGCTAAGTTCTTTGGCTGGCATATCCAACAACAAAATCTCCAGGCCTATATTGGCAAAATGACATGCAATTTGAGCGCCCATGACTCCGGCGCCCAAGACTGCAACTTTCCTTATTTTTCGAGTCATATTTTAATTTGTTATCGTGTGTGAATACTTGTTTAGAGTTCTTCCTCGTAGGCATAAATATCCAGGATGAGTGCCTCATATTTATCTTTGAGAACCTTACGTTTCAGTTTTAATGTAGGCGATAATTCACCCGTATCGGGAGTCCAAACATCGGCAACCAAACGACTGGTTTTTATTTTTTTCGGACGATCGAGATTCACATTTGTTTTCTCGACTTCCTTCCAGATTCTCATTTGAATGCGTTCATTTTTAATGATTTCTTCAGGACTGATAAAATCCAGTTTCTTTCTCTTGCAGTACTCTTTTAAGAATTCAAAATCGGGAGAAATAAGTACCGAAGGGAAGCGCTTGAATTCGCCTATCACAATGGCCTGATCGATAAAAGGAGATTCTTTTAACTTGTTCTCAATTACCTGTGGAGCAATGTAAATCCCTCCCGAGGTTTTAAAAATTTCCTTCTTTCGATCGGTAATTTTCAGAAACCGATCTTCTACCATGCAGCCAATATCACCTGTATGGAACCATCCTTCCGAGTCAATTACCTCATTAGTCAGTTCAGGATTTTTATAATATCCCAACATGATATTTGGTCCGCGAGCCAGAATCTCACCATCTTCTGCAATTTTTACCTCCACACCTTCTAAAACCGGTCCAACAGTACCAAACTTGATATCGGGGTATGCATTCTGATTGGCAGCAATAATCGGAGAAGTTTCCGTAAGTCCGTAACCTTCCTGCACAGGAATGCCTGCAGCCCAGAATAAGCGCTCTAATCTTACTTGCAGTGCGGCACCACCCGAACACATAAACATGATATTGCCACCAAGAGCTTCCTGCCATTTGCTGAAAATCAATTTTCTGGCAATTTTGAGTTTGAACTCGTACCACCATCCGTTGGCGGCGTTCAATTCATATTTCTGACCCAGGTTTACGGCCCATAGAAATAATGATTTTTTTATCATTGGCAAACTCTTGCCTTTGGCCATGATTTTGTCGTATACCTTCTCTAACAATCGGGGAACGGTGGCAAACCCATGAGGTTTAATTTCTCGCAAATTATCGCCAATGGTTTCCATACTTTCAGCATAGTAAATACTGATGCCCTTGTACTGATACTGATAGTTCACCATTCGCTCATAAACATGGTTGATTGGTAAAAAACTCAAGCACTTGTGGCTCGAATTCAAAATTAAACGTGCGGCAGAAGCCAGCACATTGCTGGTAAAATTTTGATGCGATAACATTACACCTTTAGGGTTGCCTGTTGTTCCCGATGTATATATGATGGTAACCACATCCTGTGGTTCTATTTCTTTTTTAATTGACTGTAATTCCTCCTTGAACTTGTCGCCAAGAGCTTTGCCCATATCGAGCAAACGAAGCCAGTGAGTTACAGCTTTAATTTTATCGAATGAATACACCTGTTTCACCGACGGGTGATCCTTTAGAAGTGGTTTAATTTTGAAGTACAGTTCTTCACTGGAGACGAAAATAAAGCTCGGTTCGCAGTGGCGAATAATAAAGTCGTAGCTTTTGGCACTAATGGTAGGGTAGAGCGGAACGTGAATGGCTCCAATTTGTGCCAGGGCCATATCCACAAAATTCCATTCTGGTCGGTTGTTTGAAATGGTGATGATTCGATCACCTTTTTTTACGCCACTATCCAAAAAGGCGTAACTAATTAATTCGGCGTATTCAAGGTATTGTTCCGTTGAATAGCTAATCCATTTGCCATCTTCTTTCTTTGCGAAAGCATCTGTTTTATCAAGATATTTTTCCCGATAAATATCCAGTAAATCGAAAATGCGCGTAACCATAATTATAGATTTAAGTATGTAAGGCATTACAGCATTTCAAAATGTTTGGGTATCATTTTGATGCGCAGAAAATCAATCTCTAATAATTAGAGGTGAGAGATTTAGTATGATTTAAGTTTTGTGTAAGAAGTTGTATTGGGAATTAATTTCGAAGATTTTCCGAAATCTTTTTACACTTACATAAAATTTACAAAAAGGAATCTGAAAATAAAAGAAATATTGGTAAGAATTCTTTTTTATTTGGTAAGCGAAAAAAAAGGAAGCTTTTGAGAGCTTCCTTTGAGATATGATTATGTCCCGTCCTGAAATAAGTTGACAGTAAATCGACTTATTTATGAAAATATTGAGAAAGACTGTAGCAAGGCGTACCCAACGAAATTATAATTTATCCTTTAAATTGTCAGTTGTACGTCAAGTTGAAGAAGGGGAAATGACCTAC
>NZ_RZNH01000165.1 GCF_013141825.1 Marinifilum caeruleilacunae
AATCTTCCTATTATTATAGCAATAGATTTGTATAGTTGCTTTCTATTGTCTAACAGCTTGTTATTCTGTAGCATCAAATCTATGGCAGCCTGACTTGCTTCTTGTGAAGAGAGCATACCATTTCCAATCGAATCAAACCTTTCCTTAACCATCTTCGCAGCAGGCAAAATTACCTCAGCACTGGAGTCAGAAGATACGCTGGAATCTTCTGCGCTAGAATCAAGACCATACGGCCTACCGGTTGTGAGAGATTCCATGGGCCTTATGACATATCCTGGAAAGAGTAGCTCATCAGACTTACGTTTACTCTCTATATCAATATCTACATCAGGAGCAATCATTTCAATAAACAGCCGACATACATCCCAGACGCTATAAGCTGTACGTGCTTTTACCGTCAGATTCTTGGCTGTTTCAATGTCGTCCATTTTGGTTTTCTTTTACC
>NZ_RZNH01000166.1 GCF_013141825.1 Marinifilum caeruleilacunae
GCAGCGTAATTTTCATTACCCAACTGAATTGCTTTTACAGATACAGAACCTGCTCCAGTAATTGTAATCTCGTTGCCAACTAGTGTAGCCGGACCAGATACCAACTCAAAGCTTACCGCCAACTCCGATGAAGCACTTGCCGTTAATTCAAAGACTGCATCACCGTAGGTTTTATCTGCAATCTCTTCGAAAGTAATGCTCTGAGCAGCTTTGTTTACAGTGAAAGTTCTTACCACTTCTTCTGCAGCTGCATAATTATCATCGCCCAATTGAATTGCTTTTACAGATACAGAACCTGCACCAATAATCGTAATCTCGTTGCCAACCAGTGTAGCCGGACCAGATACCAACTCAAAGCTTACTGCCAGTTCCGATGAAGCGCTTGCTTCCAAACTGAAGGCTGCATCGCCATAAGTTTTATCTGCAATTTCTGCGAAAGT
>NZ_RZNH01000033.1 GCF_013141825.1 Marinifilum caeruleilacunae
AGCAAATTCTTAGTAAAACCGGAAGCTGAGAACTTGTTCGAAGATCAGCCGGTTGCACTTAGAATTTGCAACAATGAAGGTGGGATTTATCATGTAGCCTTGAGCTTTTTGCTTCGTTTTTGGGTCAAGCCAAAAATGAAGAGACCTTCCAGCTTGAAACTAAGTCTAAAACGCTAAATAATATCTAAATTCGAACATGCCGTTGCAGTGATTTCCCAGAACAAATCAAAAGAAGCAAGGGCAACAATTTAGTTCATTACCACAAACCCAGGTTGACAGTCGCTTCAATCTTTAGACCTGGAAGAGAATAAAATTGGCCTTTCAGGTAAATAATCAGATGAAAGTTTGCACTGCCTTTGTTGCAAACAAAAAAGAAAAATCCACATCAAAATCCCCCCTTTACAAGCTCCATAAATTTCCGTAACTTACTTTATCTATTGATTTTTAGAATATTAACTAAACTTAAACCAAAATGAAAAAATACGGAAATTACATCAGGATAAGTGTTGTACTTATCTTATTTTCCTTCATAGCTTTTAAAGTATCGGCACAAGAACCACAAATTAAAAAGCGAATTGCAGTTTTTGTTTTTGAAGATAAAACAGATAAGAGTTGGAGATGGTGGAACAACAAGGGAGTTGGTGACGGTGTTAGCGATATGCTTACCACTGCATTGGTAAAATCGGGAAACTACCGAGTGATGGAACGTGCCGAAATTGATCGAATTTTAAATGAACAGGATTTTGGTCAGAGCGGTAGAGTAACCCAACAAAGTGCAGCAAAAATTGGCCAGGTATTGGGTGTCGAAATTGCAGTGATTGGTTCGGTTTCTGAATTTGGATACAAAAAGGGAGAAACCGGTGGTGCCATAAAAGGACTTGGTATTGGAGTATCGAACCAGCAGGCTGTTGTAGGTGTTGATGTGAGAATGGTAAATACAAACACAGGTGAAATTATTACTGCCGAGAATGTTCGTAAAAAGAAATCGGCAAAAGGTTTAAAGTTAAGAACCAATAAACTGGCCTTTAAAGACCGGAAAGATTTTGATGAATCCTTGGTTGGAAAGGCCGCCAGGGAAGCCATTGAAGATGTTGTTTCCATGATAGATAACAGTGCAAATAACATTCCATGGCAAGCCAAAGTGATCACCGAAAAGGGCGGAGTTGTATTTATCAATTCTGGCGAAGCTGATGGTCTTAAAGTTGGCGACGTATTTTCAGTTTACAGCAAAGGTGAAGATTTAATTGATCCGGACACGGGAATTTCACTTGGTAGCGTGGATTCCAAAATAGGAGAAATAAAAATTACAGATGCAAGCGTAGGAAATGGAAAAGCATCGAAATGCTCCATTGTACAAGGTTCAGGTTTTGCCAAAGGAAACTTTGTTAGGGTAAAATAGGAGAAACAATCCTAAAAATAAAAAACGCAGGATGGCATTTCATCTTGCGTTTCTTGTTTATTGTAGATTGAATCAATTCTTACTTAAGCCCATTGGCACTCACAGCAGCCCCAATAATACCAGCTCCATTCTGGAATTCGGCTACCAAAACAGGAACTTCCACATCAATTTCATCTTCGAATTTGTGAAGCTTCTTACTTGCTCCTCCTCCTATAATAAAGTAATCAGGAGCACATATTAAATTTACATGATGCAGAAATTCATTGAACCTTTTCCCCCACTCCGGAAAACTCAATTCTTCTTTTTTTCGAACTGAATCGGCTGCATATTTTTCAATAATTTTTCCATTCTTATACTTGAGCTGCCCCAATTCAAAATTTGGCAACAAGTGTCCGTTATAAAATACTCCAGAACCTAAACCAGTTCCGATGGTAACCATTACTACCAGGCCCGACTTATCTTTCCCAACTCCATATCTCATTTCGGCTAATCCTGCTGCATCGGCATCGTTCACTACTGTAACTTCCAGTCCGGTTTTCTTGCTAAAAAGTTCATCGACCTGAACGCCAATCCATGAAGGATCCATATTGCCGTGTGCCATTGCTTTTCCGTGCGAAATAATGGTAGGAAAACCACAACCCACAGGACCTGTCCAATTGAAATGATCAACGATTTCCTTTATCACATCAGCAACAGCTTCGGGTGTAGATGGCTGAGGTGTTGGAATTCTAAATCTTTCTTCCAACTGTTCGCCCGTTACAACATTCACCGGAGCTCCTTTAATTCCCGATCCTCCTATATCTATTCCTAGTATTTTCATAAATTTTGATTGTGGTTTTTAAATGATCAATAAAAATACAAAAATCAAAGGAGGAAATTCTCAACACAAGGCAATAATTGTAATGAATTCACCGAAATAAATCTTTACTATTGAATTACATCCCGAAAAATCACATCATTATCGAAATTGTGAAAATTTCCTCCTTTTATTTCGTCCTCTTCCTTATTTTTATTGTCTTAATTGCATTAATGCATAAAACAACAACTACCAATCATGAATAAACATTTATTGACTTTCCTGTTTTTGTTAATAGGAATTGGTGTATTTGCTCAGAAAACACCTGTTACACAGGCAAATTATGAATTGCCTGCAAAATTCTCACCTACCAAACTGAAGTCTATGGTATTCTCGACCAAGGTAAGACCACATTGGTTGAAGAATGGTCAAAAGTTCTGGTATACCTACAAAACTTCTGATGGTTTAAACTACTATTTGGTTGATCCGGTAAGAAATTCGAAGACCAAACTTTTCGATCCTGTAAAAATGGCTGCTGATATGAGTCGCCTTACGGGTGATCCGTTCGATGCCAAACACACAGACATTAAAAAACTGAAGTTCATTAAAAATGAAAGAGTAATTCAGTTCGAAGTGAAAAGTAAATTGGCCGAAGAGGAAGAAAAAGAAGAAGAGGAGAACGGCGATAAGCAGGAAGAAGAAAAAGACGGCAAGAAAAAGGATAAAAAGAAGAAAATGGTTGCCAAGGTTTGGCATTTCGAATACGAATTGGCAAGCCGTAAACTACGCTTGTTAGATGACTATGAAAAGCCATTGGAACAAAAGAAATGGGCTTCGGTAGCTCCAAATGAGGAGTATGTGATTTTTGCAAAGCACCATAACCTATACTGGATGGATGCCGAGAATTACAAAAAAGCACAGAAAAATGAAAAGGACACAACCATTGTAGAGCACCAGCTAACTACTGATGGCCTTGAGCATTTTGCATATGGCGATACTGGCTATGGCAAAACCAATACCGAAAAAGAGAAGGAAAAAGATGACAGAAAAGCTGCTTATGTAACTTTCTCTCACGACTCGAAAAAATTTGCAACGATCCGCGAAGACGAAAGAAAAGTGAAAGATCTTTGGGTGTTGAATTCGGTTGCAAAGGGTCGTCCAACATTAGAAACCTACAAATATCATATGGCCGGTGAAAAGGATGCGCCACAATATGAAATGTTGGTATTCGATTTTGAATCAAAGGAATCGGTAAAGGTAAAAGCTGATGTATGGAAAGACCAAACGCTTCGTATTTTACGTGCTCCTAGAAAAAAATCGAATGCT
The DNA here is from genome assembly GCF_013141825.1 of Marinifilum caeruleilacunae. Taxonomy (GTDB): domain Bacteria; phylum Bacteroidota; class Bacteroidia; order Bacteroidales; family Marinifilaceae; genus Marinifilum; species Marinifilum caeruleilacunae. Next base: position 3,522 of record NZ_RZNH01000033.1, read on the forward strand.
GATGATGATTTGAAGTTCTCAAAATGGCTTTCAAAAACAAGCGATGTGATCTACTTCAAACGTCAGAGTCGTGATATGAAGAGAGTTGATATCTGCTCGGCTAACACAAGCACTGGCGAAGTAAAAGTAATTATCGAGGAAAGATTAAACACTTATATCGAAACCCGTAACCTGGTAACTATCAACGATGGCAAGGAATTCATTCACTGGTCGGAGCGCGATGGCTGGGCTCACTTTTACCTATACGATGCTGAAGGCAATTTGAAAAATCAAATTACATCAGGTCCTTGGCATGCCGATGAAGTAAAAGGAGTTGATGAAAAGAACAGGGTACTTTATTTTACTGCCAATGGTCACGAAAAAGGAGAAGATCCTTATTACTTCCACCTGTACCGTGTAAACTTTGATGGAACCGGATTAAAGCTGTTGAATAAAGGCGATTTTAACCATGAAGTAAGCCTGAACGATCAGAACAACTATTTTGTGGACAACTCATCGAGAGTAAACACTGTTCCAGAATCGAAACTATACGATAACCGTGGTAATAAACTTATGGATCTGGAAACTGCTGACCTTTCATTGCTATTTGAAGCTGGTTACAAGTTCCCGGAAATTTTCACAGTTAAAGCTGGCGATGGCATTACCGATCTTTATGGTGTAATGTACAAGCCTTTCGATTTCGACGAAAACAAGAAATATCCAATCTTAACCTACGTATATCCTGGTCCGCAAACCGAAGCTGTATACAAGAGCTTCTCTACTCGCATGGATCGTGCAGACCGTATGGCTCAGTTTGGTTTCATCGTTGTAACTGTTGGACACAGAGGTGGTCATCCAGATCGTTCGAAATGGTATCACAACTACGGATATCAGAACATGAGAGACTACCCTCTTCTGGACAAGAAAGTTGCTTTGGAACGTTTGGCAAATCGTCACGATTTTATCGATATCAGCAGAGTTGGTATTTTTGGTCACTCAGGTGGTGGTTTCATGTCTACAGCTGCCATGTTTGTATATCCTGATTTCTTTAAAGTTGCTGTTTCGGCAGCTGGTAATCACGATAACAACATTTACAACCGTTGGTGGAGTGAAACCCATCATGGTGTAAAAGAGGTTGTTACCGAAAAAGACACTACTTTCCAGTACAAAATTGCAACCAATCCTAGTTTGGCTAAAAACCTGAAGGGAAAACTCTTATTGGTAACCGGTGATATCGATAACAACGTTCACCCTGCAAGTACAGTACGCGTTGCAAATGCATTGATCAAGGCGAACAAGCGATTCGATTTCTTTATCTACCCTGGCCAGCGTCATGGCTTTGGTAACATGAGCGAGTATTCGTTCTGGTTAAGAAGCGAATATTTCTGTAAGCACCTTTTAGGCGATTATCGCGAAGGAGCCGATTTTATCGAAATGCAGAATGAAAAACCTAAAAATTACTAAATCATTTGCATGATATTTTTCATCCCGATTTGCTTTGCAGATCGGGATTTTTTTGTGGAGTAAGATTCTTTTTAGATGGATTAATCTTAAAGTAAACAATGAATATAGAGCTTGTAAGCTCTAACAGCTAAATTATGAGAACATATGTATTTTCATCATTTATTGTTAGCTTTAACAAGTAAACAATATAACTGATGAATCAAATGCAAAGCACTATTGAACTTCTCGACAATCCGCTAAGAAAAATTACTTTTAACTCTCCACAATCCTCACGATTTTCAAGAATCGTTTTGCAAACTTTTATGATCCTGTTTTTTACAATTCCAGTGCTATCAACAATTTTGGTAGCCATTACAATAGGAGAAGTATCGCCGGCAATCGTGATTTTTTATATTGTGTTTGGTTTATGTGGGTACTATTTTTTAAGATTATTCTTGTGGAACAAATATGGCAAGGAAATGATCTACCTGGATACTCGCAAAATAACTTATGAAGCAGATTACAAAATGTTCAAATCCAATAAAGTTGAAATTAGCGAAGAAGATATAGAGGTAGAAGTAAACCCAGTATATTCAAACGAAAAATTGGCAACTCTAAAATTCAAATCGGAAAGCCAGAACATTGAAACTGTGGTAAAAGTGCCCATTGAAGAACTGGAAATACTAAAAAAGGAAATAGAGGCGGTTTATAATCAATAACACTCAAATGAAATTAGTTCTTACTTTTGCCCTTTTACTTCAATCCATTGCCATGACTTCCGGATTCAAATCCCAACAATTAAAATATCCTCGCGTTCGCGATGCTTATGCAGAAAAAGAACAAGTAATACTTGAAGTTCTCGAAGGCAAAAATATTAAAGTCGATCAACTGGAGGTGTATTTGCGTGCATTTAAATTCGGGAAATCGATACAGTTGTGGGGAAAAAACAAGACTGACAACAGATATAAGCTCCTGAAAGAATACAAAGTGTGCAGGAAATCAGGCCAACTTGGCCCAAAAAGAAAACAAGGCGATTTACAGGTTCCTGAGGGGTTTTATTATATCGATCGATTCAATCCGGCCAGTAATTTTCACCTTTCTTTGGGCATCAATTATCCGAATCAATCGGATAAGATATTGGCCGATCAAAACCATCCTGGCGGAGATATTTTTATTCATGGCGCCTGCGTAACTGTGGGGTGTTTACCCATTACCGATGAGCTGATTAAAGAGTTGTACCTATTCTGTGTTGAAGCCAAAAATAACGGTCAGAAACATATTCCTGTTCACATTTTCCCGGCAAAATTATCCGATAAAAATATAGAAGTGCTGCTTTCCAAATATCAAGAAGATACAGACAAAATAAACCTATGGAAGGCTTTGAAAGTAGCCTATGATAAATTTAATTCATCCAAACAAGTTCCAAGAGTAAAATTCCTGACCAATGGCTTGCACCAGGTCGAGTAATTATTTCAGGTTCTTACAAAAATCTCTTACTATTTCCTGGGTCGATTCCCAATCCAAACATTCATCGGTTACCGAAACGCCAAATTTCAAATCGTCTTTGTTTACAGGAATAGATTGTTTTCCAAATTCGAGGTTACTTTCGATCATGAAGCCCATGATGGAACGATTGCCATTTTGGATCTGTTTAGCAAGATCTTCGAGCACTAACTTTTGGTTGGCAGCCATTTTGCCTGAGTTTGCATGACTACAATCTACCATAATTCTTGGAGCAATATCCAAACGGCTTAGCTTATGTTCGATTTCTTCAACATATTTAGCCTCATAGTTTGGTGCCTTTCCTCCACGCAAGATAATATGTGTATTCGTATTTCCTTTTGTACGAACTACCGCCACATTGCCATCGGGATTGATACTCACAAAATTCTGTGGAGCTGCCACGGCCTGCATTGCATTCAAAGCAATATCGATATTCCCGTCGGTACCATTTTTAAAACCAACTACCGATGACAAGCCACTTGCCATATTTCTATGACTTTGCGATTCGGTTGTGCGTGCGCCAATGGCTGTCCACGAAAACAAATCCTGAATGTACTGTGGTGTCACAATATCTAAAGCCTCGCCTGCTGTTGGTAAACCCAGTTCTGCAATATAAACCAAAAGTTCCCTTGCTTGCTTTAATCCTTCTTCTATCTGGCAGGAATTATCCATATACGGATCATTAATTAATCCTTTCCACCCTACCGTTGTTCTTGGTTTTTCAAAATAAACCCTCATCACGATAAAAAGCTGATCTTGCAATTCATCAGCCAATGCCTTCATTTTTTGAGCATACTGTTTGGCTGCATCAGTATCGTGAATAGAACATGGGCCAACAATGGCCAGAATTCTCTTATCTCTCCCACTCAAAATGTTTTTGATTGTGGTTTGGCCTTTATGCACCGTTTCGATACATTTCTCGCTTAAGGGATACTGTTCTTTCAGTTTCGAAGGGGTAATAATGGCCTGTTCTACACTTACATTTAGGTTTTCTATTCTTGGATCTACCATAAGGGTAATAATTTTGGTCAAATTAGTCTCTTACCTGATAAGCTCCGAATTTAGTTCTTATTTTTGATCGAAAGAAAAATAAAGCCTTAAGATTGGGCATTTTGATTGAGTTTTTCATACAAACGACTAGAAGCCTAACGATTATCAACCAATTTTTTCTAACTTTGCAGCTCATGATTAAAAGATCGATTTCTACATACAATTCGGAGTCCGCAGAATAGGCAAGTCTATCGATTTGACCTAAATCAACTTGCCGCCACTTCAACATTGGTATCATTATTTCTTGATACCTAATATTTTATACCGTAAATTTTACTCATAAAATCAGTTAATTAAAATCATTAGCTGAATGGTAATCCGAATCAAATGAATACATTACAACAGTTGGGATGGTCTGCTAATTTTGACTCATCCTTAAACGATATCGATCATGAAAACATGACTATAGGTCGTGTTTCTACAGTAAATAAATCCAATTGTATTGTTATCCACGAAAGTGGAAGTAAAATATGCGAATTGGCTGGCAACCTCCTTTTTGGTATGGAAGAGTATGAAAAACCCAAAACGGGCGATTGGGTTTTGTTTCTTGACTATGGTGATTTGGGAATTATTTCTCACGTACTTCCCAGGCAGACATATCTTTCGCGTAAAAAGGCAGGGAAAGAGGTAGCAGAACAAATTATTGCTACAAATATTGATTATGCCATTGTTGTACAATGCCTTGAAATTGGTCTTAATTTGCGTAGGTTGGAACGTACCCTGGTTCAACTGCAAAATTGTAATATCGAAGCTATTATTCTGATCAATAAAATTGATTTAGCAATTACAACTGAGCAAAGAGAAGTGATGAATTTTATGGAGAATACCTATGGGGCAATTCCCGTAAGTGCCAATCAAAATATCAATTTAAAATTGATTCAATCCAAAATTCACACTGGCAAATCCTATGTTTTTATTGGTGCTTCTGGTGTAGGTAAATCATCAATTATCAATGCTCTTGAAGGAAGCAGTAAACTGAAAACGGGAGAAATTAGTCAGGCCACCAACAAAGGAGCACATACCACAACTTCGAGGGAATTGTATGTGCTAAACAGTGGTGGAATTGTGATTGACACGCCCGGAACCCGTGAGTTTGGACTTACAAGTGCTAGTTCGGAATCGGGCTCATCTGGATTTCGAGGAATTGACGAATTGGCAAAAGAGTGCAAATTTCACAACTGTACTCATACCAACGAGAAAGGTTGTAAAGTGCTAAAAGCTGCAAAATCTGGTGACATTTCGGAGGCTGAATATGACAATTTTATGAGATTGAATCGTGAAATGGAACATTATGCCAGCAGCTCGAAAGACAGAAAACAGAAGGGCAAACACCTTTCCAAAATTATTAAGAACATGAAAAAATCGGGTTATAAAAACCGATAAACAATAAAATGAGGCTGCCTAAAAGCAGCCTCATTTTTTATTAAGCCTAATGCTTTAGACTGGAACTTCTATGCTCGCATTTAAAAACCTGCGAATATCAATTTCTTTATCTAGGATGTAATTTCTATTTACGAGAGAATACATCATTTCTCGTGCAAAATAAGGAGCCAAAATCACCCCTTTGGTACCTAAACCATTAAACACTGCAATATGCTGATTATCTGGATGACAACCCAAAACAGGACGACGATCGGAGACTGCAGGACGAATTCCCGACCAATGATTTAGAATTTTATAAGGAAGTCTTAAGAGTTGATTTAGGCGTTCAAGTAAATCTGCTTTGCTATCGATAACCGACTTGCCATTTTGTTTGGAGTAATCGTAAGTTGCCCCTACTTTAAAGTGTGAATTACCCATAGGCATTACAAACATATTTTCATCGATGATATATTCCTCAGCCAGTTCTTCACATTCTATTTCTATTAATTCGCCCTTTGTTGGAACAAAAGGAATGCTCTTAAAATAAGGATTTTTTGTTGCATGATGCCCTTCACAAAACACGATGGTTTTTGCAATGACACCTCGCCAGGTAATGTGTCCATTGATAAAGCCAATATCCTGGTATTTAAAGTTGGCTTCAAGAAGGTGACCTTTTTCTCTAAAAAAGCTTTTTAGCTCGGCAAGTAGCTTTGCCAAATCTAGATAGCCCGATTTACCTACTCGATCGAATAAATTAAAATTGTCAATTCCTCTTTTGATCCAGCTTGTGTCGGCACTCTCCATATAATCCGAAAAATCACCATCAAAAATGCGTTCGTTCCATACCTTGATTTCCTTATCGCTTAAAGGCTGAGTAAAATCAATTGGGTAAAGAAACTGCTGACCAAGTTCTTTCTCAATGTCTTTATATAGGTTAGTCATTACTGGCAAAAGTTCATCAACATTCCAATTTTTCGCCAGTTTATCGAAAATAGCTGGATTGTATCTCCTGGTAGCAAGATCAGAAGCCATACTTTCATCGGGACTTGATACAATTTTAAATTGAAGTCCTGCCTTATACATATCGTAAGCGAGTAAGGAGCCGGCAATACCTTGCCCAACAATCAGGAATTGATTTTCCATAAGTATTCGTAGTTTAAGTCGATTAACTACTATCTACGAGTTACTATACAATAAGTTACGCCTGAAAAACATTGGCTGGTTGAAAGTGCTTATTTTACTTCAGAAACCTACGGATATCAATCTCTTTGCTAAGCGGATAATCGTTTACCGATAAAAAACGAGCCATTTCTCTTGCAAAATAAGGTGCCAGCATTACCCCTTTTGTACCCAAACCGTTAAAAATTGCAATGTGCTCGTGCAAAGGGTGAATTCCCAAAATGGGACGTCGATCGGAGACGGTTGGTCGCACTCCTGCCCATTGATTGATGACTTTGTAAGGTAAATCAATTAAATTTTCCAATCGGCTCAACAAATCTTGTTTTGCATCTTCTGTAGTTTCCTCATCCAGATGATTCCAATCGTAGGTGGCACCCACCTTAAAACGGTGATTTCCCACTGGCATCACAAAAAGGTTTTTATTCAAAATGTACTCTTCCTGAAGTTCTTTGCACTCTATTTCAATCAGTTCTCCTTTGGTTGGTTTAAAGCCAAGATCACCAAAGTACGGATTATCTATGGCTCGAAATCCTTCACAAAACACAATGGTTTCGGCCATAACGCCATGCCATGATATTTGATTATCGATAAAGCCCAAATCCTTATAGTTGAAATAAGAGTCGATAATTAAGCCCTCTTTTTTGAAAAATTTTCGGAGTTTCCTCAACATTTTTGGCAAATCAACATAGCCCGATTGAGTCACTTTTCCATAGTGCTGAAATCCTTTTAAGCCTTTGGCCACATTGTTGATTCCAATATCAGAAATATAATCGGTAAAATTAGCTTGTTCTCTTCTCTCCAACCACATTTCACTCTCCTTTTCCGACAAAGGTTTCAAAATGTCTTTTTCGTACACAAACTGATGTCCAAGAAGCTCTTCCAACTCCCGATAGGTTTCGAACATAACAGGCAAACAGTCATCTACCATCCAGCTCTTTGTAAGGCGCTTAAAAACAAGCGGATTAAATAATCCTGCTGCTACATCGGAGGCCTTTCGTAAATCAAGGCTCGATATGATCTTAAAACTTAAGCCTGCCTTGTACATATTGTACGCCAATAAGGATCCTGCAATTCCTTGTCCTACAATTAAAAACTTTTTGTTCATTTAAAAGTGCGAATTATGCGATGGTGTAATTACTCTATAAGTTACGGATTTCAGCAGCAAACCTAAACATTTTACATCAAATAAAGACTTACTTGTCCTTTTTTATGCCTAAATGCTTTGCGATTCATGGAAATGAACTATTTTTGCAGCGCTTATTTATTCTAAATAACAATAAGACCTTTGAGGTATCGAATTCAAAACAGGAAAAAATGCAACTATATAATAAACTAAGCAAGGAAGAATTGATGAAGGAAATGGAAGCTGAGAATTTTAAGCGTAAAACCATTTCTTTTTATCGATATGTAAATTTCGATGATCCGAAAGCATACAGAGATGAATTATTTAAAAAATGGTTTCTGCTGAATTGCAAAGGAAGAATTTACATTGCAAGGGAAGGAATTAATGCACAAATGAGTGTACCAGAACACAATCTGGATGCTTTCTTTACCGATATGAATTCAAGGAAAGAACTGGCTGATATGCCTATTAAATGGGCCGTTGAAGATGATGGTAAATCCTTTTATAAACTAACCATTAAGGTAAGACCTAAAATTGTTGCCGATGGTTTGGATGATGATGCTTTTGACACTACCAATGTAGGAAATCATCTTTCTCCCGTTGAATTTCACGAGCAGCTAAACAATCCAGAAAATATCATTATCGACATGAGAAACCATTACGAAAGTGAAGTGGGTCATTTCGAGAATGCCATTTGCCCTGATGTTGATACTTTTAGGGAAGAAATTGATATGGTGGTAAATGATTTTTCAAAAGACAAGGATAAGAAGTTCCTTTTGTACTGTACCGGTGGAGTACGATGCGAAAAAGCGAGTGCCTACCTTAAGCATCATGGTTTTGAGGATGTCAATCAGCTACATGGCGGCATTATTGCTTATGCACAAGAAATCAAGCAACTAGGATTGGAATCAAAATTTAGGGGAAAGAATTTTGTATTTGACGAACGCCTTGGAGAAAGCATCAACAATGAGGTAATTGCAAAATGTCATCAATGTGGAAAGCCTTGCGATACGCATACCAATTGTGCCAACGACGACTGCCATTTGTTATTTATACAGTGCGATGAATGTCGTGAACAATATAATGGTTGTTGCACTGATGAATGTAAGGAAATTATTGAGTTGCCCCAGGAAGAACGTGTAAAACTTCGTTCTAAATTCCACGATAAATATAGCAAGAGTCAGATTTACAGACAGCGCATCAGGCCAAAGCTAAAAGATATTTCGAAAGACAAAATCAATTCGTAAATTCCAAAAATGAAATTAATCCTTGGAAAATGAGTCAGAATTGTGAATTTAAAACAGAAAGATTAATCGTTCAGGATTGGCAAAATCAGCTTAGTACGGCAACAAAGCAACATGTATTTGCCGAAAAGGTAATTGGTATTCTTTCGCCTAAAGTTACTGAAGCTTTGCCAGATGGCTGGCAAAACATCAATACAATAGAAAAGGCGGAGCAATGGATACAAGAACGCTCACAAGAGGGGATATTCTCAAGTGTTTCCCTAAAATCAGAGGAAGAATTAATTGGCTTCCTTTTTCTATACGCATGTGTTTCTGAAAAGCAATTAATCGATATGCGCTTTGGATACCTCCTGGCTGAATCGGCCTGGAGAAAAGGCTTTGGAACAGAATTAATTAAAGGTTTGCTAAGTTGGTGCGAAGAACAAAAGAATATTCGTTCTCTTGCAGGAGGTGTTGAAAAAGAGAATATTGGTTCTATAAAGGTGATGGAAAAAACAGGTTTTACCATAGCCGCCGAAAGCAAAGCATCGGATGCTGTAATTTTTTACGAACGCAAGTTTCTGTAGATCAGAAAAATCAAAAAACAATACAAAATGACCAATTTTTGGCAAAATATACAAAGTCCTAATTTTTCACTAGCTCCAATGGAGGATGTTACAGATACTGCTTTTCGCGAAGTGGTATTAAAAACTGCGGCCAGCGGGAAGCTTCATTTACTATTTTCAGAATTCACATCGGTAGAGGGAATGTGCCACCCTGTTGGGCACGATAAGGTAAAACATCGTTTGAAAATTAATGAGTCGGAGCAAAAACTTCTGAAAGAAAAGAATGTAAAGCTAATAGCCCAGATTTGGGGAAAAGATCCTGAAAAGTACTATAAAACTGCCCAGTTTATTGCCAATGAAACCGAGTTTGATGCCATTGATATTAATATGGGCTGTCCTGTAAAAAATGTGGTAAAGAATGGGTGCTGTTCTGCCCTGATCACTCAACCAGAATTGGCCAGAGAAATTATTTTGGCCACCCGTGAAGCCACCAATTTACCGTTAAGTGTAAAAACCAGAATTGGTTTTAAGCAGGTAGTTACCGAATCGTGGATTTCACATTTGCTAAATACACCAATTGATGCCCTTACCATTCATGGCAGAATTCAGAAGCAGATGTCGGAAGGAATGGCCGATTGGAACGAAATCGCGAAAGCGGTAAAACTTCGCGATGAAATGGCTCCAAATATCAAAATTATTGGAAATGGTGATGTTGAATCGTACCAGGAAGGCTTAGAAAAGTGCGAAAAATACGGTGTTGATGGCGTAATGATTGGTCGAGGAATTTTTAAGAATCCCTGGTTTTTTGATCCTGACAAAAGGGATATTGAAATGGAAGAAAAAATAGAACTGATGAAGGAACACACTCGCCTGTTTGACCAAAGCTGGGGAGATAGCAAAAACTTTGCAATTCTGCGCAGGTTCTTTAAAATCTACACCAACGGTTTTCATGGTGCTTCGAGTCTTCGTAATGATTTAATGAGTACCAGAAATGCGGAAGAAGTTTATGCTGCGGTGAATCGATTTTTGCTAAGTGAGCAAGCTTGACCTATCTTAAAATTTCTCCATTGATTGATTAAAATCTAGCCTCCTTAATTTCGCTTCGTAGATTGTCAAGTATCGTTCGTCGATTCTCAGTACTCGTTTGTCGATATCGCTGGCATTTTAAAATCTTGAATGCTACTTTGGTACTATCAATAATCGTAAATGATGTTGTAATTATTTGTACATGTTGTCCTCCCCCGCTATCGTATGTTTAGATCCGATCGCATCCCCCCTCCACAAATACTAGGTGTAACAGTGCGATAGATCATCTTGTTAGCACTTCGATTCATACGATAGCAGGGGGATACCTTTTAAAATGGTCAACTTAAAAATAATCAAAGAGTACTTTCGCCAGGTAAACTGCCTCTTTCCTCTTTCAAAATTAAATTTATCTCAACTGTTTTATTGGAATCTATTTTAATTTGTTTAAAAAGATTGATTTTATATTAATCATTTTTATGATTTTACAAATGGGATATTGCTGTGCTTTTGGTAGTTTTGGTAGATAACAAAATATTTTATTAGTACAGAACAATTTCGAATAATTGAAATGAAACAGTTGAGTAAAATTCCATTTACCCTAAGAGTAAAAACCTTATTTTCAAGCAAGTTTGTCGGTGTAGGATTCTTTATTTTAATGATCCCTACAATTATTTTAGTTGGATTTCTGCCACACATCGATTTTATGAATTCTCGATACGAAAAAAATCATACTGCAAAGGTGGACGGAAAAATTCTTTCTATCCATAAAACCAATAGTTCTGTAAATGGAAAACAGGCATTGGAGTTTCGATACGAATTTAAACATGAGAACCAACCAATTTTAGGACAATCGTACGGTTTTGATGAATCATTTCAAGTTGGTGATCAAGTTGAAATTGAATATATAGCCAATGATGAGACAGTATCAAGAATAATTGGAACCAAGAATGGAGCATTTGATATTGGCAACCTGGAATTTCTTTTAGGATTTATCTTTGTAGGCTTACTTGTTCTTTTCATCCTAATATATCCAAAAATAAAAATACTAAAGCTACTAAAATCTGGTTTTGATATTGTGCCTTCAAAACTTCAATCCGAATATCAATCTCCAATTATTCCTGTTCCTAACATTAAGCCCATATACCGTCTTAAATTCGACTATAATGCTTCTGGAAACACATATAACAAAGTGATTTACACTTCAAGAGATCAATACAGTATCGCGCGGATAAGAATGAGTAATATTGTTGTTGATACACACAATCGCAACAATGCATTTGTACTGGAAACATTACCAATTAAAATGAGAGATTATATCATTGAAAAAATTAGTCTAAACTAAACCAAAAAGCTAATGGCAGACTTTATAAAAACAATCAGCAAAGACCTACAGGAAAGCCAGATCAATTGGAAAGTTGCCATACTATTTATTCCAATCGCATTTGCTTCCTATTTGTTTCATGAGTTTGGACATTGGTGCCTGGGTGAGTTCCTGGGCAATGACATGGTTTTGAGTTTGAACAATGCATCGCCCAAGAGTGGTAGGTTTATCGAAGCATCCCATGCTTTATGGTCTGCCATTGGTGGTCCATTGTTTACAATTCTCCAGGCCATGATATTCTTGCTAATTTGTATCAAAAACAAATCGACAATTGCCTATTCGGTAGTTTTCTTTGCAGTTTTTCTACGCTTTTACTGCATTGTTTTTGGAGGATTACAATTACAGGATGAAGGTAGAATTGCAAGCATGTTAGGTACAAACAAATACCTGATTGCAGCAATTGTTCTGATGATTCTGTTCAGCATTTTATGGAAAGCAAGCCGAACATTGAAACTGAGTGGCAAAGCCATAGGCTATTATTCTGTTTTATCGGTTATCGCAATTCTAAGTGTAATTGGCACCTACCAATTAATCTAGACTGTAAATCAGCAACATGGCTCAGCTTTAAAAAATAGGATTACCCGTTTTCAATGATCAAAACAATACCTACTCTTTAAATAATAAAGAATCATTTTGAATTGCCAGATTCTTTGCATTCATTAAGATTATGTGTGATAGTTTTCTTAGATTTAAAAGTCCTATGTTATAATTAAAAGACTTCATAAAAACTACCTTAATATGGAAAATCTTGACACCATTATATTCATCGCAATTGTAATAGCAGCTATTCCCCTTGCTTTGTATCTTTTTCCTGTTGCAATCTGGTTTTCTGCTCTCTTATCCGGAGTAAGAATCAGTATGATTGACCTGACATTTATGAGGCTAAGAAGATCTCCCGTAGCTCAAATTATAAGAGCATTAATTATAGCCGCCAAAGGAGGTATTATTATTGACAGGTTTGAATTGGAGGCTCATGCCCTTGCCGGAGGCAATGTAACCAAAGTAGTTTATGGAATGGTTGCTGCCAAAAAAGCTGGATTAGAACTTAGCTTTCAGAAAGCATCGGCATCAGATTTTAAAGGCATTGATTTGGTAAAGGCAGTGCACAAAGAGATTGAGACAAGAAAGGAAAAAGAGATTATTTTTGAATAAAAACCTATGGATCAAAACTTATTCAATATCCTGAATTCAAATCCGTCCAGAAATATCGCTGTATTAGGATTCCTCAACTCCTACCCTTTAATGGAATACTATATTGAAGGAAAGTCGGCATTAATTCTTGCCAAAAGCGATTATAACTGGGCACATATTGCAAGTTTTTCTGAGGAGGAGCTGTCTATTTTACTGCAAAAGCATCATAACAAAAGCAAGTATTACTATTCGCTGGAAGATTGGATGATTCCTCTAATACTGAAGCATGGTGAAGAAGATTGGAGAATGACCACCAACCGTTTTGTATTGGATGATAAAGAAGTTCCTGACTTACCCAAACTTAACATTAAGCCTATAGACAAATCGTACACAGAATTTATGTATGAAAATTCGGATTATAAGGAGTACTTGTCGCTGGATTATATTGAAGACAGGTTAAGCAAAGACATTTCGGCAGGAATTTGGATAGAAGGAAAACTGGTTGCCTGGGGATTTACACATGATGATGGGGCACTGGGTTTTCTGCATGTACTCGAAGAGCACCGACAAAAAGGTTATGCTATAGAAATAATGCTTGGGCTGATTCAAATGAGAAAAAATGAAAACAAGGCAGTTTTTGGGAATATCCTTCCCCACAACCATGCGTCTACAAATCTGGTGAAAAAACTTGGATTTAGATTGGATTGCAGAATCAGTTGGTTGAAATTAAAATAGAATGATCAAATTATAAGAAATATGGCAAACGCATTAGACGATTTATTGGGAGACGCTAAAAAGAAAGGATCTGAAATTTGGAGCAGCATCAAAAGTACGGGAAAAGATAAACTGAAAAACGCAATTGAAAACCTGAACAAGGCACAGCCTGATATCGAGGAAGCTGGTTTTGTGTTGGTTCGTTTAGATGTTGATATCGCACTACTTCCGCGCCTGTTTGCCCGATTTAAGCAAGTACGCCAAATCAGCAATGAAGAAAAAGAAACCATTCTTGCAAAAACCAAAAAGAACAAGTTTTTGAACTTCATTTTAATCGGTTTATTCAAGGCTGTCGAAATCAGAAAAGAAGTTTCTATCGACAATATGGATCTTCAGGAAATTGAGTTGGAAATCGGCCTCACTCCTTCTGCCAAAATCATCTTCCGCCGCGAAGAACGATTGAAGTTGATGGAGTAATATATTTTTTGCTAGTAGAATATCACTCTTGGTTAAAGGAAGTTAAGTTTAAACCTATCCAAACATGAAAAAACACATCCACCATTTTATTGCTGCTTTTATTTTATTAATGACAATCGCTTGTTCGAATCAATCGAGAATTCTGTATGTAGATAATGTAAAGGATGCAAACAGTTCTTACCCCTACAAACTCAAGCAAAATAAAGCAAAAGAGCTTATTGATGTAAAGAAATCAGACAGTGTTTTTCATTATCATATTCTTGATACAGTTATTGAAATCCATCAGTTTATAAGAGATCCACAGAAAGAATTCCAGGAATTAAAATTAATGATGGCGAAGTTAAAAGGCCGAAAAAACATTCCTCATTTTGAAGTCGATTCGGCAACTTTTATTGAATCGGAGAAATTTGAAGGACAAACTTGCTTTTCCTTTGCATTAGAAAGTTTCTTTGAGGCAAATGGCATCAACCCACACCCTTATTTCGATTCGGAAACATTAATCAGCTCTAAAAGCTACCAACTGGTACTAAATGCCATTCAATCAGAATCTTCGGTAATAGCATGGAAAGAGTTCAAAAAAGGCAAATTCACTTTACCTAATGAGGCTTTAATAGCCTTACAAGAACAAGGAAGGCGCAATCATGGAATTTACTATAAAGATGGACTTTTCTATTCCAAAAATGGGTTTTCCAGACCTGCCAGATTTCCAGATTTAAAAAGTATCGTGAAATCGTACAAGTATACCGACACCATTTGGGTTTATACCATCGACGGAGAGAAGTTAAACATGTTTATAGAAAAATCAATCGAATAAAATAGCCCAGATTTCCATACAAATGGAATTAAATATGGTCGTTTGACCGAAGCAATCATGAAAAAAACAGAAAAAATCCTTGCTATAGTGGCCGTGCTATCTGTTCTGTTAAACCTGAGTACAGTGCCATTTTCTGCAGTATTAACTACCATAAGTTTTACAGGTCTGTCACTGCTCTACATGTATTTAAGTTTTGCATTATTCAATAACATTTCATTCAGGCAGATATTAAAGAAAGAGTCCTACCAAGAAGTAAGCAGAATAAGAATATTTGCTACAGTTTTAACTGGTATGGCTTTATCTGTTTGTTTAATAGGCATACTATTCAAGTTACTACTTTATCCTTTTGCTGAAATTAATCTGATCACAGGATTGAATGGACTTTCCATCGCCATAATCGTTTCAGCCATAATGTATGTTATTCGTAAAGACAAATTTTATGTGTCAATTCTTAAACGAATCATGATTGTTGGAGCTGTTGGAATTCTATTTACACTAACGTCAAGAGAACAGATTATCGATATCAAATACAGAAATCACCCAGAACATAAAGAAGCATTAAAAAAGGCCTGGGCCGATCCTGAAAACCAGGAGCTCTGGAAAAAAGCAGAAGAAGAAAGTTTGAAAATGCATAACGAAAAATAGGGACTTGCCTGGCAAGTACTCACAAGCCCAATCAAAATATGAAAAAACTAATCCTACCTATTTTACTGACCATTTGTGTCATCGCGATTTCTTGTCAACAGAAAGAAAAGCAAAACAGTATTCCGAAAATGGTAAATTCAGATGGAAGCTACGAAACTGTTCCATTGGAGAAAGATACTTTGGTTCTGAAACTGATACAAAATTCAGTTAGAAATGTAAAGAAAATAGAAAATGCCAAAGAGGTGGTTAACGAAAACCTACAAAAGGTTAAAAACCTGGTGGTTGAAGCCTGCACTACCGGAGACAAACCGAACATTGTATTGATGCACGAATTTCCGCTTACAGGTTATTTATATGGTGGCAGAAAAGACAAAGTACAAATGGCCTTGCAAATTCCCGGAGAGGAAACAAGCGAACTATGCGCTTTGGCAAAGCAATACGATACTTATATTATTTTTGGCAGTTATGCCATCGATCCTGAATGGCCCGATCATATTTTAAGTTTGACCACTGTGATTGGTCGCGATGGAGAAATCCTAAAAAAGATCTGGAAACCCAGAAATATCAAGCGTTTCTATTCTAGCTTCGAAATTACAACTACTACTGTTGAGAGTGTTCGCGAAAAGTTCATCGAAAAATATGGAATAGAAGAAGAATTGCCGGTTTTGAGAACCGAATATGGAAATATCGCTTTAAGCACAGTACAGTTAGATCCTTTTATTTTCTCGGCATTTACAATGAAAGGTGCTGAAATCATACTGCGAACTTCTACCCTATTTTTCGAATCGGATATTATCTACACTGCCATGGCAAATAATGTGTATTCGGCAATGGCAAATATTCCTGCCGATTCACCTTATGGTGGAAACTCTATGGTTGTAGCCCCAAGTGGTAAGGTAATGGCTCGTTTAGACAAAACGACTGAAGGCGTTCTGGAAGCCAAAATTCCAATTGCAAAATTCAGGGAAAATCGCAAATTGCCTCAGTACGCAATCGAGTTGACCAAGGACATTTTTAAGCAATACCAGGAGGAGATTCCTGCCAATCATTTGGATATGCCAAAGGAAAAACTACCACAAAATGGCAAAGAAATGAAAGTTTTGCTAGATAGTTTAAGCACCTGGCTAAATCAATAAAGTTGTCATTTAAAATCCTAATCATGATAAAAACCAAACAAAGCCTTCTTTTTATGCTTGCGTTACTTCTATGCGGTACAAGTGTAAAAAGTCAAACACGAGCCGTAACTGAATTGGGCGATACCATTTATGTATACAACAATGGCACATGGAGCTTTGAAATTCAGGAAGAAGCACCCGTTGTAAACGAATTTGATTTTCTGAATCAGATATTGGACATTGATACCATTCAGAAACCGTACTCTTATCCTGCCAATGCCAAAAAGCAAGTTAAAAGTGAAAGAAATCAATTCGCAGTAAAATACAACGATAAAATCTGGAAAAGAATACCGCCTGCAACACTTAACGAAGAGGCGGAAATTGCGTTCCAGGCAAAACACACTGATATTTGGTGCGTGATCATCACCGAAGTAACACCGATTGATGCCGATAAACTTTTCAAAATTGCAAAGAAAATGATGGAGGAAAATACCGGTGGCATCGCAAAAATAAAAAAAACAGAAGTCCGAACAGTAAACGAAAATCAGATTTTTTACGGAAAGTTAGAAACCGATTTTTCAGGCATCAATTTCATTTTTAATTCCTATTATTTTTCAAACGAAAAAGGATCGGTTCAATTTGTAACATGGACCAGCAGTACACTTCACGAATTAAATAAGGATCTTATTCAAGATCTCTTAAATGGTTTTGTTGTGTTGGATCAACCATCATAAAGCTAGTTGTTATGAGTATTTCGAAAAAAAACGATAAACGCTGTGAGCTGAATCAAATGATGGCCGATAATGATAAGTTCTTTGCAAGTTTTGGCGAACTGGATAATGCTGTTTACGCAGAAGGAGCAATTCCTAAAAAGTACAAAGAACTTACGGGCCTATCCATTTCTATCTTGTCTCGATGCGAAGAATGCATATTGTATCATTTGCAGGGCTGTTTAGAACAAAGCTGTACCAAACAGGAAATTGTTGAAGCTATTAAATTAGGGGTAATAGGCGGCGGATCAATTTGCTACCCATCGGCACGTTACGCCTTCAAACTAATGAAGGAATTAGAAATACTATAGTAGATATACAACATCTCAAATTACTGATAAAACAATTCACCTTTAACAAATAAACATGAAACACTTTTTACTACTTCTATTTTCAATTACTATTCTATCGAGTCTACATGCTCAGATACAAAAAGGATCTGTAATCACTGGCGGTTATTTAAACTATAACACAAATGATGTATCGCAAAAGCCAAATAATGGTGGACATACGTTTACCGATATAGAATCAAACAACCTCACTCTTGCTCCGCAGGTAGGAGTTTTTGTAAATGAATCAACACTAATTGGTTTAGGCTTAACTTATGAGCATACAAAGAACAAGAGCAGCTACGAATCGATGTATTATAATTCTGAAAGCTATGAAGACAAGCGCAATTTGTTTTTGATTAATCCCTATTTGACCAAGTACAGTAAATTAAAAGACAAACTTTACTTTACAACAAGACTAAACCTAATGGTCGGATTTGGAAAACATGAAGAAAGCAAGTTGCTTGCCTTTAGGGCAAATGCCACACCAGGCCTTACTTATTTTGTATCCGATAAATGGGCATTAACCTGCAATGTGGGACAAATTTACTACAACAGGATGCGTTCGAAACTTACAACAGAAGATTTCACCAATAAAAGTATCGATGAAGATTATGGCTTAAGGGTGAGCTTTAACACCTTTACCGTTGGTTTTCAATATGTAATCAATAAAAAATCGAGAGAATAAATCCAATCCGTAACAAAGACCGATAATGTAAAAACATGAAACAAATTTTACCATTTCTGTTTGCATTCACGCTATGTACAACGCTGAATGCACAAATAAATAAAGGATCTGTAATTACCGGGGGTGAGTTTTTCTTTCATGGAAGTGATCATTCAAAATTATTATCCCCTGAAAACAATAGAACCATAGACTTAGAATCCGACAATCTAAAGATTGCTCCACAATTTGGTTTTTTTGTAAATGAATCCACGCTTATTGGATTAGGCTTGACATTTGAACACTACAAGTATAAGAATTTTCGCAGATCAGTTTACTACTATGACAACGATGTAATTCTTGTAGATGAAGGCACATACAAAGAAAAACGTAACCTCTTCTTAATCAACCCATATCTGACCAAGTACAGCAAATTAAAAGATCGTCTCTACTTTACCACCAGGCTGAATATGGCAGTTGGTTTTGGAAAAGATGGAGAAAGCAAATTGTATGCCTTTAGAGCAAATGTCACACCAGGTCTTACTTATTTTGTGTCCGATAAATGGGCATTAACCTGTAATGTGGGTCAGCTATATTACAACAGAATGCGATCTAAATTTGAAGTTGATTCTTATTCCAACAAAACCATTGAGGAGGATCTCGGCTTTAAAGTCGATTTCAACACATTCACAATTGGCTTTCAATATGTGATTAATAAAAAAACAAGAGAATAAAACCTTTACCCCAGATGATATTTCTGGGGTATTTTTTTGAAAAAGAATACCGATTGTTGTGGCAGCTAGCCACTCAAAAAGATTACATATTCACCCTTACTGCCTAATTACTACCTCTTTTCATTTGATTTTCGTAAATTAGATAGACAAGCACCACAAATTATTGATCTATGCTATTTACAACATCATTTACTTTTCTGCTTGAATTTCTCATTCAGGCCTTTGCTGTTTACTTATTGGCAGGTGTATTTTTTTACCTGTTTTTCGTTTTTATTGGAATGAAAAAGCTAGATGAGTCTACTCGAAATACCAATATCTGGTTTAAAATAATTATTGGCCCTGCAAGCATATACCTTTGGCCCATTTTATTGTATAAACTCTTAAAGCTATAATCATGACCAAAGCACAAAGAAAACTACACCTTCTTAGCTGGATTGTATTGTCTATTTGCATTCCTCTAGGATTCATCTCTTCCTTTTTGGTCATTCCAGATAAAATTATGCAAGAGAATGTTTTTTTAAACAAAAGCATTCAGCTTGAAAATATCCTGACAAAATCGAGTCATGACAATTTAATTGTTCTGCTTCGAAGCGATAGTGAAAAATCAAAATACCAATTGGAAGTCATCATCACCACACCTTTTAAAACCCCGGAGGTAGGCACCTATATTTCTTCCAGTCAAAATTTTATTATGGACGAAGCGTACTATTTGGGCAATCTTGGTTCAGCCAATGGGAAGCTCTTTTCACTTCCTTCTTCGCTGGTACAGCAAGAACAAATTCAGGTTGTATTGTTCGATCCAATTAAAAATGAATTACTCAAGCAGATAACAATCACACCATGAGCCATCAATACAAAGCCATTCATTGGAACCCCCAGAAAAAAGCTTACGATTTACTAATTGTACTGCTTATCATCAGCTATTTATTGGCTTTTGTGGGTGTTAGTGCAATCATTCATCCCAACCTCGATCCGGTAAACCTGCTGATTAGAGCCTTTGGCAGCTTAAGCCTGCTTCTGCTGCATTTAGTACTGATAATTGGTCCGTTATGTCGACTTTCAGCGCGCTTCTTACCAATGCTTTACAACCGTCGACATTTGGGAGTATCTACCTTTCTTATTGCGGCTTTTCATGGTATTTTGAGTTTAATTCAGTTTCACGCCTATGGCGATTCTAATATGCTGATATCATTATTTACTGCCAATACACAATACACATCTCTGGCTCAGTTTCCCTTCCAGGTATTGGGATTTTTTGCTTTGATTATTCTCTTCTTTATGGCAGCAACAAGCCATGATTTTTGGCTAAAAAACCTGGGTCAAAATTTCTGGAAACGACTTCATATGCTTATCTACCTGGTTTATATTTTGGTGATTATGCATGTTATGCTTGGTGTGATACAGCTAGAGTCTTCGCCATTGCTTGTAATATTTCTATGCATTGGATTTTCGCTGGTAATTGGTTTACACCTGCTAGCAGGATGGAAAGAAGTAAAACTCGATAGGCAATTACAGGAACTAAAAGATGATGGATATCTTTTGGTGGGATCGATAAATAGCTGGGAAGAAGGAAAGGCCAGAATCGTAAACAATGGCAAGCAGCGAATTGCCATCTTCAAAAATGGAAATGAATTTTCGGCCATTAGCAACAGGTGTGCACACCAGGGAGGACCATTGGGTGAAGGTCAGGTAATCGACGGATTGATAACCTGCCCTTGGCATGGCTACCAATATCGCACCGATGATGGCTGCTCTCCTCCACCATTTACAGAAAAAGTTTCCACTTTTAATTTGCAATTATTAGGCGATAAAATATTGGTAGATCCCATTCCAAATCAGCCAGGAACAAAAGGTGAACAAGTAAAACTTTAAATTCCATTAATCCTTACGAGCATGAAAAATGAATTCTACATTGGATACATTAATAAGTTGCCAAAACAAACTGCTAAAACAATTAAAAAGAGCATTTTCGTTTTGATTTTTGTATTTGTTGCATCGGGAGTTGTAATTGCATTGCATCACCAAAAAGTTTCGAATTCAAAGTTTGAATTGGGTCAGTTAAGTACAATTGAGGGATATTATTTTAACGAACCTGTTCCTATGATCAAACTTCTCGAAGGCAAAGACATTCATGGAAATCATATCTTTAAGAGTATCCCTTTGGTAAACTATGCAAAGTTTGGCGTGGAAGAATTGGTGGGTATTTATGAAGAAGAAAATAAAATATCCCTACAGGGGAAAAAAGTAAAAATAGTTGGAACCTATCTTTACGACGATGGAAAAGCCCTTTTTGAATTAACAAAAAGAGCCGAATCGATTTTGGAGGTCAGTTCTTTAAATGATCCTGCAATTAAAGAAATGATTCAACCCAAAATAGAAAAACTGGGAGTGAACAGCATTAAGGGCGAAATTGTTGATTCAAAATGCTATTTCGGTGCCATGCGGCCCGGATTTGGTAAAACTCACCGAGCATGCGCAGTACGCTGTATATCAGGAGGAATTCCACCAGTTCTGGCTGCTACCAATTATAGTGGAGAGGTGAACTATTTCCTGATCCGCGGAAGCGAAAAAGAAGCCATTAACAAAGAGGTATTGCCTTATGTGGCTGAGCCGGTTCGCTTAACCGGAGAGTTGGTAAAAATAGACGATTGGATGGTGATTTATGTGAACCCGAAAAGTGGAATTGAAAGGGTGAAGAACTAGAAATCACAACAAGATTCGCCTCTCAAGTCATCAAGCAATTGAGTTTCTTTCTCGAATTGCGCCCAATGTTTCGATAGATTTTCGCTTAACATGTACACTTCACATTCCTTAAATTGGTCAATTACCGATTGTGGAATTTGTTTCTTCTCGGCCCAATGGTAAAACTTCTGATATTCAGCAACTACTTCCTCTTTCATTTGAGCAGGCAATATTTTTGTGTTGTAATACAAGGGTCTGTCGAGCATGTTAATGTAAAGACCATCGGCCTCTATCATCTGTTCCATAAGGCAGGTACGATACAATTCGGGCAAGTTTTTTACCGATAAAACCGATATGGTAGGTGCAATTACAAAACGAATGTGCTGCAATGATCTTATGGCCTCACGATTGGCCTGAAAAACTTCCCAATCCATGCCTTTCCGGATATATTCTCCCAGTTTTCCGTACGCATCTATACTGGCCAAAATTTCCACTTCGGGAAAATGTTTCCAGAAATTAAGAACATCGTTTCCTCCAAAATTTAGGACCGAAAAGTTGGTATTGTATCTCAGTTTCATTTGAGTGGCATTATTCTTCACCAACCAGTCGAGCAATAAATAATGTTCTTTGCTTACCAATGGTTCACCTCCTGCAAAATAGATCTCTTTGGCTTGCAGCAAGGCGTCTCCAGTTTCTGTTATGAAACGATCAAAATCAGTAATGTTCTGCAATAAAGCCTCATCGCCCAAATTACGTTTCAACTTTTTAGCTTCGGGAAACCAGCCCGAACTAGCCCCATGCCAACAGGTTCGACAAGCAAAATTGCAGGCATTCGAGAATCGGATATCAAAGTAAATGGGCAGATTTACTTTATTCGTCTCAAAGTAGGTTCCAAATTTCTCATGAGTTTCCTGACGGATACTCTTCCCTCCTGCAGCTTCCAATCGCATACAAACTCCACACCTGTTATCAGATTCACCTTTCTGAAATTTCTCTCGAATTTGAGTGATTGCATCACCATTCCATATTTCTTCGAAAGAGTCGGTATTGCAATCTCCGTAAGGAATATTGGCTACACAGCAGGCTTTAACTTTCCCGGCATTCCCTACATGGTAGTGCACCCACGGCATCAGACAAAAAGGTGTTTGATTTGGCATGTTTTCTTGATTTTTAAGACAAATTTCACAAATTAAATTACATGTGCGAAAATTGTCGTTAAAAAAAGAGACACGAACAGTCGCATCTCTTTCAATTTCTTTATCATATTAGGATGAATAGCTTAGTCTGCCATTAAAACCGATAAAGCAATACAGTAAAATTTAGACTTTTCGCTTTCGCTTCTCGACATTACCACAACAGGTTTTGTTGTACCTTGTATCAATCCGCCAAGCTCTCCGCCGCCAAATAACATCAGCCCTTTATAGAAGGAGTTACAAGCTTCCAATGATGGAAAAATCAAACAATCTGCTTCACCATTAATTGGAGTTGGAATTCCTTTAATTTCAACCGATGCCGGATCGCAAGCTAGGAAGACATCTAAGGGTCCATCTACAATACAATCTTTGATTTGACCGCGATCAGCCATTTTACAGATAATTGAATCGTCGACCGATCCCTGGAAAGCAGGATTTGGTTTTTCGGTAGCTGAAATTAAAGCAACTTTTGGTTTTTCGATGCCAAATTTCTTTGCCATCTTAACCGAATAGTTTACCATCGCAACCTTCTGATTTAAATCAGGATAAGGCAAAACTGCAGTATCAGAAACAAATAATAACTTATCGTATTTAGGCAAATCCAAAGCACAAACATAGCTCATTACTGCTTTTGGAGGCAATAAACCTTTTTCTTTGTTCAATACGGCTTTTAGGAACTTATCTGTTCCCACCAAGCCTTTCATCACAACATCTGCCTCATCTTCACGTGCCATACGAACCGCTTCGGTAGTTGCTTCTACGTCGTTTGGAATGTGAACAATGGTAAAAATAGCAGGATCAATTCCTTCAGCCTCGGCTTTCGAACGGATTTCATTTTCATCACCAATCATTACTGCCTCTACAAAACCTTCGTTTATGGCTTTTGCAATTGCTCCAATGGTATTTGGATCTTGTGCATAAGCAACAGCAATTTTCTTTTTCTTTCCGCTTTCGCGAAGATGATCGACCATTTGGTCGAGAGAACGAATTGGGGACATATCTATTTAAATTTATGAGGATATTAAAGCTACAAAAAGAGACGCATGAATATGCGTCTCGATCTGAAATATATTATTTTGAAGCTACAAGAGCAGCTAGAGCAATCGAATACAATTTTGTAAGAACACTATCGCCACGAGATGAAAGAATAGCCGGACATTTTGCACCAACCACAAATGCACCAAGTTCTGCATTCGCTAACTTTGTATTGGTTTTGTAGAAAACATTACCCGATTCGATATTTGGGAATACCAAACAGTCAGCATCACCAGCAACTTTCGATTCTAATTTCTTAATCTCAACTGATTCCTTATCAATGGCAACATCAATTGCCAAAGGACCATCAACATAAGCATTTTTAATTTGACCACGATCAGCCATTTTAGAAATGATGGTAGCATCTACACAAGCTTCCATTTTAGGAAGAACCTGCTCAGAAGCTGCAACCAAAGCAACTTTTGGAGTTTCGATACCCAAAGCTCTTGCTACGTTGATTACATAGTTTGTTAAAGCAATTTTCTGGTTCAAATCTGGCTGTGGAATCACTGCAACATCACTACATACCAACAATTTGTGGTAATTTGGATTTTCCATTACAGTAACGTGGCTCAAGACAGCTTTTGGCGGCATTAATCCAGTTTCTTTGTTTAGGATTGCTTTCATATACTTATCGGTACTTACCAATCCTTTCATGATCATATCACCTTCGCCATTGCGAATTAACTCAACAGCTTTTTGAGCAGCTTTTAACTCTACTGGTTCGTGAACAACAGTAAATTTGCTTACATCAATATTGTGTTCTGCACAAGTTTTTTCGATGGTTGCCTGATCACCTACCAAAGTTGCTTCAACAATTCCTTTTTCTACTGCATTGTTAACAGCTTCAATTGTGTGAGCATCGTTAGCATAAGCAGCTACCAAACGCTTTTTTTCGTTGCTTTTAAGAACGTCAATGATTTGCTCCAAACGTGTAATCATCTTCTTTATGTATTTTAGTGTTTGTTTTTCGGAATAAATTCCCGCTTGATTTAGTTGTAAGGCAAAAATATGAAATAATTACGAATCACATCTAATACAATACACAAAACTTACAATTAATTACAAATATTAGAATTATTCTAACAATGTGATATTTCTTAAGTTTGAGTAAGGCTGGATTGCAGAAAAAATCTAACGCCTCCTAATTACAAGACAAATAATAAAGCGCAGGTGAAACATTGCATTCTTAACAGTTTATACCATAGCTATTTCTAATTGCCACTGTATAAAGCCAAGTGGCAGATAGTAAGGAAGCTTATTTGTAAAATGATATTTTTAGCTTGTGCGATAACTAACTGAATCAATTATTTTTTCTTTAAAGGAATCGAAAAGTAGAATGAAGTTCCTTGTCCTTTCACACTGCTCACACGAATTTGTCCACCATTCATTTCTACAAATTCCTTACTTAGCATTAGTCCAAAACCTGTACCTGTTTCGTTGGCTGTGCCTTCGCTGGTGAAAACCGTATCAATTTTAAATAGTTTTTTCATTTGTGTTTCGGTCATTCCAATTCCTTCATCTTTTACCTGTACAATTGCAAAATTCTCCTTTTTTATGGCACGCAACAAAATGGTTTGGTTGGCATATGAAAATTTAATTGCATTCGACATCAGGTTCCTGATCACTGTATCCACCATAGCTTTATCGGCATCAACCTGTAGGCTTTCAAATTCACCTTCTACATTAATATCTTTTAAAGAAGCCAGGTTTTTATGCAAGTCAAGATTCGATTGCATGACTTCTGCCAAATCAAATTCGGCTTTGTTCAGTTTGAATTTCCCTTTTTGAACATTGGCCCATTCCAATAAACTTTCCAGAAGTTTGAAAGTATCATCTGAACTTTTGTAAATCATTTCGGTAAGTTCCTTTTTCTCTTCTTCCGATAACATTTCTGCGTCGTGAATCAACATCTTAGAAAAGCC
The DNA here is from genome assembly GCF_013141825.1 of Marinifilum caeruleilacunae. Classification (GTDB taxonomy): domain Bacteria; phylum Bacteroidota; class Bacteroidia; order Bacteroidales; family Marinifilaceae; genus Marinifilum; species Marinifilum caeruleilacunae. Next base: position 29,585 of record NZ_RZNH01000033.1, read on the forward strand.
TCGAATGGCATTGAATGGGTTTCGCAAGTCATGCCCTATTATCGACAGAAATCGATCTTTTGCTTTGTTTGCCAAAAGTAAATTCTCGTTGGCATCCTGCAACTGGGAAGTACGCTCGGAAACCAATTTTTCCAATTCCACCATGTGTTTTTTGGCTCTTCGCTTACTGTACTCACTGGAAAGGTAAATAATTAATAAAATCAGAATTAATTCTGATAGAAGAACATACCAGCGTAAATACCACACCTGGTTTACTCGTAGTGGAATGAGCTGATGTTCGCTCCACGTATAGTTTCCTTCATGCTTACAGCGAATACATACCATATAATCGCCTGGCTCCATATCCGAAACAATCACCTGGTTTTTATTCGATAACTCCTTCCAATCGGAAACTTTCTTCTCTCCTTTTAAGATACAATACTGAAACTGATTCTGCTTTTGCGGATAGATGGTTGCAGTAACATCGAGCAGCAACATGGAACCCGAGGTAACTTCCAGCGAAGTATTAGGTTGAATAAATTGCGATTCCTCTTTCGCGATATGCACAATCGGTTTTGGAGTTCTTGGAATGGTATCGGTAATATGAGCATATGCCAAACCGTTGGATGTACCCACCCACAAAAATCCTTTATCATCGATAAGTAAATTGCCAATGGTAAAAGTTTTGGAAGGCAATCCCTGATCGGGTGTAAATAAAGATATATCATCCTTGCGTTTGCGCAATACACCTCTGCTTGTAGTTACCCAAATGGCATTGAATTTATCTACTACAACTGCATTGATTTCATTCTTTGAATATTCACCCAAATCTACTTCCTCGATTTTCGAATCGAAGTATTTGTATAAACCTGCCGAACTTCCAATATACACGGTATCATTAACAGGTTCTAAATCGCGAACCCAAAAATCATTTGTTCCAACATTAGGGATAGATTCGCTAATATTATAGAATTTATCCGTTTCACGATTGTATTTGTACAAGTAGGAATGTTTGTACTCTCCTCCAACAAAAAGCATATTGTTTTTGCATAGGCAAATATCCTGTACAATTCGCCTGTTGCTAAATTCTTCGAGGTAACTTTTAATCGATTCATCTTCTAAATTCACCTTAAAAAGTTCCTTATCGGCTACCACCCAGGCAGTATTGGCCGACTCAAATTCCAAATCGCTTATGGTTTGAGTACTAATTTGTATGGTTTTCAGCAATTCATTCTTCTGATACAACATCAACTGACCTTGTTCTGTTCCAATTAAGGTATAATCGCCATATTTTTGAAATACATTTAAAGAACCTTCAAAATTGAAGTCCATCAAATCGATATGCTGCTCGTCGGTAATTTTGTAAAAATGACTTCGGCCGGCACAGATAATATCACCATTGGTTGATTTTCTTATGCTGGCAACATATTCAGAATTGGCAGTAAGAAATTGTGAGCTAAAAAATTTTTTCTCCATCACAATCACACCTGAGTTGGTAGAAACCCAGTATTTACCAAATTCATCACGGAAGAGATCGTTCACCGTAAAGTATGGAAATCCGCCTACGGTAAAAAATTTATGCTCTTCATTCAATTGAATTTCTACCAAGCCCTGGAACCAGGTTCCTGCTAAAATTCTTGTTTCGTCAATTCTTTCGAAACATGAAGCAACAATATCTTTTGAAATGGTTTCGTGATGAACCACCCTCCCTTTAAAATCAAAAATAATTTTAATTACTCCTAAGGAAGTTCCCAACAAAAACTCATTGGCTCCTATCTTAAAAGAGGAATGAACCAAAAAGCCAGGCTGATAAGAAGATTCTTTAAAAGAATTGCTTTTTGAATCGTAATTGTAGAACCATCCTTTTTGAGAAACCACAATAAGGTTTCCGTTATCGCACTCTAAAAATTGAAAGGATCTTGCATATGAGCTGGTAAGGTTTTTATCGCCCATAGCGTATTTTTCCACAGTACCATTGTTTAATCGGTAAATGTGATTGTAATCGGTGATCCAAATTCTGCTTTTACTATCCTCGAAAGCATGTTTCGGATATTTCGGAGCCGATGGATCCAAATTGCACTCCAATAACAACTTGATATTATTGGATTCGAATGAAGGAGTAATTTCGTAGATTGCATCATCGGAAACAGCAAGTAATTTCCCGCTGCTCAATTTGAATAATTCTTTGAAATACTGTGATTTTCCCTCTGGTAATTGGTAAAGGTTAAAATTATCATTGATGAGCGAATAAACTCCTCCATCGGTGGCAAAATAATAGATTCCGAGAGAATCCTGCCCAGTTGATTTTACAAGTTCTTCGCTAAGTTTGTTCTGCTTGTTGTACTCATGTAATCGGAAATCGACTCTTTGTGCATTTATCGTATTAGTGAATACAAAACAGCACATTACAAGTAGTGTAAATTTATATAATGGTAGTAGATTGGTCATATAATAGCTTTAAAGAAATCTCACCTTTTGAGTGAGTAGTCACATCTCTAAACGATAATGCCTGTATTTTGTTACAGTAAAATACAGCAAAATCGGCTATTCATCAAATCAAAACAGCTATTTATATCATTTTTTTAATCATTTACCACGAATCATAGCTTAAAGCCAACAGACAAGCTTACACAAAAAAAGCCTGGCGAAACACCAGGCTTTAAAATATTTATATCGAATGGATTATTTTACTCCGTTCAAAATTCTCTGAGTATCAGAAGCAATTACCAATTCCTCGTTGGTAGTAACTACCATTGCAGTAACTTTTGATCCTTCTTTAGAAATCACAGCATCTTTACCTCTTAATCCATCATTGGTTTCAGCATCGAAGTCAAGACCTAAATATCCGAAATCTTTAATGATTTTTTCACGAGATACAGAATCATTTTCACCGATACCACCTGTGAATAGAACCAAATCAACACCACCCATCGAAGCAGAATATGATCCCACAAATCTCTTCACACGGTATGCAAACATATCCAATGCCAATTGTGCTCTCTCGTTTCCTCCTTCAGCAGCAATTTCAAGATCTCTCATATCAGAAGAAATTCCTGAGATACCAGCTAAACCTGATTGCTTGTTGATTAATTTGTTTGTTTCTTCGATCGAAAGGTTTTTCTTCTCAGCAATGTAAAGAAGTGCACCTAAGTCAAGATTACCAGTACGAGTTCCCATCAAAAGACCTTCGTTTGGCGTGAAACCCATTGAAGTTTCAACAGACTTACCACCATCAATTGCACAAACAGAAGCACCGTTTCCTAAGTGACAGCTAACAATCTTTTTATCTTCGATGTTCCATCCCAAAATTTCACAAGCTTTGTTTGCAACATATTTGTGACTTGTTCCGTGGAAACCATACTTACGAACTCTGTACTTTTCGTAGCAATCGTATGGTAAACCATACATAAATGCTTCGGCAGGAAGAGTTTGGTGGAATGATGTATCGAATACTGCAACCTGTGGCAATCCAGGAAGTAATTTTTCCATTGAAAGGATACCTTCAAGGTTAGCAGGGTTATGTAATGGAGCCAATTCACAACAAGCAGCAATATTTTCTTTTGCTTTCTCATCGATCAAGGCACTATCTTTAAAGAATTCACCACCATGTGCAACACGGTGACCTGCAGCATCAATTTCCTTTAAATCAGAAATAACACCGTGCTCTGGACTCACCAAAGCTTTAAGAACCAAATCAATACCTACGCTGTGATTTGGAATGTCCTGTACCAATTCAAATTTACCTTTTCCTTCAGGTTTATGAGTTAGTACACCTTCTTTTAGACCAATTCGCTCTACAAGACCTTTCGCCAACAATGTAGCTTCTTCACCCATATTCAACAACTGATACTTCAAAGAAGAGCTACCACAATTAAAAACTAGAACGTTCATCAGATTTTTTGTTTATTATTTTTAGTTTGGATTTTATTTACTTGAGTTGATTTTAATTACATTCCTGCAGCTTGGTTTGCAGTAATTGCAACTAGATTTACGATATCGCTTACCGAACAACCTCTTGATAGGTCGTTAATTGGAGCTGCCATACCTTGAAGAACAGGACCTACTGCTTCGGCACCAGCCAAACGTTGTACCAATTTGTATCCAATGTTACCTACTTCAAGAGTTGGGAAAACCAATACGTTTGCTTTACCAGCAACTTCGCTTCCCGGAGCTTTTTTTGCACCAATGGCTTCAACAATTGCAGCATCAGCTTGCATCTCTCCATCAATTTGGAATTCTGGAGCCATTTCTTTGGCCAAACGAGTTGCTTCTGCAACCTTGTCAACCATTTCGTGTTTTGCAGATCCCATGGTTGAGAAACTCAACATGGCAACGCGTGGTTCCATTTCGGCAATTGCCTTAGTCGTTTTGGCAGTTGCAACAGCAATTTCTGCCAATTCGCTAGCTGTTGGGTTTGGATGAACAGCACAATCGGCAAATACCATCATTCCATCGTTTCCGTAAGACTTGTCTTTCAAAATCATAATGAAAGCTCCGGAAACAACCGAAATACCTGGCATAGTTTTAACAATCTGGAATGCAGGACGAAGTACATCTCCCGTTGCATTTAATGCACCTGCAACTTCTCCATCAGCATCACCAGCTTTAATCATTAAGGTGGCTAAATAAAGAGGATCTTGTACCAATTCCATAGCTTGTTCAAAGGTCATCCCCTTTTTCTTTCTTAGTTCCACTAAAATTTCAGCATAAGCTTCCATTTTATCGTGGTTTTTAGGATCAACGATAATTGCCTTATCGATATTTTTTAATCCCAGGCGATCAGCCTCTCCTTTAATCTCAGCAGGAGCACCAATCAAAATAATTTGTGCGATACCTTCCTCCAGCAAGATATCTGTAGCTTGCAAAGTTCTTTCCTCTGTTCCCTCAGGAAGAACAATTCGTTTGTTGTGTAGTTTGGCGTTTTTCTTAATCTTTTGCAATAAGTCCATTGTAGATCAATATATTAATCAGTTTTGTAATCTCGACATTGCAAATTTAGGAATAAAACGTAAACTTTAGATTTCTAAATTCATAATTTTTGTCAGTTTTTGCCCGAAATTTTTAATAAATAATCATTCTTGATAAGCGCTTGTTCTGAAATAAAAATGTAACTTCAATTTTGAAGAATCACACACATGCAACAAATGCTTTAAACTGGCTTATTTACTATGAAACCCTCAAATCATATCAATCCATTTCAACAACTGCAGGAAGAAATTCTGGGAGAAGTATTTACCGATCAGACCACCCGTATTTTATATGCCACCGATGCCTCGGCCTACAAAGTAATGCCTTTGGCAGTGGTTTATCCTAAAAACGAGGAAGACATTCAAAAACTGATTGAATTTGCCATGCAGGAAAACTTATCCTTGATACCACGAGCTGCCGGAACTTCCCTGGCCGGGCAGGTTGTTGGAAATGGCGTTGTGGTAGATATTTCGAAACATCTTACCAAAATATTAGAGCTAAATGTAGAAGAAAAATGGGTCAGAGTGCAACCCGGAGTAATTTTAGATGAGTTGAATCTTTACCTCAAAGAGTTTGGTTTATTCTTTGGACCGGAAACCTCAACATCCGGAAGATGCATGCTTGGAGGAATGTTGGGCAACAACTCCTGCGGTTCTCACTCTATTATATATGGTAGTACGCGAGATCACACATTGGAAGTAAAAGCCATTTTAAGCGATGGAAGTAAGGCTGTGTTCGGAAATCTCAATCAGGAAGAGTTTAAGCAAAAATGTTCTGCCTCGAATCTAGAAGGCCAGCTCTATCAACACATCAATTCAATTCTTTCGCTAAAAGAAAACCAGGAGAATATCAGAAATGAATATCCCGATCCTGATATCAAAAGAAGAAACACAGGATATGCCATTGATTTACTTCTTGAAACAAATCCCTTTACAAAGGAAGGTAAAGATTTTAATTTCAGCGACCTATTGGCCGGATCGGAAGGAACACTGGCATTTACGACCGAAATTAAATTGAATCTTGTTCCAGCTCCTCCTAAAGAAAAAGCATTGATATGTGCTCATTTTGAAAGTCTTGAAGAGGCCATAAAAGGAAACCTGATTGCCTTAAAATATAAACCTGGTGCGGTGGAGTTAATGGACGATCAGATTCTAAAACTAACCGAAGGGAATATTCTACAGGCAAAAAATCGTTTTTTTCTGAAAGGAAATCCTGGTGCTCTGCTGATAATCGATTTTGCAAGGGAAAGCATGTCTGAAATTGAAGCCATTGCAAAAGAAATGGAAAAAGATTTTAAAGCAAATTCCCTGGGCTATCATTTTCCAATTGTTACAGGAGTCGAAAATATAACCAGGGTTTGGGATTTACGAAAATCTGCTCTCGGCGTACTTTCCAACATGGCTGGCGATGCAAAACCAGTATCTCTTATCGAGGATACATCGGTAAAACCAGAAGTTTTATACGATTACATTGCAGAATTTAAGGAACTCATGAAAAAGCACAATATTAGTTGTGTGTTTCATGCCCATATTGGCAGTGGAGAAATTCATTTGCGCCCCGTATTAAATTTAAAAGCTAAGGCCGATCAGGAAAAATTCCATGCCATTGGTTTAGATTCTGCCAAATTGGTAAAAAAGTACAAAGGTTCCTTAAGTGGAGAACATGGCGATGGACGATTACGAGGTGAGTTTATCCCAATCATGATTGGAGAAAAGAACTACGAACTGTTAAGAGAAATCAAACACATTTGGGATCCAAACAATATCTTCAACCCTGGTAAAATTGTGGATACCCCAAAAATGAATACCCATTTGCGATACGAAGCCAACCAGCAAACCCGCGAAATTGATACCTATTTCGATTTCTCATCGGATTTGGGCATTGTACGTGCAACAGAACGCTGTAACGGATCGGGCGATTGCAGAAACACTCATCTTACGGGTAAAGCCCTGTGTCCAAGCTATCAAGCAAGTCTGGATGAAAAGCTGAGCACACGTGCAAGAGCAAATCTGTTCCGCGAATTTATCAGCAATACCGAACAGAAAAATCCTTTCAACAGCGAGGAATTGTATGATATTCTGGATTTTTGCCTTTCGTGCAAAGCCTGTAAATCGGAATGTCCTTCGAATGTTGATATGGCCAAACTAAAAGCGGAATTTTTACAGCAGTATTACGATGTAAACCCAATTCCTTTGCGAAGTAAGCTGATTGCCAACATTACTAAAATTAACCAATGGGGAAGCTATGCTCCTTCCCTTTTTAATTTTGTAAATCAACATCCGTTTATCGGAAAAATTGTAAAAAGGAATTTAGGATTTGCCCAGGAAAGAAGCATACCAAAACTACATGATACAACGCTCAAAAAATGGCATTCCAATTTAAATCAAAACGAATCGAAAAAAAGAGTTTACCTTTTTGCCGATGAGTTTACCGATTACAACGACACTCCAATAGGCATTAAAACAGTTGAACTACTGAACAAACTGGGTTATGAGGTAAGTATCCCAAAACACGCCGAAAGTGGCAGAACCTACCTTTCGAAAGGTTTGGTGAAAAAAGCAAAATTCCTTGCCATTAAAAATGTAAACCTTTTACAGGATATCATTAGCGAAGAAAGCCCGTTAATCGGTATCGAGCCCTCTGCAATTCTTACATTCAGAGATGAATATATCGATTTGGTAACCGATAGCATGAGAGATGCTGCAAGAAATCTCGCTAAAAATGTACTGATGATTGAAGAGTTCCTGCACAAGGAAATGCAGGCTGGAACCATTAAGAAAGAACAGTTTAGCAGCGAAGTGAGAGAAATTAAATTTCATGCACATTGCTACCAGAAATCATTGGCATCTTCTCTTCCAGTTAAAGAGATTTTAAGTTTTCCTGAGAATTACTCGGCAGTTGAAATTAAATCGGGCTGTTGTGGAATGGCAGGCTCTTTTGGTTATGAAGAAGAGCATTACGATTTAAGTAAAAAAGTAGGTGAACTCATTCTTCTGCCCGAAGTGCGAAAAACCCCTGAATCGGTTTTAATAGCAGCATCAGGTACATCGTGCCGCCATCAAATTAAAGATGAAACAGAGCGTGAAGCTCAGCATCCTGTCGAGATTTTGTGGGAAGCTTTGAAATAAGCTCTTTCCACTTAAGTATTGATATTTTTATTTAACAACAAAAACAAAACTGTTTATCGGACAATAAATATGCTTTGTCGGATATATCTTGTAGTTTTATACTTCTAAAGATTTCTTTGCTCTTGAAATCTTTTAAGCAATAAATTATGAGACAATTCATTCTGCCTTTACTTGTACTGGTCGTTCTAATACCAGTCGCATTATTGGGACAAACTAGTAACAATCCATCTAATTTTGACCAATCCTATTGGAATTATATTCGAGTCAAAATTTTGCCACCCAATGCAAAGGCCTATCGTTTTGAAAAGGATATTCGAGTACAATTGAAAGGCAATTTCAACAAGGAAGATTCAATTTGCATTCAACAAATAATTGGGAAGTTAAAACCTCTAATCAGTTCTGTGCGGATTGAAGCTTCGGATTCATTACCAAATATTACTTTATGGCTGCGAGAAGGAACTGGCGCAAGAAAGGTTCATAACTTCTATGGTTTGCAAAAATTTGGAAGCATTAGTTCACAGGAATACCAATTCTCTTTTGACCAATACACCCAAGATGAGCGAAATGCACATCTTATGTATTACCTGGTAAGAAGTTTGAGTAAAATTCAACACAATCCTCATGGGGATATGAACATTACTCAAAGTATTTTTAACGAGGATGATCCATTAAAAAGCGACTTTATCCAGGTAGATAAGTTTTTAATTAAAAAACTTTATTCCAAAGATTTCTACAGTCAGTTCAAATCAAATTTTAATGGCTCGCTTATAGACTATTATCATTACCGTTTTGGCGATAGAATACGATTTGCAAGTGAGGCAATCGCCATTATACTAGGCTTTGTATCATTGCTTCTGTTGTTAAAATACAGAATAATTCAAACCGAATCGAAAAATTGGAAAGAGTTTATAAAACAAGGTCTGCTGATCATTAATTGCATACTTTTCTTTTACCTACTTTCACAACGGTTTACTGCCTACAAATTCATTTCCTGGCCAAACATTTTAAAAATCGTTTTGCTTACGCAGATCTTGCTAATCCTTGAGTTATTTTTCATATCAGTAATCGAGAGAAGATTTTCCGGACATAAAATTGCAAGCAAGCTTTTCGTCCAATCTGTGACCACATCCGTTTTTACTTATATCTTCTTTCTTATTTATACCCCTATAGTTGCTCTTTCTTTATCACATAAAATCTATTGGGATTGGGAATTAAGTTTCGAGCAAATCACAATCATTATCATGATCGTTTGCTTCCGATTGACCTTTAATTTCACCAATTTTAAAAACATACAAGAAGTGAGGAAGCGAGATATGGAACTAGCGAAACTGAAACTCCTAAAAACCAAAGCTGAATTGCAATCATTGCAATCAAGAATTAATCCTCACTTTCTGTACAATTCATTAAACTCTATTGCCACACTCACTCATATCAATCCTGAAAAAACAGAGGAAATGGCATTATCATTGTCCGATTTTTTCAGATATGCCATTAATCACAAGGACCAGGACATGATAGAGGTTCAGCAGGAAGTTGAAATAGCCAGGACCTATTTGCACATCGAAAAAGTGCGTTTTGGTGATAGGCTGGAGTTTTATATCGAGATAGAGGATTCCATTCTAAAAAATCTGGTGCCCCGCTTTTTAATCCAACCATTAATCGAAAACTCAATAAAACATGGGATTTCTGCCATTCAGGAGAAAGGAATAATCAAACTGGAAATTACAAAACAGTCAGGTTATTTGCACATACGAGTACAAGACAATGGTCCCGCTTTTCCAGATACACCAGTTTCCGGATATGGATTACGAAGTTTGTATGAAAAACTAGAACTGATTTATGGAGGATCTGCACAATTTTCCTGGCAAAACCAGCCGGAAAAAAGCATCTGTATTCGTTTGCCTCTTTCACAAAAACCGATAACACATGAAAACTAAATACCGCTCACTAATTATTGATGATGAACAGCTTGCAAGACAACGACTAGTCAACTTACTGCTTCCACATGCCGATAGAATCGAAATTATAGGGGAAGCTGCCAATGGCAGTGAGGCCATCGAATTGATTAATAGGCTGGAACCAGATTTAATTTTCCTGGATATTCAAATGCCCGAAAAATCAGGTTTTGATATTTTAAAAGAGTTGAAGCACCAGCCACTAATTATTTTTTGTACGGCCCACGACGAATATGCACTTATGGCTTTTGAAACAGTCAGTATTGACTATCTGCTTAAACCAATCAAAAAAGAACGACTGCAAAAAGCCATAGACAAGCTACATCTAATTGGAAAGGAGAACGATGTAAGGAAGCTGGAAAATATGCTTGCCAAACAAATCCAATCTCTGGGCAAAAAAGAGATCAGTACCATTCCTGTAAAGACAGGAGATCGGGTAGCCTTTGTTTCCATTGAAGACATCACTCATTTTAAAGCTGAAGATAAGTACGTAAACATCTATAAAAGTGATGGAAAAGAATTTATTGTTGATCATAGCTTAAGCTACCTTTCGGAAAAGCTGGATAGTAATTTTTTGCGTATACAGAGATCTTATATCGTTAACATCAACTACATCAAAGAAATAAAGCGTTATTTAGGAGGTAGATATATATTCTTACTTCACGATTCACAAAAAACAAAAATTATTAGCGGCAAGAATTACCACGATCAAATTAAAGGTTTAATGAACTTTTAATCGCTCATATACTATCCAAAAAACTACAACACTCTATCTATCAAAAGCTTTCTCAACAGCAATCGCGAAAGCCTATGATAAGAAAGCAGATATCGGTCTGCCCTTACCTGAACAATTTATCTTTAACACAATCAAAAATGCACTGAAATGAAACAATTTATAGCAACAAGCCTTTTACTACTTGTATTTTTTTATAGCCAGGCCCAAGAAACAAAATACCTGGCAGATTTTGACTTTGTCATTCATAAAATTAAAAACGATTACCCCGGATATGCAGATAAAGTAAATGAGAAAAATTTGATTGAATTAAAAAAGCTTGAAAATGAAATCCGGGATTTGATGATTCAATATCCTGATTCCTGCTATCAATATTTGAATATGTATACAGCCTGGTTCAAAGATTATCATTTAAGGATCTCCTATCAGCGAAAAGCTAAAAAGAGAAATACAACAGAGTCTTGTGAAAAAAAATATGCCTCATTCAACCTGGATTCATTGCAAAAAGAATCTAAATCACTTGAAGGAATCTGGATTGGTTACAGAGGTAGTTTTGCCATCAAAAAAATGGATCAACAATACATTGGTATCTCAATAGACCTGCCTGCTTATGAAGAAAATCAAGTCCTTTTTGAGGCGATTGAGAAAGGAGATAATGAATTTGATTTAACTACCTATCGCAATTATAGACAGTTTGCTGCCCGACAGGAAAAAGCCTCTCTATTGGAAAACAATTCTGTTCTTGAAATTCACGATGACACAAGATATGTAAGGAAGACCACAAACAAAAAATCGGACATGGCCTTTTTGCTTGCCTATCTCCCTAAATATCCAAATGGCTTGAATACATACACCTTATCTATGAGTCTTAATGACAGTACCTTCTATTTAAGAATTCCCGGTTTTTCTTCAAATCATTGCAATGAAATCGTTGAAAAATACTGGAAAGAAATCACTACAAGGCCAAATTTAATCATTGACATCAGGAATAATGGTGGCGGTCAGGATACATATTACCAAAAACTTGCTGAACTTATATATACCAATCCATACGAAAGTAAAGGTGTTGAATGGTATTCCACTAAAGGAATTATCGAAGACTGGGAAAAAGCTATTAAATATGGGCATATAAAAAAAGGCGGAGAGGAATGGTCCGAAGCCCTTGTAAATAAAATGAAAGAAAATATAGGTGGATTTGTAATACACCCTTTTTATGAAGCTGATACCACAGTTACAAGGGATACAATTTACAGCTATCCTAAAAAGGTAGGCATCATCATTAATGGCAGGAATGCCTCCTCTGCAGAACAATTTCTGCTCACTGCAAAGAACAGTTCAAAAGTCACCTTATTTGGAAATGAGAGTACGGCCGGAGTGCTAGATTATTCAAACATTACACCTAAAGAATTGCCATCTGGGAAATACAATCTCTGGTTGCCGGCAACACGTTCGAGAAGGTTGCTCGAAAAACCAATTGATAATATTGGTATTGCACCAGATATTTACATTCCAATGGAACCAGCTTTTCAATTGTACGACAGACTTGATGATTGGGTGTATTTTGTTCAATATTATTTAGAATATCAAGATTAAAAGTCAGCCTCATTTTATCAGGTCTACACTTTGAATCACCCTTGCAAACTCCTCATGCAAGCTAGCCAAAGCAGTATCGTGAATGAGTTGGGCCGAAAGTTTTTTTCCATCTAAACCTATCTTGTCGAAGGTAGCCACTGCATCTTCGATCAGGTAGGTTTCGTAACCAAAGTTTCCGGCCATTCGCGTTGTTGTTGATATGCAATGATCAGTAGTCAGGCCAACAATCACAAGTTTTTTTATCCCCATTTCATCGAGCTGCTCTTTCAAATCAGTACCAATAAAAGCAGAATTTACATTTTTTTGAATGATTTTTTCTCCAGCTAATGGTTTTGTAAGATCCAGAAAATCATTGCCCGCATTCCCAGGCATAAGTGGAGATCCCGGAGTAGTTGAGCAGTGCTGAATATGAAACAATGGCAGATTCATTTCACGCCAGGCATTAAGAATTTTTGAGGCATTTAATTCTGCATCGGGATTGTTTCTTCCACCACCCCAATATTCAATATCTTCGAAGCCTTTCTGAAGGTCAATAAGCAATAAAGCTGTATTCTTGTCTGCTTTCATATTCTTTATTTTTCCTGTGAAAATACGGATAAAATTAATTCCAAAAGTCATAAAAATGATGAACAGGCCCATGTCCTTCGCCAATTTTATAATCGGCGCCAGCCAAAATCGCATTGTTAATGTATTCTTTGGCTTTAATGGCACAATCCTGAAGGTCAAATCCCTGCGAAAGAAAGGCCGCAAAAGCCGATGACATACTGCAACCTGTTCCGTGGGTATTTCGGGAATCAATTCTCTTCGATTTGAGTTCCAACAATTCATTCTTTTCAAAATCGAAGAAGATATCAATCAAATCATCTTGTAACAAATGTCCTGCCTTTAGCACAACTGAGGTTTCGAATTTCTCTGCCAACTGCTTTGCGCTGGCGTAAATATCAGTCTGATTGGTAATTTTTGCATTCAATAAAACCTCAGCTTCAGGCATATTAGGTGTAATAACTCTCACTTTTGGAATTAGTACTTCCTTAAGCGTTCTTATGGCCTCATCTTGTAATAGTTTATCTCCCGATGTTGCCACCATAACTGGATCTAAAACCACATTTTCGATCTGATATTTTTCCAAAGCATTGGCTACCACCTTAATGGTTTCAGATGAATGCAGCATTCCAATCTTAATAGCATCTACGCCAATATCACTTAAAACGGCATCAATTTGCTCTGCAAGAATCTGATTCGGAATAGCATGTACATTACTCACGCCCAAGGTATTTTGAACAGTGATGGCTGTAATTGCAGTCGCCGCAAAAGATCCGCATGCCGAAATAGATTTGATATCAGCCTGTATGCCTGCTCCTCCTCCCGAATCGCTTCCCGCAATGCTGAGTACTCTATTGTATTTCATTTGATATTTTAACTAAAGTTTAAACCGGCCAACCCTCTTTTTTATAGGCGCTATCCCAAAAAATCCATTCCATTTTTGATGCCTTTACAAAAGCATCCCACATTTTTTTCCTTTTCTCTATGGAAGCTTGCACAGCAAGTTTATCGCAAATTGAAATGGCTTTCTCAACTGCCTGGGCAAACTCTTCTCCCCCGTAGGTATCGATCCAGTTCTGATAAGGATTGTCTTCTTTTGACTGGTTGGCAAGAATATAATCTCCTACTTTTTTATAGATCCAGAAACAAGGTAGAACTGCTGCTGCGGCCTCAAGAACGGATGCTGCCGCCAACTGCTTGTGAATAAATGAGGTGTACAGCAAACATGAAGGTGAAGCTGTTGTTTTTTTCTTTTGATCGCTCAAATAAAACTGGTGCACAGCCTGTTCAACCGAAACCGTATCGCTGGCAAAATCCAGGAATGCTTTTCTGTGTTCAGAATCTTCCAGTTTACCGGCAATACCTGCAAGTACTTTTCCAAATTCGGCAAGATACAATGAATCTTGCTGCAGGTAAAAATTGAATTTTTCACGTTCCAATTCACCACTCATTAAATCGTTGATAAAAGGATGTTCAAGAATCTGGGTATAAATCCCTTCGATTCGTCGCCATGCCTCAACAGACCATTTCATATGTTATATTTTAACTTGTTTCGTAAGCATAAAAAAAACCGCTTCAAATCAATGAAACGGTTTTATCTATATGAGATTAATAATATCATTTTAAGATGAATCGTTTCCCTACGCTACCATTATGCAGATCAGGTGAAAGGGTATTTCTCAGCATGAAATCACAAATTCAAGCACCCCTAACGCAAAGGCAAAGGTAAAATTTTAAATCGAAATCAGCTTAATAATTTTGTTCCTGATATCCCACCGCAAAAAACCTTGCCGGATTTTTATGAATAGAGTTTTGGTAACGAATATTCTCATCTACAACCGTAGCAGCCCACCAGGCAACCGATAAAACATCATGTCCAAAAGAATGTTCTTTCTTTTTAAATCTTAAATCGCCCAGTTGCAGCACAGGTTTCTTTTCAACAATCTCGGAAAGAAATTTTTCTTTTTCAACATCCTGATTAAAAGGTGCTTTCTGCTCTTTATACATTTTCCACTTTTCAAGATAATCATCATCAGTAGCTGATTGTGCCAATAATGAAAAGGAAAAGAACATGAGTACACACAAAGCTATTACAGTTTTCATATGCTAAAAATTATTATGATATAAATATAGGTTTATCATGCCAGATAATCAAATGTTTATTTTGAAATCCCCTTCTCAAAATGCATTCCATACAACAACTTGTTTATGATCTTATTTTCTTGCTACTGAGGCAGGAATTCTATAGGATAAATTGAATTCAGCCATTCATTTTTTATTAACTTCAACTCTCCAATTAAACAGATTAATATGTACCAAAAAGATTACATTCTTCGAATGATTGAGCTCATTGCTGAGCTTATTGCTCAAATTTTAGGTTTACTTACAAAAAACAATACACAAGAAGCTTCTAAAATTTTGGAAAATGCTTATCGTGATTTTTTAAAAGAGGATGCGGCATTTTTCAGAAATATCCCAAAAGAAAAGCTTAATACAACCCTTTTGGAGCAACACAATTATACCAATGAACACTTGCAAATATTAGCAGAGCTTTTCTATGCCGAGGCCGAGATACAAACTGCCAAGAATCAGTTGGAACTTTCACAGGAATTTTACCAAAAATCGATGGTATTGTTCCAATTTGTTGATGAAAATGCAGTGAGTTTCTCGATTCATTTACAAAAAAGAATTAATCTGATTAAAAGCAAATTACAAAACTAAACAGGATCAGGATTTATAAAAGGTTTCCTGCATTGGTTTAAGTTGAATACTTCTCCTGTCTTTGTTCTGCTTCATCAATTGATACTTCTGGTGGAACTTGTTTTTCAATGCTTTATCGATAAGCTGATATTCCAGGTAAGTTTTTGACTTGTAGTAATGAATGATTGGAACCAGCTCTTTCACCGAATCATTTTTCACCTGCAATACTCCGTAATATTTTGATATTGAATCTTTTTTTGCGCTAAAATCTATTAAACTGAAAACCTGGTTCGTAAAATGAAACTTTTTATATCCTGATATTTGCCTTGTTTCAAACTGTTTTTCCATATTACCGTAATGCCATCCCGATTTGTAAAATGCCCTAATCCTGTGTTTTTGCGGACGAGATTTTGAAATTTCCAGAGAAATTAAATTTCCAACTCTTTGCCTGGATTGTGCCCCTTTTAGTGTGTACGAACCATCATACCATTCATTTTCAACCTGGTAAAAATACCTTACGGTTTGTGTCCAGTTTACTTGCTTTCCAAACGAAACTGTATGCATTTGTGCATCGTAAATTACAGCATTCTTGGTAAGGGTTTTACCAAAAAACACAGTAGGCAATGTAAAACCATTCCAGGCAAAATAAGCGAAAAAGCCAAGAAATAAAATGCCAAACGCCCAGGGATTAAATTTTCTCATTTGTTGATGATTAAAGTTTTGTAAATTCTCTGTATCTATCTAACAAAAAATGTGCCGAAGGATAAATAGAATTTGGACTCATAAAATGAGAAAATTCGAAAGTAATCAACTTGCTTACTCCTACTTTTTGTGCAACATCCATCTTCATCTTCAAATTTCGCCAATCAATGGGAAGAAAATTAATGGGCATCCCCCGTTCAAAACTTTCCACATTGGCCCACGATTCAATGCCATGTTGATCTGCCAACTTTTTATTTACCCTCGAAAAATCTTCCAATTCAAAAAAATCGACTTGTCCATCCTGAAAGGCAACAATATCTACTTTACCCGATAACGCCGAAAAAATTTGATCCCACTGTGCTTCATGTTCTTCTAATGTAATTGGATCTTCGAACTGCATTCGTCCCTTTACATAGGGAGAAATCAGGATGGGAATGTTTTTAATTGATTTTAATTCTTCACACAACTCACCTACCAAGCTTAGTTGATCCTCATCGTGAACACTTAATTCATGACTCGCATACCACCCTTTAAAAGCTTTTCGTTCTCCATATTTTTCTGCTACCTCTTTGGCAAGCTCTTTATTAATTTCAAGTTCTTTTTTATAATCTCCTTTGTGCCAATACTCTCCCGAGTCGTACAAACCAAAATAAAAGTTCATGCCGCAGCGTTCTGCCTGTTCCAGAAAAAGATCTACTAAATCGATGTAAACAGGATAAGGCTGAATGTACTTTTTAAGGCTTTCCGAGTCGAAAGTCAATTTGTTTTTATATCCTGCTCTAATCAGGATTACAGTATCGATTCCGATGGCTTTCATTTCATCAAAATCCTTGGCCCACTCCTTTCTTCCCCAGTTCGATGATGGGATATCATGTGATATTTCGTCGAGAAAAGTTCCAGTAATTTTCATTTTTCTTGTTCTTTAAATCAAACTTTTTAATAATTCCACACACAAAAACAAAGCTCTCGGTACATGAAAACAACCTTTGTATGGCCCTCCTTTAAAATGTTGGGAAACTTTCCCTTCCCGATCTAAATATCCATACCACTCCCCATTTTCATGATCTGGAAAATGTGCCAATGTATAATCCTTAATCATTTGAAAGCGCTTCCAATCTTCCTGCGATTTTGTTTCGGCATAAATTAAAAGTGTCGCGTACAAAGCTTCGCAATGTGGCCACCACAATTTTCGATCCCATTCCAATTGGGTTGGAGAAAATCCTTTGGCATCCAGGAAATAAAAAATGCCACCATGCTCCTGATCCCAGCCCTGGTCCAAAGAGCTTGTAATCATGGTGTTCGACAAGGCATTCAAATCCTTATCCTCTAGTCTCTTTGCCCAATGTTTCATAAACCAGCCAGCCTCAATGGCATGTCCCGGGTTTAATAGTCTGCCAGCCGAGGAATCATGCAGTTCCCCATTAGTCAATACATTTTCGTAAACGGTAGAATTCACCACATGCATTTTGACTTTAGCAATACATTCGTCAACCATATTCCGAACCAAATGAAAATCGTGCTGATACACTTCTTCAATCAGGTTTAAAATGATCATGGGAACTGCCAGGTTTTGAAAATCAGGCTCTCCCTTGTATACCGGACGATTTATTAATTCCGGTTTTTGACTCATTTCCAAAACCGACTGAAACATCTGCCTCGATTGTTCTTTTAATTCATCTGAACGAATCGCTTTGGCATATTCGGCCACAGCCATCACATAAAAGCATTCCGAGAATATTTTTCTCTGCATATAAACTGGTTCACCCTTTTCATTTAATGAAAAGTACACCCGATTGTTTTCGGTGATTGCAAATTTTTTCAGAAACTCAAAACCATGAGTAGCGATGGTAAGCCATTTTTCTTTCTTTTCAAGTGTATTGTATAGCTTTGAGAACATCCAGACCTGCCTTCCATGCAACCACATGTATTTGTTTGTATCATAAATATTCCCATTTTTATCCAAACAGTTATAATAACCTCCATTTTGCTGATCGATGGAATATTTTTCCCAAAATGGCAAAACATGGTGGAACAACTCCTTCTCCAACTCAGTTTTTAGTTTTTCCAATTCAATTGTACTCATGTAATCAATTTACTTATCAATTCTTTATGATTTCTACACTAAATCTATATAAAAATGATGACAAAGTTCATGTTCTAAAAGAGCTTAATTATTTGGTCTTTCATTTTTGAAAAAGCTACATTTGTTGGTAACCAACTTGAACCTTTACAATGAGTTTTTTTCACAGAAAAAGCAAAGCAGATATTGCTTTGAAGTACTTTCATAAACCTCCAGGGTATTACAATTGCTCACAGGCAATTTTTAAAGCTTTTCAGGAGGAATACCAAATTAGCAACGATCAAATTGTTGAGCTGGCCAAATATGGGAATGGCAAAGCTCCCGAGGGGTATTGCGGAGCCTATTTTGCTGCTCTGGAACTACTTAAAGACAAACCTGCCTTGGCCGATGAATTTACAAAACGATTTCAGGAAAAATCTGACCACCTGACTTGTTTCGATATCAGGTTCAACTATTCCATGTCTTGTAAAAACTTGGTGCGATTGGCTGCTAATCTATTGCATGAACTCGATCCGGTGCAAAAGGATACAAAATGAAAGCAATCCCTGTTTGTGCAGCAATCATCAGAAAAGGAGATCGTATTTTGGTGGCTCAAAGGAATCATCATGACGAATTGGGTTTGAAATGGGAATTTCCGGGAGGAAAGCTTGAACCCAACGAAACTGCCGAAGAATGCATGGTACGGGAACTTTTTGAAGAGTTTGGCATTCAATCAAAAGTGAAAGGATTTCTTGGTGAGAACACACACGATTATGGCAATAAAAAAGTTTGTCTGAAAGCTTATTTTGTTGAACATCTATCAGGAGAATTTCAAATTAGAGTTCATCAAAGCGTGAAATGGGTGCATTATTCAGAACTGAAAGATCTCGATTGGGCACCGGCTGATATCAAACTGGTTGAACTGCTTTTAGACCATTATGGCTATAGAAGTTGATTTACTGAGTCGCGCAAGAAATCACGGGTATGGTAATCTTCATCTATGATTTCACCATTCCAAACTACAATGTCCAAATCGATCACTCGCGGACCAAATTTTGGCAAAGTCCTATCGCGTCCCATTCTATCTTCCAATCGCTTTAAATAGTTTCGGAACTCATCAATATCATGATGTGTTTCCACCCTCACAGCACCATTCATAAAATCATCCTGATCGGTGATTCCGATCGGAGCTGTTTTGACCCATGATGAGTGGCGTCCTACTCTATGATCTTTTGCAAGCAAAGACAGCATTCTTTTGATATTTTCTTTCGGATTAATATTCGATCCAATGCCAATAATACAGGAGTTCATATTGATTCAGATTAGAGTTACCTATTCGCTTCGAGTTCTATGGATACAGATTCGGCAAATCGCAAGGCATGTGGCTTGTCTACCTCAACTTTGGCCCATTCTACATTCTCATTTTTCATGATTAAATCGAGAACTTGTTGGGTTAAATTTTCAAGCATTTTAAATTTCCCTTCCTGCACCATAGCAATCACCTTTTTGGTGATCACCTTATAATTGTACGAGTTGTCAACATCATCATTCTTAATGGCTTCACTTACATCAGTTTTAATACTCATGTTGATCACCACATCCTGTTTGTTTCTCAGTTCTTCAGGATTAAATCCAATGTATGTTCTAATTAATAAATTTTTTACACGAATAATTGCCATAAGCTTTAATTTATAAGAGTTGTTCCCCACCATCGCAGTATAAAATCTGCCCGGTTAGGTTTTCATTGTCCAAAATGTAATCAAGCGATTGAAGAATCGGTTTTACACCGCCTGGAATTTTCATTGGTGTTTTTTCAGCCAGGTTCTTTAAATATTCATCCCCTTTTCCTTCGGGTGGTAAAGTAGCTCCGGGTGCAATTCCATTCACCCTGATATTTGGTCCACATTCCAGTGCCATCATTTTTGTTAGGTGAGCCAATCCTACTTTCGAAATGCTGTAAGCAGCATGGGAATTCGAATAACCTGTAATTCTAGTATCCAAAAAATTAACGATGATTCCCTTTTTGTTATTCAGCACAAAATCTCTTGATAGCACAAATGGCGCCTTTAGGTTCACATCCATTTGAAGATTATAGAGTTTTACATCAGTTTCCCTAATGATACCAGGATCAAAAACCGATGCATTGTTTATGAGAACATCCAACTTATCGAAAAAGTTCATCACTTTATCGGTGAATTGTTCCAATTCTAACTCATTGCCTAAATCGCACTGAAAAATTTTAAACTTTTGGGTAGGATATAGATCCATTAGTTTGGCTTGCAATTCCAAAGCTTCCTTTTTAGACGAATTGTAATGCAAGGCAATGCTGAATCCTTTGGCAGCCATATGTTCTGCTACTTCCTTTCCCAGGCGCTTAATGGCTCCGGTTATTAGTACATTTCTCATTTCACCTCAATTAATCGTTTACGCTTTCCTTTAAATTTAATCAATATTCAATCTTTAAAGAAATTTATGATAAGATAATTTAAAGATTCACAGAAATTATCTCCTTATTAATTTCTATTTTTGAGAATTACATTTGTTTATTCTCAAAATTAATGCTGAAAATGATAGACATTCGAATAGAAGAAGAGTTGAAAAATAAGTGTCCTGAATTAAAGCTTGGTGTAATTCAGTGTGGAGTTGAAACCGTTGAAGACTGCCCGGAACTTTGGCGGGAGATCGATGAATGTATCAAAATAAAGGAAGCAGAATTAAGTCCTGAAAAAATACGTGAATTGCCCTCTGTTAAGAGTACAAAACTAGGCTACAGAACCATAGGTAAAGATCCAAGTCGTTACAGGCCTTCTGCCGAGGCACTTCTGCGACGGGTAGTGAGCGGAAAGGGTTTGTACAAAATCAATAATGTTGTAGATCTTTTGAACCTGGTTTCGATTGATAGCGGTTTTTCTATTGGTGGTTACAATGCTGAGAAAATTAATGGTAAAATCCAATTGGGGATTGGACTAAAAAATGAACCTTATAAAGGGATCGGACGCGGCGAATTAAACATTGAGTTCCTGCCTGTTTTTCGAGATGATTCCGGAGCATTTGGTAGTCCTACCAGCGATTCTCTTCGCACATCGATTACCAAAGATTGTTCCCAGTTTTTAATGATTATTCTAAGTTTCCAGGGAGAGCATGAACTAGGTGAAGCCATGAATTTTGCGGTTTCATTGCTAGAAAAATATGCCAGGGCCGAGAACATCAATACACAAATCATATAAATGAAAAGGTCCGCAAAAATCTTGCGGACCTTCTTTTTCAAGTCTGTCTGGTAAATTATTGTAATACAAATTTAATTACTGAAGTATAGGATACTTTTACTGGTTTACCTCTTTGTTTTCCTGGGGCAAATTTTGGTAAATTCTGAATCACTCGGATTGCCTCCTGGTCCAGGGATGGATCTACTCCTCGCAATACCTCAATATCATAAATCCCACCATCTTTACCTACTACAAATTTCACAAACACTCTTCCTGTTATGCCATTTTCCTGGGCCACAATAGGATATTTCAGGTTTTTGTAAATGTATCGGTAAAGCTCTGCATCTCCTTCTTTCTGATTGTTACAGATATCAGGGCGAAAAATTGGCATTTCTTCAACAATAACAAAGATTTGAGCTTCATCTAATTCTTCCTCTTCTTGAACAATTTCGCGAATCGGTTGAATTTCGACCTCAGTTTCCTGATTGATGTCTTCCTCAATAATTTCTAATTCTTCCTCGAGTTCAACATCATCATCTACAATTGTAATAACATCCGTAATCTTGATTTTGGGCGGTAGTTTCGGTGGAGCCTGAATTTCTTCCTGCCTGGTAATCGGTACCATTTCTTCATCAATTGTAAATTCGCTTTCAGGAGTAAAGTGAATTGCTTCCTTTACATTCGATTTCCATTCGAAAGAAACAAAGGTTACAGCCAGTGCCACGACCATCCCAATTTCGAAGAATAAGGATTTCCGTTTTTCCAAATCGACGTTTGGATTCTTTTTTGGAATCATAGCTGCACATTTTACGGTAACAAGATGCTATATACACAAGTCTTTCATCAAGTACGAAGCATTACTGTTTCGTGCAAAATACTGACCTCATGAGAGGATGAGTTCAAAGAACGTTTTACTTCTTAATAGTACGAAATTTAGAATTTATTGTTTCGAATCAGCAAGTCAATTAATTGTTGATTATCAGATTATTGCAATTTAAAATTCACATATGCCGAGTAGTAAACAGAAACAGGTTTTAGTCTTTGCATTCCAGGTTTAAATTTTGGCAAGTTTTTCAAGACTCTAATCACTTCGTTATCTAAGAGTGGATCAACCGATCGTGTGATTTGAATGTCTGAAATATCACCCGTTTTTGTCACCACAAAGCGAACATATACTTTCCCTTGTATACCTGTTTCCTGAGCAGTTACTGGATACTTTACAGAAGTTTGCAAGGTTCTGAAAAGATCCATATTCCCTGCTTTAAAGTCTTTATTTCTATCAGGTCTGAACACGGGCATAAACTCGGCGTGCACAAATGGAGTTTCCTCCTCCTCTTCGATATCATTTTCCACAGGCAGTTGTACATCATCCTCAATGTCTCCAAATGAATCAATTGGTTCATAATCAGGATCTGCATCAATATCCTCGACTATTGTTGGATTAAGCAGTGTAATTTTCTTTACCTGTGGTGGCTCTATTGGCTTTTCGGGTTCACGATAAGTAATTGGTATGAGCATATCCACATCATCTAATACATCCAAAACCACATCTTTGGGTTCTTCGAAAGGAACTTTGTATTCGAAAGCAGTTAACACCAGCATAAAGCTGAAAATTAAACCGAACTGCAAAAACATGATTCTCTTCTTCTCTAAATTATATTGGGGATTCTTCTTCTCTTTCATAGCACAATGATTTAAAGGTTCAACAATACATTTAAACTAATTTCTTAGTTAATGTAGGTAAAAAAATTATTGCAGTACAAACGAAATGTATCCACTAAACCAAACACTAACTGGCTTGTTTCTTTGCATTCCTGGTTTAAATTTTGGCAGGTTGCTAACCACTCTAATGGCTTCTTTATCCAAAGCTGGATCTACCGAACGAACAACTTTAATATTGGAAATTTCGCCAGTTTTGGTTACAACAAACCTAACAAATACTTTACCCTGTACTCCATTCTCCTGAGCAACGATTGGATAGCGGGTCATTTTTTGCATGGTAATGAATAAATCGCGCTGACCTTGCTCGTAGGTTTTGTTCTTTTTAGGATTGAAAATTGGCATTTGCTCTACCTTCACGAATGGTGTGTCTTCATCAACTTCCTCAACATCTTCACTTACATCACGAATATCGTACTCATCATCTTCAGACAAGCTTGCATCAATGATTTCCAAATCATCGATTTCGTCATCATCTTCGGTAAGCATGATTTCTGTCAATTCCATTAATTTCACTTTGGGCTGCTCTTTCGGTTTTGGTTTATCCTGAACGGTAACTGGAACAATTTCGTCTATTTCTTCCATGATATCCATGGCTAATTCCTCGGTTTCGGCAACCGGTGTTTTGTATTCGAATGCAGCCAAAACAAATAAAAAGCTGATTAAAAAACCGATTTGTAAGAACATTCCTCTTTTCTTTTCTAAATCGTGGCGGGGATTCTTTTTTACTTCCATAACATTGAATTTTGGTTAGACAATAAATTGGTTTTTGGGTTTATCCCTAAAAAATTAGTCCTTACAACTAATTTCTTAGTTAATATACGTAAAAAATTTTATTAATTCAAAGCAAAACGGATAGGAATTGTATAACTCACCTTTACTTTTACACCTTTTTGTTCGCCTGGAATCCAATAAGGCATGCTATTTATCACGCGTAGCGCTTCCTGATTTAATTCTACATTTGCCCCTTTAATAACTCTGGCGTGCGAAACACTTCCATCTTTATTTACATTGAACTTCACATACACTTTCCCTTCATATCCTTGTTCAACAGCCAAAATCGGATACCTGATATTTCGTGCAACCCACTTCCTTAGGTTTCCATCTCCACCTGGAAATTCAGGCATTTTTTCAACAAGGGTAAAGGTTTCGTTATAGTTTTCCAGTTTCGCCAGGTTATCTGAGTGATAATCTGATGCATTCTTAATTTTTTCAAGTACAGGGTTTCTGGTTAAAAGTGGTTGTTCCACATCAAAATCTTCCAGTTTAAAATCAATTGGTAATGTATAAGCCACATTTACCAAGTTCCCTTTAAGTTTTCCCGGAGTCCATTTTGGCAGACTCGCCACAACCCTGCGTGCTTCTTTGTCTAAATCAGGAGATACTCCTTTATTAACAAACACATTCTTTACTTCACCCGTTTTTCCTACTACAAAACTTATAAATACTTTTCCTTCAATTTTGTTCTTGCTGGCATTTTTAGGGTAACGAATCTCACTGGCAATGTAATTCTGCAGTACATTTATCCCTCCAGGGTATTCAGGCATTTGATCTACAATTCGGTAAACCTGGTTTGGGTTCACATTTTCTTTGTAAGCTAGTGTCGAGATACCATTATCTGCCTTTCCTCTCACAAAATTTACATCCTCTTCTTTATAGGTATATTCTCTATCGGAGAAAGAATAGAACTGTTTTAAGCCATCAGGTATCATTTCGGAAAAGGAGATATTGTTTGCCAACTTCTCTTCCTCTTCGATGGTAAAGGCAAAGGCTGATAACAAAACCAAAACAATTGGCACCAAAAGAATCAATTTCACAAGGGCAATTTTTGGTGTCTTAATTTTGCCCAACATGGAAATTCTCTTCTTCAGGGTAGATTGTCCAAAATTATTTGCCAACCTAAACAAATCGCCACCTGCAAACTGATTTACAATGTGCATTTTGTATTCGTTTGGATTTGCCGATCCATTCACCACCTTATCGTCTGCAAGGTATTCATGAACTTCCTGTATGGAACTCTTGTACATCCATACCAAAGGATTGATCCAGAAAACAACGGTAAGAATCTCCAACATCAGCAAGTCGAAGGTGTGCAATTGGTCCACGTGAACTCTTTCGTGCGCCAAAATGGAGGAAAAACCAGGTTTTTGATAATCCTTCTTGCTGATAAAAATGGCATTCAAGAAAGAGAAAGGAGGGTAATCATCTTTCATCACAACCAACTGTACTCCGTCTTCACGAATTCGTTTGTTGGTTCGGGTCCAAATGAATAATTGGATCAGATTTTTAAAAAATCTGGCACTAAGTAATAATAATCCAATCAAGTAAATAAATCCGATGTACTGATACCAATCAATATGCTTATCGGCTGTTACAACAACCTCTTGCAGCATATTTGCACTTAAATATTGTTGAGAAGTAAGCACAACCGCATCCAGCATGGCGTAATCTGTTGAAACCGAATTGGAGTTTAACTCAAAAGGAATTTCGAGCGAAGGAATGAGTAGTGAGGCAGCCAATGTCAGCAACAAGAACACACGGTTGATCCTGAAGAATGTATCTCTCTTCAGAAACAACCAATACAGGGCATAAAAAAATGCCATGCAAATTGCTGATTGTAAAAAATATAGAATTATGCCTGTAACCATTCCTGGAACTATTTAAGAGCTTTGTTTTTTAATTTGCTCTTCTACCATTCTTTTTACTTCTTCCAATTCCGATAAACTTACCTGCTCCTCTTTAGCGAAAAATGAAACCATATCGCGATAAGAGTTCGAAAAGTAATTGCGTACGAAGCCTTTCATAAATTTGCGGGTATATTCTTTTTTGGTAATCAATGGGTGATATCTGTGACTTTTACCAAAAGCAACATGTCCAACAAATCCTTTTTTCTCAAGAATTCGAACAATTGTTGAAACGGTATTGTAAGCTGGTTTAGGCTCAGGAATACGTTCGATAACTTCCTTTACAAAGGCACTTTCAAGTTCCCAAAGGATTTGCATTACCTGTTCTTCAGCTCTGGTTAATTCTTTCATTATTATTTGTTTTATTTAAAGTGGGACAACAAGTTTTTGTTTATTGATTTTTTTATTCTTTGACTTTAGTCATAAATATAAAACTATAATTTTAGTTTTCCAATACTGATGAATAAAATCACAGGGACTACTTTTTTAATACACTGATTTTCCATCAAAAAGAATGCCTTTATTTGTCTATTTGAAATGAATCTGCATCTAAAAATACCGGAAATTTGTCTCTGAACTGATTTAAGTCGTTCAAACTAATGCTGTAGGTTTGAATTTCCGATTGGTGATCTTCACATTTAACCAATAGTTTTCCTTTTGCATCGAAGAGCGATGAATCTCCGGAATAGGACAAATTCATTCCATCTGCACCAATCCTGTTTACGCCTGCAGTATAAGCCTGATTTTCTATGGCTCTAGCCTTTAAGAGTGTATTCCAAACCTCGCGACGTGCTTCGGGCCAGTTCGCAACATACAGTAGGAGGTCGTAATCGTTATTCCCTCTACTCCATACCGGAAAACGCAAGTCGTAACAAACCAACGGGCAAATTCTCCATTTGCCTATTTCAAATATGAGTCTTTCGGTTCCGGCTTTGAAATGATTCTGCTCCTCTCCCATGCGAAACAAATGCCTTTTATCGTAAGTGCCCATTAATCCTTTTGCATTGACCACAAATAAGCGGTTAAAAAAGTCTCCTTCATCATTCACAATAATACTGCCTACAACTACAGCACCTAGCTGAGAAGCTTTTTCCTGCATCCAATTCACACTAATTTCCTCGAATGGAGCAATTTCTTCCTTTTTATCCATTAAAAATCCGGAGGTGAACATTTCCGGTAAAACTAGCAAATCAGTTTTTAGCTTGGCATCGGCTATCAATTTGGAAAAATGAGCCAGGTTGTCCTCAACATTCCCCCATATCAATTCTGTTTGCACAAGGCTCACATTTAAGTGATCAGTCATATCGGCTCATATTATAATCCTGTCGAAAACTTCTCAGGATGTTTAGGTTTTGAATTGATGTAATGACTCTTAATGGCAATCATATCTTTCTCAACATCACCAGTTGGGTAAAACGGAATGCCGCAGGTAAGTGTTTTATCTTCGTAGTTGATTTCTGCCAAATAAATTGGAACATTGGCCTTAAGAGCAATAAAATAGAAACCTCTTTTCCATTCTTTTCTCAAACTTCTACTTCCTTCTGGCGCAATGGAAATGTACAATGATTCTCTTTTCGAGAATTCTTCCGCCAACTGATCTGTCATGTTTCCTTTTTTCGACCTGTCGACAGGTATCACACCCCAGGATTTCAACAAATATTTTAATGGGAATACGTACAATTCCTTCTTCATCAGGATGGTTGTACTCACATTGTGCGATAAAAATGCCAATTTTCCCCATACAAAATCCCAATTCGAGGTATGTGGCACCGCAACAATTACTGCTTTTTTAATTTCTGGTACATCACCAATATATTTCCAACCGAACATTCTCATGATCAGTCTACTAATAGCTGCTCTCATATTTTTAGTTTGATTTCTATGCAAAGCAATCAATTCTTAACGGGTAAAACAACCTTTAATTAAAGAAATTCTCGGAAAATAGCGTAGATTCTGTAAAGTATTCAATCAAAAATTATTTATTTTTGCAAAATCTTACTATTCTTACAATTAATTGATACTTACACACTAAAAACAGATTCACTTTGGCTTTTATTCAGAAGGATGCCATTTTCTCAGGAAAGTGGTTTTACAATTACTCATTGGTTATTGCAGGAGCTTTTATTATGGCTGCTGGTTTTGTATTTTTTATTGTTCCTCACGATTTGGTTCCGGGTAGCATTTATGGTATTGGAATTGTGATCAATAAACTAACTCAAGGCCTTTTCCCTCAAGGGATTTTTGGAGCTTTAAATCCTGACGATTACAATGGTTTTTTCTCGGGTCTGTTGTATCTCTTTATGGATTACTCCAATGATCTGTTTCGAAAATTTGGAGGCGGAATCCCGGTAGGTATTGCCAGTTTACTGATTAATGTTCCTTTAAGCCTTATCGGAATTAAAATTTTAGGCCCTCGCTTTGGGATTAAAACCATATTATCCTTTGTGCTTTGTGCTTTGTTTTTAGATACCATTACAGCATGGTGGGGTGTTATTCCTTTGGTTGATGATGTATTGCTATCCTGTATTTTTGGTGGAATTTTAATTGGTTTCGGCCTGGGCTTAATATTAAAAGCACGAGCAACATCGGCAGGTTCTGATATCCTGGCTATGATAACGGCAAAATATTTGCGAATGCCTTTGGGACAAACCGTAATTTACATCGATTCATTAATTGTACTGAGTAGTTTATACATCAAACCCGACTGGCAAATTCCTCTATACTCCTGGATTGTTTTATTCGTAATAGGCAAAGTAACAGATATTACATTGCAAGGTTCTCATTACGAGAAGGCATTGTTTATCATCTCTGATAAATATGAAGAAATCAAAACCAAAGTAATTGGTGATTTAAATCGTGGAGGCACATTCCTGAAAGGAACGGGAATGTACGATGGCGAAGAAAAAAATATGATTTTCATGGTGGTTAACCGCCGCGAATTATCCATGCTGCAGGATTACATTCACTCTATTGATCCGGAGGCATTCGTAACGGTAATGGAAACCAACGAAATTCTTGGGAAAGGCTTTAAATCCTTAGATGATAAACCAGAATAAAAAGCAATCCCTATTTGGATTGCTTTCTGAACTTTGAAAATGCTTTTTTAATTTTTCCGGTTTGTAGCTCTTTAAGTTTTGAGGTGAGCATCTCAGAATCTTCAACAGGTATTTCAGCATTGCCTAATTTTAGGAACATCAATAGAATTTCTCTGTCTGCATCAGGAATTTCCGTAAGATCCATACGAGAAACAAAAAGTCGTAACTGTTCTTCCTCATCTATGGAAGTATTACCAGAATAGTATTTTGGTAGCAGTTCATGGCAACTAAAGTCGTTCAATACACCTACAGGATCAATTGCTGAACGCATCATTTTTCGTGCGTTTGCAAGAATTGAAATTACATTATTAATGCCAACTTCCAGGATCAAGGCAATTTCGTCTACACTTAATCTGGCCAACGATCTTAAACAGATTACTTCGGCCTGCAAGGGTGCATAATCCTTAATCAGCAAACAAAACTTTTTTAAGACAGGATTGACATTCTGCAAGTATTGATCGCTTTGGGTAGAATGCTGTGAGACATTGCTGTAAGAAGCATTTGATTTGGCAAGTTTTCGAGCGAGTTGAAATACTTTGTGTAGATCAGTTGGGGCAATTTCGGATCTTTTATCCCAACACTCCTCGATGGTTTGGCTTACAATCTGCAAGCTTTGCTTATGATCTTTTAAAATACAAAATACATAGTAGTATATCTTATTCGCATTGGAAAAGATAAACGTGTTAAAGTGTGATTTATCCATTAGTCAAGTAGTAGTAGTTGTCGTATCAAAAAGATACCAAGTTCGTAAAGCATAGATATACTTGAAATGCCCATAAATGTTACACATTTGAATAAAAAAAGCGAGTATTTTTATTACCCGCTTAACATTTTATTTTTTATTTTAATGGAGAGTTTGGCTCTTTTGCCATGTGGTTATAAGTCAGTTTTTCGAGCAAGGATGGGAACCACTTCTTCAACCAAACCGTTAGTTTGCCCTCCATAAAGGTCATTATCAATTCTCTTTTGCGCTTCACTACAGCATTAGCAATCAAACGAGCACACTCTTCGGCACTCATCATCTTGTCCTCATCGCGTGGTGTTTCTCCTTGCGATGATCCATCAGCTGTAAGGGCTACATTTCTTACGTTCGAAGCAGTAAAACCTGGTGCTGCTACCAATACATGTACGCCAGTTTTCAGGTTCTCTACTCTTAATGTATCCAGGAAACCACGAATTGCGTATTTCGAAGCCGAATAGCCAGTTCGCGCAGGCAATCCAATGTAGCCGGCAATTGAAATTACGCCCACTACCGAACCTTTAGATTTTGTAATGTATGGCATTGCATATTTGGTACAGTAAACCGTTCCCCAGAAATTTACGTCCATCAATTGTTTTAATACTGATAATTCAAGATCAGCAAACATGGCACGCATTGAAATTCCTGCATTATTTATCAGTACATCAACAGTGCCGAATTTTTCAACCGTTTTCTCAATTAAATTTTTACAATCTTCCTCGATACTCACATCGGTTTTCACAGACAATACTTCATTGCCCTTTGCGAGGATTGCCTCCTCTACTTCTTTCAACTTTTCAGTATTTCTTGCTGCCAGTACAATTTTTGATCCGCGCGAAGCAAATTCAAATGCCAATGCTTTTCCAATACCAGAAGATGCTCCGGTAATCACTACAATTTTACCATTCATAAGGAAGACTTGTTACGTAATTTTTGAGTCTGTTTTCTTATCGACTCCAATAATGATTCACAAAATTAGAATTATTTTCTTACCGTTTTTAGAAGGATCCTACATTTTTTGAGAATTAAATTGGGAGCATCCAGATCATTTTTCCCAGGAAAAACGGCCATTATCATAAGCAAAATTAGAAGTTTTTAAAAGTTTGTAATTTTTTTTCAATTTCTTTTCGGTTTTATATCAAATTACCAACCAATGATATAAAGCAAATCACTCGTATTTCTTGGGTAAAATTCCTACAAATTCGGCGAAATTGAGTTTGCGATTTAAATTTAATCGCTCTATATTTGCATCGCTTTTGAAAACAAAGCATACATGTTGATTCCTTAGCTCAGCTGGTAGAGCACAACACTTTTAATGTTGGGGTCCTGGGTTCGAACCCCAGAGGGATCACAAAAAGACAAGCAAAGTCTTTCCAATAAAATCAGCACGATTCCTTAGCTCAGCTGGTAGAGCACAACACTTTTAATGTTGGGGTCCTGGGTTCGAACCCCAGAGGGATCACAAAAGACAAGCAAAGTCTTTCCAATAAAATCAGCACGATTCCTTAGCTCAGCTGGTAGAGCACAACACTTTTAATGTTGGGGTCCTGGGTTCGAACCCCAGAGGGATCACGAAAAGACAAGCAAAGTCTTTCCAATAAAATCAGCACGATTCCTTAGCTCAGCTGGTAGAGCACAACACTTTTAATGTTGGGGTCCTGGGTTCGAACCCCAGAGGGATCACRAAAAGACAAGCAAAGTCTTTCYAATAAAATCAGCACGATTCCTTAGCTCAGCTGGTAGAGCACAACACTTTTAATGTTGGGGTCCTGGGTTCGAACCCCAGAGGGATCACAAAAAGACAAGCAAAGTCTTTCCAATAAAATCAGCACGATTCCTTAGCTCAGCTGGTAGA
>NZ_RZNH01000167.1 GCF_013141825.1 Marinifilum caeruleilacunae
GAAATATTATCACTTTTGAAGGGTGCTTCAAATGCGAGTAAACGTACTTTTGAAGTATTGAACCAATTGTTCAAAGAGTTTAACGAGAAGACCTCTGTATTATCTGAACAACTTTTGAATATAGTTAAATTGCAACGGCAAGAAAGTAGTGGMGCTTTAGTGCCCCAGTTGCAGACAAATAATAATTTTACGAAGTGCCAAGGAGAATTACATCATGGACAGCAGCATCACCAAACTCCAGCCACGAGTCTTCGTTCCATTCTGAACTTGCCTCAAGGTGAAGCCGACTTGAAATTTCAGAATACCAATMATGAGAGCCATACAACGACAGCTGCACAAGAAGAATACTTAGATAAACTTCTAGCAGAATTTGAGGAATTTGACTACTCAATTAACAGAGTATTACCTGATGTCATCGATTTTTCAGCAC
>NZ_RZNH01000168.1 GCF_013141825.1 Marinifilum caeruleilacunae
GAAATATTATCACTTTTGAAGGGTGCTTCAAATGCGAGTAAACGTACTTTTGAAGTATTGAACCAATTGTTCAAAGAGTTTAACGAGAAGACCTCTGTATTATCTGAACAACTTTTGAATATAGTTAAATTGCAACGGCAAGAAAGTAGTGGAGCTTTAGTGCCCCAGTTGCAGACAAATAATAATTTTACGAAGTGCCAAGGAGAATTACATCATGGACAGCAGCATCACCAAACTCCAGCCACGAGTCTTCGTTCCATTCTGAACTTGCCTCAAGGTGAAGCCGACTTGAAATTTCAGAATACCAATAATGAGAGCCATACAACGACAGCTGCACAAGAAGAATACTTAGATACACTTCTAGCAGAATTTGAGGAATTTGACTACTCAATTAACAGAGTATTACCTGATGTCATCGATTTTTCAGCAC
>NZ_RZNH01000169.1 GCF_013141825.1 Marinifilum caeruleilacunae
GATAACAAAGGGAAATAGTTTGTGCAGATTTTTATACCAATGATTTAAAGCTTGGGCATTCATAAAATACAAATCCTTCGGTACGCTGTACCTCTTTTCTCTACCTTTCATCTTGCTATAAATACTGTGGTGCTGCGCACCTTAACTCTTTCCTGGCAAAGCAGCAGAGCTGCGAAGTATTGATAGAAACATAGGCCAATCTTTTTAATTAGGTGCAGAGCACCGAGGTATGAATTGTTTAAGTCTTTTAAGTTTCCAAAACCAGTCTTCACCGCATCGAGAACGATGGATACAAAACCACCCTTTAGTCTATCGACAGTTTCCCTTCAAGGGAAACAACCCGTAATTTTCCGCAAAATTAAACATTTATACTTCCCCTTTTAGGGGAAGTGCCGACAGGCGAAGGGGTGATATAAAATAGTACCAAAA
>NZ_RZNH01000170.1 GCF_013141825.1 Marinifilum caeruleilacunae
CCTTAGATGAGAAAAGTAAACAAAAGAATCAAGTCAATCCGATACTGTGCGCTCCTCCTAATTAACTGTGTAACTCGAATCGCGTCGGATTGACGGCACCCATTCGTAAATGAATGCCGAAAAACTAATACAATAAAAGAGGCAGCCTTCTATATATAATCGATATTTCTATCCGGTTACTTCAATGTTATAGGTAAAACCAATTTGTTGTTTTGGGGGTATTGAAGGGACTATTTGCTGATACGAAGGAAAACAATTAGTAAGACGGGGAAGCTAAGAACCTGTTCGAAGATCACCCCGCCGCACTTATTGTTTTTCAAGTAGGAGCAGATTGTCCTTTCTAACCCTAGATTCTTTGCTTACTTTCTCATCAATGGAGAAAGTAAGAGCCATGCGGCTTTAGCTTTAAAGTAAAATCATAAAAAAA
>NZ_RZNH01000171.1 GCF_013141825.1 Marinifilum caeruleilacunae
TAGTCAAACGTACGTTCGGGAGTCTTAACTTTGCTCCATACAGCATGTGGAGCAGGCGTACTTGCAATGCCGTTTGCATTCAAGCCATTTGGGTTAATGCCTGGTCTGATAACGCTAACATTTTGCGGAATATGTTCCTTATGTGGGCTGCTATTACAGACTCGAATAGCGAAGTACGTACCTAAGAGCGAGAATGCTAGCTTCGCCAAGTTGACCCAACTAATCAATCCGTCAATAAGTGTAGTGTTCGATTTTGCCATTGCTGTTAAATGTTTTGGCGTTGGTGTATCTTACTTAATTATTGTTGGTGACTTAGTGCCACAGATAGTGCAGTCAATTTTTTATCGTAACGATGATAACATGAGTGGTTCGCAAGAGCATCACATGTTCTTAGACAGGCGTTTGTATATAACTCTGATCATAGTG
>NZ_RZNH01000034.1 GCF_013141825.1 Marinifilum caeruleilacunae
CTGTTTGGATCTATAATAACAAGAGACCTCATTTGAGTTTGAATTATAAAACACCTAATTTTATACATCAAAAATCCAGTGAGGCTAGCCTCACTGGATCATATAATTAATTTATAAATGTGTCAACCTATTTTAGGACGACTCACTTCAAATCTTTTTTCGATCAGATCCCAATCAATCAATTGCCAGAAGTTTTCGATGTACTTTGGACGTGCATTTTGAGTATCCAGATAGTAGGCATGCTCCCAAACATCCATGGTTAAAATTGGTTTGTAACCATCTCTTAATGGGTTTCCAGCATTCTTTTTCTGCATAATGCTAAGTTTACCAGCTGCATCAACAACCAGCCAAACCCAACCCGAACCGAATAATGTAGCTCCAGCCTTGGTAAATTCGGCCTTAAAATTTTCGAATGATTCGAATGCCAATTGAATCGCTTCCAACAATTTTCCTTTTGGTTCTCCACCTCCATTCGCCTTAAAGGCTTCAAAGTAAAAAGTATGATTATAAACCTGTGCACCATTGTTAAAAATTCCTCCTTCGGAGTGCTTTACAATATCTTCAAGACTTGCTTCTTCGAAAGCGGTTCCTTTAATTAAATTGTTCAAATTCGTAACATAAGCCTGATGATGCTTTCCGTAATGAAATTCAAGAGTGCTCTTTGTAATATAAGGCTCTAATCCGCCTAATTCATAAGATAAGGTAGGTAGTTTGTGTTCCATATTTTATTGTTTTTGATTTTCTCTTCAATTTCACAATAAAAAATTACAAATTCAATAAAAAAACAGAAAAAGGCCGATCCCTTTAAAAAAGAACCGGCCCCAAAATCAAAAAAACAATAAACAAAACTAATCCTGAAAGCGTTTAGCCACTTCCTCCCAATTGATTACTTCCCAGAAAACTGAGATGTAATCAGGTCTTCTATTTTGAAACTTTAAGTAATATGCGTGTTCCCAAACATCCAATCCAAGAATTGGTGTTCCTTTCACTTCTGCTATATCCATTAATGGATTATCCTGATTTGCTGTTGATGAAACAACCAACTTCCCGTCGGCTTGTTTTACCAACCATGCCCAACCCGAACCAAATCGTGTTGCAGCAGCTTTAGCGAATTCAGCTTTGAAAAAATCAAAAGATCCAAAATCTTTTTCAATGGCCGAAAGCAAATCTCCAGTCGGTTGTCCACCTCCATTTGGCGACATCACTTTCCAGAATAAATCGTGATTAAAAAATCCGCCTCCATTATTTCTAATTGCAACTGAATGCTGTGAAATATTGCCTAGTATTTCTTCAATACTCTGATTTGCCAAATCAGTTCCTTCGATAGCAGCGTTTAAATTATTTGTATATCCCGCATGATGCTTAGAATGATGTATTTCCATTGTTCTGGCATCGATATGCGGCTCTAGTGCATCATATGCATATGCTAATTTTGGTA
The DNA here is from genome assembly GCF_013141825.1 of Marinifilum caeruleilacunae. GTDB lineage: Bacteria > Bacteroidota > Bacteroidia > Bacteroidales > Marinifilaceae > Marinifilum > Marinifilum caeruleilacunae. The sequence goes on from NZ_RZNH01000034.1 coordinate 1,439, forward strand.
ACTCGAAAGCCATATATTTTATCTTTTTCTTATGGTTGATATAGGTTTATTTGTCACTAAAAACAAATCTAATTTTTACTCAGATTAAATCCAAATTATTTTAAGACTTTTTTGTCTTTTATTTTTTGTGCTTTTTAAATATTCTTGAAAACAAGATTTTTAGCTACTTTCGTGTCCTGATAAAAAATTGAATTGTGAACAGGAAAATTTTAAATATCGCCTTACCTAATATTGTTAGTAATATTACCATTCCCCTTTTGGGATTGGTCGATTTGGCCTTAATGGGACATTTGGGTAAAGTAGACTTTATTGGGGCTATTGCTTTAGGCGGTACCATTTTCAATTTTTTATATTGGGGTTTCGCCTTCCTGAGAATGGGCACTACAGGCATTACAGCTCAGGCATATGGAGCACGAAATTTGAGTGAAGCCATACTTTCCCTTTCCAGAGCTTTAACAGTTGCACTGGTAGGTAGTATATTGATTCTGATCCTCCAAAAACCAATCGAAATGCTCAGTTTCTGGCTAATCGAAAGTGAAGAGTCGGTCGAATCCATTGCAAAATCGTACTTCTACATTCGTGTTTGGGCTGCTCCGGCAACCATTGGATTGTATGCATTAAACGGATGGTTTATTGGGATGCAAAACGCAAAAACGCCAATGCTTATAGCAGTTACAGGAAATGTCATTAATATCGCATTATCGGCATTTTTTGTGTATGGATTACTACTCGATGCCAGGGGTGTTGCCTTAGGAACACTAATTGCACAATACTGTAGCCTGTTTATTGCTCTCTTCTTTGTCTTTAAAAACTACAGTCGATTATTTAAATACTGGAGTGCGAAGGGAATGATGAAAGTGCAGGAGTTAAAGCACTTTTTCCTGGTAAACAAAGATATCTTTATCAGAACACTCTGCATTATTTTTGTTTTTACTTTTTTCACCACCGAATCGGCAAGCGTAAACAAAGAAATTCTTGCAGTGAATTCTTTATTGCTTCAATTCCTTTTTATCTTCTCCTATTTTATGGATGGATTTGCCTTTGCTGCCGAAGCCTTGGTTGGAAAATTTATTGGGGCCAACAACTCGAAAAACCTTTCAAAGGTAATCCGATTGCTATTTATTTGGGGAATTGGCATCAGTGTAATTTTCACCATTGCCTATGGCCTATTTGGCATTGATATCTTATCCGTATTAACCGATGCAGAATCGACCATTAGAATTGCAAGAGATTACCTGAAGTGGATAATTCTGTTGCCAATTTTAAGTTTTGCTTCATTCTTAATGGATGGTATTTTTATAGGAGCTACAGCTTCAAGTTACATGAGGAAAACCATGCTTGCAGCAACCATATTCATTTTTATTCCGCTTTACTATTTCTTGAATAACTCACTAGAAAATCACGGACTTTGGATTGCCATGCTGGGCTTCATGTTTACACGAGGTTTATTTCAGGCCATATATTACAAGAAAGCCGTATTGGTGCACTTTAGGAAATAGCGATTTCCGATCCTGAAAAAATCAATTCAATCTTCTCGTTTACCGATTTTATCATTGATTCGCTTGGTTCATCTGCATTGTGAGCATTTTCGATTCGATCAATAACATAGAAAAGCTGAATTAAGCTTACAGATTCTTTCTGGCAGACATAAAGCATATTTGCTCCTTCCCTGCTAATTACATCGGGATAATTTTTCACATAAGCATTTGCAATTGCATTAACCTGGTTGGGAATCGTGTTGCAAGTAATGCCACTTGCCTTTCTCAGATCTGAAAAAACGCCTGGTATCAAACTATCATTTTCCAAAATCTCATTTTTAAATGGCAATTCGTTTTTATTCCTTTGGCCAAGATCAAAGACCGAAGCAAAACTATGATCTGCTCCTATTCCAATATCTCCAAAGTAATCGTCAATTATACAAAGCATCTGATCTTTTTCAATCTGATCTTTTAAGGCATAACACTGTCCAAAATGCAATACCAAATCGTATTTATTCTTTGTAAGAGCCTGGGTATAGGAATATACCGACATGCTTCCTCCATAGCCCGAAATTAAGATATCAACAGATTGGTCATTATGAGTGAAACGGGCATAATTTTGACCTAAATTTTCTTCCAATTCGAGTTGAGAAATAAAATTTTTAAGTACCTCAAAAGTCTCTGAAACGAGTAAAATATCCATAAATGCAAGAACTTAGCTAAAACAAAGCATGTAAAAGTTTGTTATAAAGGTGAAATTATTACTTATTTTGCAAAGCAAAACAACGACTTATTAAAAACACTGTGACGAATGGAATTTTCAATTAACGGACAAGAAGATAAAGGATTCACAAAAATAGAAAAATACAATCAGGAAACTACAGAAGAACTGATGTATCATTATAAAAAAGTTTTGGAATTACTTGGTGAGGATGCAGAACGAGAAGGACTGGAGAAAACTCCTTTACGTGTTGCCAAAGCCATGCAATTTTTAACTCAGGGATACCATATCAAACCAGAAGATATTTTACGATCGGCCATGTTTAAGGAAGATTATAAGCAGATGGTAATTGTAAAAGATATTGAGGTTTACTCGATGTGTGAGCATCACATGCTGCCATTTGTAGGTAGAGCTCATGTGGCTTATATCCCGAATGGATACATTACAGGTCTTAGTAAAGTAGCTCGCGTTGTTGATGCTTTTGCGCGTCGTTTACAAGTGCAGGAGCGCTTAACAACACAAATTAAAGATTGTATTCAGGATACTTTGAATCCTTTAGGAGTGGCGGTAGTAATCGAGGCTCAGCACTTGTGCATGTCGATGCGTGGTGTTCAGAAACAAAATTCGGTTACAACAACTTCTGATTTTACTGGTGCTTTTGAAAAGGTAGCAACCAGGGAAGAATTTATTCGATTAATTTCTGCGAAAACAATTTAAAATTTATCAACCTGAAAGGGTGCATATTTTAATCCGTAAGCATAAGCAATTCTAAAATTGCAGATTGCGAACGGATTAGATATCTTTGTGCCCGAATAATTCAAAACTTACCATGATGATTGGTCATTAACTAGACCGATCGTTTAAATTGAGAATGAATATGAAAGCATATGTATTTCCGGGACAAGGTGCCCAATTTGTAGGTATGGGTAAAGACCTATACGAAAATTCGGAACTTGCTAAGGAACTTTTCGAAAAAGCTAACGAAATTCTTGGTTTCCGTATTACTGATTTGATGTTTGAAGGAACTGACGAAGATCTAAGACAAACCAAAGTTACTCAACCTGCGATTTTCTTGCACTCGGTAATTTTAGCCAAAACTTTAGGTGAAGATTTCAAACCAGAAATGGTAGCAGGTCACTCATTGGGTGAATTCTCTGCTTTGGTAGCAAACGGAACTCTATCTTTCGAAGATGGTTTAAAATTGGTTTCTCAGCGTGCTATGGCAATGCAAAAAGCTTGCGAAATGGAACCTTCAACTATGGCTGCAATCATCGGTTTAGATGATGAAACTGTTGAGAAAGTTTGTGCTGAAATTGAGGAAGTAGTTGTTCCTGCGAACTTCAACTGTCCTGGTCAGTTGGTAATTTCTGGCAGCATGAAAGGTATCGAACTTGCTTGCGAAAAATTAAAAGAAGCTGGTGCAAAAAGAGCTTTACCATTGAAAGTTGGTGGTGCTTTCCACTCACCATTAATGGAACCTGCTCGTGTTGAGCTTGAAGAAGCTATCGAAAACACAGCTTTTGCAACTCCAGCATGTCCTGTTTACCAAAACGTAAATGCAAAACCAGTTACTGATCCTGCTGAAATCAAGAAAAACCTTGTTGCACAGTTAACTGCTCCGGTACGTTTTACTCAAACTATGGTGAATATGATTGCTGATGGCGCTTCATCTTTTACTGAAGTTGGTCCTGGTAAAGTGATCCAGGGATTGGTAAAGAAAGTAGATCGTAAAATGGAAACAGCTGGTATCGATTCATACCAGGCTTAATTCATTTCAAATGATATTGAAAAGGCTGATCTATCGATCAGCCTTTTTTTATACGTAAAAAAGGAGGCTTTAAGCCTCCTTGTATTATTTAAAACTAATTACACTAGTTTGTTTTTTACCGTCCATTAAAACCTCCAATGGCTCCTTAAATCGCACATGCTTAAAGTAGTGGATTTGCTCTACTTTTTCCTGCTTATCAAGAACCTCCATGTTCACAAAATTATAGTCTGAATTGCTCTTAATTGAGAAATAACCTACATTCATTGATGTTACATTGTGGAAAAAGTGAGATCCCAGGGATGCATCCAATGGAAAATCTTCGAGACCTTGTTCAACAATTACCTTTGCATTTGAAATTTGCGACCAAAGAACTGGTATTCCAGTGAACTTATCGCGAGTACCCCAACGGCCCGGACCAAATAGGATATATTGTCGATCCTGTTCCTTCATTTTTTGATTCAGAACTTCCATCTCCTCGGCCATCTCTTCGGTTTTGGTTCTGTCGAACTTATCCAAATCCATGTAAATTACATCGCGGATATGATTTACCTTACCATTACCCATACCTTTGTTGGCAAGCATAACAAGTTTGTTGCGATCTACCTTCGACATGTCAATTTCAACGCTCATTTCCTGACGAATTAGTGGTTTAATTTGCAACAAATGGAAAGTCGGATTTCCATCTTTACCTTTCGATAAATCGACTGCATATTCGATTTCAACCGGAGCTCCCATTGCCTGCTTAAAGATATTCAACAATACGCTTAAGGCATGTGCAATTGGCACCTGGTTGTATTTCAGGATATTTGCAAAGTCAACCACTCGTGGTCCGCGCAAATTCAAATCTGGTTCTAATCTGTCATTCTGGAAATCGTAAACCGAAGCACAGTGTAGTAAATTGCCGTCTTTTTCGGCTTCAGCCAATTCGTATTTAACGGTTACTGCATCTTCTCCATCATTTACCAAATCGATATTCTCCTTCTCCATATCAATGGCATAGAAGTATTTCTGAGAATCTTTAATCTGATCTTCGATAGAAGCCAATTGCAATTTCGGGTGTTCAGGGCAAAAACGATGAGTTTTCTCTCCACCAACAACATATTTACCCAAACCAATTGCCATAACCGAGAAACCATCTTCGGGCTTCATGTATGAGAATGGATAATAGTTGTAAGATTGAGCTACACCACTAATATTTGGATAGAATTTTCCATTGTATTCCTGACCAACCACCTCCTGGATGATTACAGCCATTTTCTCCTCTTCAATCTTGTAATCGACAGCACTGAAATACGATTGTGCTTCAGGCGTAAAAATAGAAGCATAAATTAGCTTAATTGCAGTTACCAGTTGCTGATATCTTACTTCGATATCCGGATCGTTATTTGGTAGCAGATAAGTTGCATAAACACCGGCAAATGGTTGCATCAACGAATCTTCGAACAAGCCCGAAGATCTTACTGCCAACGGTTTATTAATTTCCTCGAGATACTGACGAAGTTTATTACCCAGTTTTTCAGGAATATCTCCTTTAAGGAACAATTCCTTCACCTTTTTATAGTTCTTATCCAGGTAGATTTTATCGTATAGGTTATTCTTCTCGATAAAGTTATCGTACTCATCAACTCCAATAATTGCTGTTTGAGGAATCGAAACATTGATGTCCTTTATCAGTTTCTTAAAGTAGATATTCTCGATAAAGTTACTCAGGAAAGCCAGACCACGTCCTTTTCCTCCTAATGAGCCTCTACCCATACGAACGATATAATGATTCGAATTAACGATATTTGGCTTAAATCGGATGATTCGACCTCTTAGCTGTTTAATTCTTGAAGCTTCGAACACATCCAAACAGAATTTTCTCAAATCCTTTACGGATTTAAAATCTTCGATCTGATATCTTCTTAATTTTTTTGCGACATTAATTTCTCCACGTGCCATTAACCAGGTGGAAATTCCATTTCGCTTGGAGTGGAAAAGCAAGGATTCATCAGGAACAAATCTTAGTTTCTCTTCGAACTCTTCCATCGATTTGGCAACAGCTACACGTGTTCCACTTTGGTTGCGGAAAACAAAATCGCCAAATCCAAGTTTGGTATAAATGAAGTTATAGATATCCAATGCCAGTGTATCACTGTTTTTGTTGATAAAATCAGCATCAACCTGCATGGCTCTAATAGCATTATCGGTATCGTGCGACTGCATTAAACATGGTATTCTCATGTTTTTGGCCTGCACGTATTTGATTAAATCTACACCCGAATCGTCATCCAGTTTTCCATCGCGTGCAAAGCGAACATCCGAGATTACACACAAAAGGTTTTCCAGGTATTTATCTACCACTTCAACCGCATCTTCGAATGTACTTACCAAAATTACTTTTGGACGGGCACGCATTTTCAAAATCTTGTGTAATTCATCAATATCTCCTTCATCGGAAATTACCTTCTGGGTTTGGGTCATTACCGAAGTATAAAGGAGAGGAAGGTATCTGGAGTAATATTTTACGGAGTCTTCGGCCAAAAGAATTACACGAACATCTCCACTTTTGGTATCGGTTTCAAGGTTCATTTTATCCTCGATATATTTGGTCATTGCCATAAATATCTTGGTTGAACCATTCCAAACAAATACTCTATCGATATTGTTTTTGATTTTATCGGCAGCACGATCGAAATAAGCAAGATCGCTATTGTTGTTCACCAAAACCAAAACAGGAATATCCGGATTTACCGTTTTAATTTGCTGGCTCAGTTCCAGTGGCGATTCTTTATCCAATCCAGCCATTAGAATCACCATATCGTAATGACGATTCTGGAGTGCTTCTAATGCCTCTTCGTTGGTAGCAACACTGGTAAAACGGGGGGCCGCATATAAATTCAGCTGTAAATATTCACCTACAATTTTATCGGAAAACTGTCCTTCACGAACAATTGTATATGCATCGTAATAGGTTGCAATCAACAGAATCTCCTTCACTTTGTAAGGCATCAATTCCTGAAAAATATCACGGTCGTTCTTCTTGCGCTTGTAAATTTTCGAAATCGAAATTTCTTCCATATCAGGTAATATTATTTTAGTGTGTTGTTTGTTTTGGCAATACCGATTACAAAATACTAATAATATTGCCCAATGCCTTTAATTCTATGACTTATTCAAGATGTTTTTGATCATTAAATCTCATCCTTATTCTTGAACGATGTCCACTTTTAAAAGGTTGGCGAAAATAGTTAATTTTTTTTGTAAAAAACAAAGAGGAAACTCATAGTTTCCTCTCTGATATATATACGATTACAATATAGGCTATTCAACTTCCCATGTATCACCGCTGTTCAATAGATCATCCATACATTTAATAGATGATTGTTCTTGAATATCCTTGATTTGCTGTACCATCTTTTCTTCGTAAGAAAGAGCTGCTACATCACGAATTACACCAAGTGCCACCGGATACTCTGGTGCTGTCATATTCGACAATAACCAGTGCATGTGTGGATCTGGAGTATGAGCATCGTGAATCAAAATATCCTGCTCGGTGATTCCATGTTCGCCAATGGTAACTACAACAAGTTTACCATTACCTCCCATTACCAATCCTTTGTTCTTTTCTTTACCAAAGATCATTCTTTCGCCATGGCGAAGTACCAACTGGTATTCTTCTTTGGTATTTTTATCGGTAATTAAAGAGTGAGCTCCATCGTTATAGATAACACAGTTCTGTAATACCTCAACAATCGAAGTTCCTTTGTGCTTGGTTGCATCAAGAAGAATTTCCGAAGTTAACTTGATATTGGTATCGATAGAACGTGCATAAAACTTCGATTGAGCACCTAAAGCCAACTCGGCTGGGTGGAATGGCTGTTCAACTGTTCCGAATGGAGAAGTTTTGGTTACCATACCATGCTTCGAAGTAGGAGAATACTGACCTTTTGTAAGACCATAGATTTCGTTATTGAATAACAAAATGGTCATGTCAATATTTCTACGCACCGCGTGAATAAAGTGGTTACCTCCGATTGCCAATGCATCACCATCACCCGAAACCTGAAGGATTTCAAGATCTGGATTAGCCGACTTTGCACCCGATGCAATAGCAGCTGCTCTACCGTGAATTGAATGGAATCCGTAAGTATCCATATAGTATGGGAAACGAGAAGAACATCCGATACCAGAAATTACTGCAAAGTCTTCTTTTGGTTTTCCCATTAAAGCCATTGCTTTCTGTACCGAATTCAAAACTCCATGGTCACCACATCCAGGGCACCATCTTACTTCCTGATCACTCTTAAAATCTTTTGGAGTCAATTTCTCAGGAGCTGGTTGCTTTAATAATGTATCTGCCATGATTATTTCTCCTCCAATAATTGATTAAACTTCTCTTTCAATTCTTTTACAGTAAATGGTAAACCTTGCAATTTGTTGTATTGCTCGAATTTAATATCCTGGAAGTTGCTTCTTAAGTATTCAGCAAACTGTCCGTCGTTCAATTCACAAACGATAATTTTCTTATAGCGTTTTAATACCTCTTCTGTATTCTTTGGCAATGGGAAAATATAGTTAAAGTGTGCCAATGCAATGCTCTTGTCATCAGCTTGAAGCTCACGTACTGCTGTGGTAAGGTGACCATATGTTCCACCCCATCCTACTACCAATACATCAGCATTATCATCACCTTTAACAGGAAGATCCGGAATAAAGTTAGCTACTCTTCTAACTCTTTCTGATCTGATATCGGTCATTACCTGGTGGTTTTCCGGAACGTATGATACTGTACCAGTAACATCCATTTTTTCCAATCCACCAATTCTATGTTCTAATCCTTTGGTTCCAGGAACAGCCCATTTTCTTGCTAATTTTTCTTCGTCTCTTGCATATGGCATATAATCATCACCTTCTTTTGCCAATGGCACTGTAATAGGCGAAAGATCGGCCATTTTAGGAATTCTCCATGGCTCTGCACCATTTGCAAGGAATCCATCGGTTAAAAGAATAACCGGTGTCATGTGCTCCAATGCAATTTTACTTGCACGATAAGCATACTCGAAACAGTTTGATGGAGTACTTGCTGCAATAACTGGCATTGGACACTCTCCACTTCTACCATGAATTGCCTGCATTAAATCCGATTGTTCAGTTTTTGTTGGCAAACCAGTAGATGGACCACCACGCTGAACATTTACAATTACCAATGGTAATTCTGTCATCACTGCCAAACCAGCAGCTTCGGTTTTTAATGCCAGACCTGGACCTGAAGTTGTAGTTACCGCAAAATTACCTGCGAAACTTGCTCCAATTGCAGTACAAATACCAGCAATCTCATCTTCTGCCTGGAATGTTTTTACACCTAAATCTTTACGCGCAGCTAACTCTTGTAAAATTTCGGTTGCAGGAGTGATTGGATATGATCCACAGAACAATTCCAAACCTGCTTTTTCGGCAGCTGCAATTAAACCCCATGCTGTTGCCTTGTTACCTGTAATATTACGATAGGTTCCCTTCTTAATTTTAGCAGGAGCTACACTGTAGTTGTAAGCTAATGCTTCAATTGTTTTTGCAAAGTTATAACCTGCACGCAATACTTTTTTGTTACCCTCAACAACTAAAGGGTGCTTCTTAAACTTGTTTTCGATAAACTCTTCGGTATGTGCCAATGGACGATCGAACATCCAGTATACCATACCCAGAGCAAACATGTTTTTGCTTCGAAGAATACTTTTCTGATCCAGTCCTGAATCTTTCAAACACTCTTTAGTTAAAGAAGTGACTTTAGCCTTAATCAGATTGTAATCTGATAGTTTATCATCCTGTAGTGGATCTGCATCGTAACCTGCTTTTTCCAGGTTTCGATCGGTAAAACTATCCTCGTTCACGATGATTGTTCCACTCGCTTTCACCCACTTCAAGTTTGCTTTAAGAGCTGCTGGGTTCATTGCAACCAATACATCAGCATAATCACCAGGAGTGTTTACCTCTTTATGCCCGAAATGCAATTGGAATCCTGAAACACCACCTACTGTCCCTTGCGGAGCCCTAATTTCTGCAGGGTAATCCGGGAAAGTAGCTACATCGTTCCCAAATAATGCGGAAGTATCGGAAAACTGTGTTCCTGTAAGCTGCATACCGTCTCCGGAGTCACCAGAGAATCTAATTACAACTTCTTCCTTTTCAATGACTTTTGTCTTTTGACTCATGACTGTTTTAATTTAATCTCAGATTAAATTTTTGTTTTTTTAGTTTATTGCTGTTGAACTTTATTAAACAACTTAAACAAGCGTTTAAACGTCATTTAACGTGGTAAAGGTAGCGTTTCCCCAATTTTAGACAAGAAAAGATATGAAATTTTGATTACTTTTTGCAAACGTTTGTATTATAAAAAGTTACATCAAACTTATGTATAAAAATTTGTCTGATTTTGAGTTGATTAAGTCTGAATAAGCCGTTTTTTTCAATGAAAAATTCCAATTTTTATGAAGAGTGTAGTAAAAAAGTGAAATTTTCGAAATCAACCGTATAGAAAAAGGGGCAAAGTTTACACTTTGCCCCTTTAATTTATTTGAAAGAAATATGATTATTAGCTTTCGTAACCTGGGTTTTGAACCATATTTGGATTTGCATCCAATTCGATTCTTGGAATTGGCTGAATAATTTTGTAATCAGTCATCTCAATTGTTTTGTAAGTAGTTCCCCAGTAGTCATCACCACGAGTAATCGTTAAGTTATTACGAACTAAATCGTGGAATCTATGTCCTTCTGCAACAAGCTCAAGACTTCTTTCCTCAAGAATTCTTGCAAGATTGATAGTAGCAGCAGTAACAGTAGGAACATCAGCTGGATGATCAAACAATACAGTTGTACCATCAGCATCAATTACATCTTCTGTTGGGTATGCTCTTTCAATAACAGCATTCAAATATTCAGCAGCTTTTGCAGCATCGCTAGCCAATGCAGCTTCAGCAGCAATTAAATAAACTTCTGACAAACGAATTACTCTTGTATTAGAAGTATATGAAGGCTCATTAGCTTTACCAGGGTATTTCATAACACGACCCATACGATCTAACTCATCTTTAGCCAACATTTGGTTTCTTACATCATATGTAGCAGCTTGCAATTTAGCGATAAATGGATCTGTTGCTACAAATTGTCCGTAACCATCAGGATCTGACAAATAACCAACTGATTCAAGACCACCATTATCTTCTGAAGAGTTTACAATTTCGAATAATGACTCAGACATGCCATCTTTTGCCCACTCACCAACATAGTTGTCGCGAGACATTAATGATACATTTGAATTATTAATTACTTCTTCAGCATAAGTTAATGCGTTAGCCATATCACCTTTATAAAGATATACTCTAGCTAATAAAGCTTGAGCAGCAGCTTTATTGATGTGACCTAGGTTTGCATCATTACTTAACAAATCGATACCTGCTTTGAAATCTGCAATAACTTGATTGTAAACTTCCTCAACAGTATTTCTAGACATTTTTTGGTCAAAAGCAACCAAATCAGTAACGATTGGTACACCTAATGCAGTATTAGCATCACCGTGAGTATAAGGCTTACCAAAAGTCTTAACAAGATCAAAATGAATTAATCCTCTTAATGCCAATGCTTGTCCTTTGATATCATTTCTTGCAGCAATCGCATCAGCACCTTCTGCTTCTACATTATCAATTACAGCTAATAATGAAGCAACGTTTTTCATTGCTCTATATGGACGTGACCACATTTCAGTATCCGAACTTTCAGTATAGAAAGTATAACGGTAGTAATCATCCAAACGACCAGTTTCACTAGCACGCATATCATCAGCCATTACATCAAAGTTGAAGATATACTTACCATTGTAATATGCGTCGTCACTCATTTGATCGTAAACACCATCGATAGCATATTGAGCCTGTGTTACAGTTTGAACACTTCCATCCACAGCTAATTTATCACTTGGATCCTCTTCCAACCAAGAGTCAGAGCAAGAGGTACCTAGAAGTGCAACCCCTAATAGGGTATATATAAATCTGTTCTTCATTTTCTTCTTTTTTAAAAATTAAAATCCAATGTTTACACCGAAAGTATAAGTCTTAGTAGTTGGGATTTCCCAAGTAGTTGAACCGTGTACTGGTTGTTCAACGTCTACTTCATCCTGAGAGCTAAATGTTAGCAAGTTAGTTCCAGTAAAGTAGAATTTAACATTGGATAATGAAACTTTATTCACCCACTCGCTTGGAAGACTATAACCTAGAGTTAATGATTTCAATCTTAGGTAGTCGTTATCCATGATACGACGAGATGAGTTCCAGTTTGAACGAGTATCTGAATTCCAGTAACGCTTAGGGTTTCTAGCTTTGTCACCTGGCTTTTGCCATCTGTCTAACTGATTCTCCATCATGTTAGCAGTAGGAGCATTACCATCACCCATCATGTTATATGCTGCATGATTGTAGATATCACCTCCAATAGAGAAGTTGAATAAGAAATCAAGGCTTAATCCTTTATAGCTTAAGCTATTGTTAATACCTCCTGTGAAATCAGGATCAGCACATCCAACAATTGCCTTAGCAGCTTGTGCAGGATTTTTAGTTTTAATGTGGTTACCGCTATCATCTTTAGCACGGTTACCATCTTCGTCAATTACGTACCACTGAGCAGCTCCATCATCAGGATCAACTCCAGCCCAATCTCTCAAATAGAAAGTATTATAAGCTTCACCTTCTTTTCTGATGTAAGGGAAGTCGAAAATTGGCTCACCATTACTTAACTTAGTGATTTCATTCTTGTAATGAGATACGTTAAACGAAACATCCCACTTCAATTCAGAATCTCTTAATACGTTAGCATTTAAAGTGAATTCCCAACCTTTGTTTTCCATTTCACCAATGTTCTGCCACATGCTAGAGAAACCAGTAACTCTTGAAAGAGGTACTTGCATCAACATAGACTCAGTTTTCTTTTGGAAATACTCGAAGCTACCACTGAATCTTCCCAATACACGGAAATCGAAACCTGCATTGAAGTTTTTACTTTCTTCCCATGATAAGCTTGGGTTAGCAATTTGAGAGTAATCAAGTGCTGGCTGGCTATTGTAAGCATTTACAGAGTAAAGTGCTTTGTGACCATACCATGATACTGGTAAAGTACCGTTTGTACCATATGAAGCTCTAACTTTAAGGTCATCTAACCAAGTAGCAGAAGAAATAAAATCTTCTTGAGATAATCTCCAAGATCCAGAAACAGACCAGAAGTTAGCCCATCTTTCATCAGCACCTAATTTTGAAGAACCATCACGACGAATACTAGCAGAAACATAGTACTTGTTCATGAAGTCATAATCAACTTTACCTAGGTAAGAGATCAAAGTATTAGTGTCATCCCATCCACCAACAGCGTTTGGTTTAGCAGCACCATCATTTACTTTAATACCTTCAGGTACATTGTACCCTTCAGCTTCCATAGCCCAGCTATTTTCTTCTTCAACTTCGTAACCAGCTAAAACATTAATGTGATGTTTTTCATTAAATGTTTTGTCATATGTTAAGATGTTTGAAGAAGTAAGAATCTTGTTCTTAACACTTCTTTGCCATACTTCACCTTTATTAGCTCTACCTGCTCTTGAAACTGGAGAAGAGTATACTAAGTTATCAGTGTTAATCCAGTCATATGAGAATGTAGATTTGAAAGTAAGACCTTCTAAAATCTTATATTCTACAGAAGAGTTAATAGTATTTCTCCATGTATCAGAAGAACGCTCGTTCAAGCTGTACTCACGAACCATGTTGTAGTAACCGAAAGTTGACTCTTCAGTTAAGCTACCATCAGGGTTTCTTACTAAGTCAGTTGGTAATAATAACTGACGAGAAGCAAAGAATGGGTTAGCATAGTAGAATCCACCCAAAGCAATATTTTGCTTTACAGAACCAAAAGATAGGTTTGTAGTGAAAGTTAACTTATCAGTTGCTTTGTGTTTTAGGTTTACACGACCAGTAATTCTTTCCATGTCTGAGTTACGAGCAACACCATCAGTTTGGTTTGCACTAACAGAAGCAAAGAAAGTTGTTTTTTCGTTACCACCAGAAGCAGACAACTCATAGTTATGAACTTGTCCTTTTCTCATTAATTCGTCATCCCAGTTTGTGAAATTGCCATCAGCAGGTGTTGGATAGTAGTTATTCATAACTCCATCAACATAAGCAGTTGCAGCATCACCTGATAATCCTTGTAGGTCAATAGCATTGTTCATTAAACCTTCTCTCTGCAACATGATGAAATCTTCACCACTTACAGTTTCGAAGTTGTCCATTGCTAAATCAGTCACACCATGAGAAGTGCTAAAGTTAAATCTAGTTTTACCAGACTTACCTTGCTTGGTAGTAATAACAATTACACCATTTGCAGCACGTGAACCATACAATGAAGCTGCAGCAGCATCCTTAAGTACAGTTACAGATTCGATATCTGCAGGGTTAATTGTCGACAATGGAGTAGTTGTAGATCCTTCCTCGCCTGAGTAAGTAATACCAGTAGAAGAAGTTGTTACAGGTACACCATCAATTACGTAAAGTGGGTTTTGGTCAGCAGAAAATGAACCAATACCACGAATACGAATTTCAGTTGATGCACCAGGCTGACCTGACACACTTGATACTTGCAAACCAGGAACGTTACCTGAAAGTGCTTTTTCGAACGAAGTTACAGGAGTATCCTTTAACTTATCAGAATTAACGGTCGAAGCCGAACCTGTAAACGAAGATTTTTTAGTTACACCATAAGCAACTACCATTACCTCATCTACACCAATAGATTCTGATTCCATAACTACATTTAATGTAGCTCCTGAAACAGCTACTTCCTGAGTAGTCATACCCACGAAAGAGAAAACCAATACGCTTTCACCTTCTGGAACATTTAAAGAGTATTGTCCATCGAAGTTGGTTGTGGTACCGATGGTTGTACCTTTCACGATTACGGAAACTCCGGGGATCGACAGCCCATCTTCGGCTGAGGTAACCACCCCTGAAATTTCTCGACCTTGAGCTAGAACGCCCTGCAATCCTACGAAAAATAGGATTAACATCGAAACTAAACTTTTTTTCATAAACTTTTAGTTAGTGGTTAATTAACAATTAATACACATCTATATATACACTCTAAAACCTACTTTCCCAATTAGGTTTTAGAAAGAATATGCTCCCTTTAGAATTATTCTATAAAATGAATTGGAAAATCACTTATTACCCCTATGTAATCTATTTCCAATTTTCAGATTTTTATTACCCCTAATAAATCTGAGCTGTCAAAAGTGTGAAAAATTCTTAAAATTTCAAATCATTTTTTACGTAAACCTTTTAAATCTAAATAAGAACGCCTTCGAAAACTTACAATCCATAACTTTTTTGATTAATTTAATGACAATTTCAAAAGAAAGTAGCTCATTGATATTCAGCATTATTAGTGCTATCGTTTGCGTAACTTTTTTTATAACATACTCCAATTTGGACCACCCGATCTAATTTTCATTATCTTTGTATTTATAATCAAACTAAATAAGAATGGCTTTTATTAGAGATTTAAATGGAAAAACACCAAAATTCGGTGCAAACTGCTTTCTGGCTGAGAATGCGGCCATTATAGGTAATGTTGAAATGGGGAATGATTGCAGTATTTGGTACAGTGCTGTTCTTCGTGGTGATGTTCATTACATTAAGCTAGGCAACAATGTAAATGTTCAGGATAACGCTACTATTCATGCTACATATAAAAAATCACCTACTAATATTGGCGATAATGTTTCAATTGCACACAATGCAGTTGTGCATGGTTGTACAATTAAAGACAATGTTTTAATTGGAATGGGAGCTGTAGTTTTGGATGATGCGGTTATTGAGAGCAATTCCATTATTGCTGCCGGTTCGGTTGTAACCAAAGGAACTCATGTTGAATCGGGAAGTGTTTATGCCGGTTCTCCTGCCAAAAAGATAAAGGAAATCAGTCCGGAACTACTCGAAGGTGAAATTAATCGTATTGCCAACAGCTATGCAATGTATGCTAGTTGGTACCAAACCGATGAAGAAGCTGTAAAATAAATTAAAACAAAAGCCATTGCAATTGCAGTGGCTTTTGTTTTTAGTAGTTGATATGTTCTGCTTTTAGACTTGTATTCAAAAAACGGCTCGCTTTTTCCTCGAAACTATCCACAAATTCGGTGGTATAAAATTCTCTTTCCGAATTTTTGCTGCACCTCACATCCATCTCCGGATGCCTTCTTAAATAATCTTTTAGGCTTTTTGCGACAATCTCGCCTTGCGAAATAAGATTCACACCCGATGGCAGGTATTTTCTGATCTCCTCCTTTAGCAAAGGATAATGAGTACAACCTAAAATAATGGTATCAATCTTCGGATCTTTTTGCAAAAGGTTCTCAATATTTTTCTTTATAAAATATTGGCCACCTTGGCTTGCAAATTCATTATTTTCGACCAAAGGCACCCACATCGGACAGGCTTCCTGTACAACATTTATTTCGGGATGGAGTTTTTCAATCTCTAAAGGATATGAATTAGATCGAACTGTTCCTACCGTTCCCAATATACCTACATGCTTCGTTTTTGTGAGCAGGCCTACTTCCTCCACACTTGGTCTGATAACGCCCAAAACTCGCTTGTTTGGGCTAATTTTGGGTAAATCGCGTTGCTGAATGGTGCGAAGTGCCTTAGCTGATGCAGTATTGCAAGCCAGTATCACCAATTCACAATTCATAGAAAATAATTGCTCTACCGCTTCCAATGTGTAATCGTAAACCACATCATACGACCTGGTACCGTATGGACTTCTTGCATTATCGCCTAAATAGATAAAATCATATTCTGGCAATTCTTTTAAGAGTTCATTTAGAATGGTTAATCCACCGTAACCTGAATCAAAAACTCCGATTGCTTGCTTTTTAGTAATCATCCAAATCGATTATTAAAATGTGAGTGCTTCATAAAAATAAAAAAGGTGGTATTAATATACCACCTTTTAGAATAATATCTTAAAAAGATTACTGTAGCCCAAGCTTTGCTTTTACCAATGGCATAACATCAACACTATTATCTGAGTTAAATAAGATAACTCCTGTACTAATGTCTAAAATGTAAGTAAATCCATTTTCAGCACCTACGTCTTTAATCGCTTTCGAAGCTTTATCAAAAATAGGTTTTAACAACTCGTTTTGCTTGTTTTGCAATTCTGTTTGTGCAAAACCATCAAATTCTCTCATACGAGTTTGCAATTGCTGTATTTCTTTTTGCTTATCAGCTTTGATTGCTTCAGATAAAGTAGCTTCTTGCTCAACGTAAGCTTTTACCAAAGTTTGGTATTCAACCTGCATTGCTTTAATCTGGTTATCGTATTCAGCTGCCTGAGCTTGAATTTGCTTTTGAGCTTCGTCTTTTTCAGGCATAATTGATAATAATTTATTTGAATCAATATGACCTAATTTTACTGTTTGTGCAAATAGATTAGCTCCTGTTAAAAGGAAAGTGGCTACTAATGTTACTTTTAAAAATTGTCTCATAGTATACTCAGTTAGTTTTTATTTGATATTTATTTAGTTCTTATACCTAACTTATACAGCACCTTATCACTTAAATCGAACTTTGTATTGCTGTATATTATCGTTGGCCCATTAGCACGATCAATAATCATACCATAACTTCCAGATTTCGCTATCTCCTTGATTGCCTCATAGATATCGTCCTGAATAGGCTTCATTAATTCCTGCCTTTTTTTATAAAGCTCCCCATTTCTACCAAAATATCTTTGTTGCAATTTTTGCGCAGATATTTCTTTATCATGGATCTCTTTTTCTCTTTTTTCTCTCATTTCAGATGATAGAAATACTTCATCTGCTCTAAACTTAGCGTGCAGATCCTTAATTTCAGCAGTAATACTTTCAATTTCGCCCTGCCATTGCTTCGAGAACTTATCTAATTGTTCCTGGGCATTCTTGTAATCTGGCATCTTATTTAAAATGTATTCGGTATCGACAAATCCATATCGTTGCTGGGAGTATACACTTCCAAAACCAATCACCAATACTATTATCAATAAGAATATTTTTTTCATATTAATGCCTTTTACAAACAAACCCTAAATTAAGCTAATTTAAATGAGTACCCAATACCCATTTCTTAAAATATGTTAAAATTGTTGACCAATTACGAAATGGAATTGACTACCGTTCTGACCAACCTGATAAGCTTCATCGAATCCATAAGCCCAATCAATACCCAATAATCCG
Organism: Marinifilum caeruleilacunae; assembly: GCF_013141825.1. Lineage (GTDB taxonomy): Bacteria > Bacteroidota > Bacteroidia > Bacteroidales > Marinifilaceae > Marinifilum > Marinifilum caeruleilacunae. The sequence goes on from NZ_RZNH01000034.1 coordinate 19,690, forward strand.
AACATTGGCAGGAAGATTCTTAAACCAACTCCTGCAGATCGTTTTAGATTGAATGGTTGGAAATCTTCAAAATCGTACCAAGAGTTACCTGCTTCGGCAAAGGCCAATGCATAAATGGTAGCTGATTGACTTAATGATAGTGGATATCTAACCTCTGCAGTTAATTTCGAGTAAATGTTACCACCCAAACGTCTACCATTCGATTGAATCGGGGTTAAGGAACCATTCTCATAACCTCTTACACCAATATTATCACTACCGTACATACTGTAACCCGACATTCCATCACCACCAACTTCGAAGCCTTCAAATGGAGATCTCTTGTCTTTATCGTAGTATCCTAAGTAACCGAATTCTGCACCTGTATAAAGTACCAACTTGTCATTTTTAGGAAGCAGACCGTTGTACATTTTTCCTTTAAATACCCACTTGTGGTACTCAATCCACTTGTACTTTTCATCATCGCTTGCTCGAGAATAATCAAGATCTTCAAACAACGAGTATGGTGGCGTAAATTTTAAGCTTAACGAGAACGACGAACCTCTACGTGTATACAATGGGTTATCAATCGAACTTCTCGATAATGTTGTAGTAAAGCTAAAGTTATTTGAGGTACCATCTGAAATCAGGTAATAAGCCCAATTCTTCAGTCTGAAGTTCTGATAACTCACTTCGTTATACAAAGAGAAGTAATCATCAGGCCATTTTAGTCTTCGCGCCAAACCTACGCTGGCACCAAAAATTTTCTGACTCTGGTCTGAATCTACATTACTAAATCCGTAGTAATTACCGTAAGCCGATCTACTAAATCCTGATTGCTGAGAATAATAAATCGATGTACTTAATGAGGTTGGTTTTTTACCACCTAACCATGGCTCCGTAAATGATAAACTGTAAGAGTTATAGTATGAACCATTGGTTTGTGCACGAATACTTAGCGTTTGACCATCACCGGTTGGTAGTGGACTCCATGCTTCTTTATTAAAGATGTTTCGGATCGAAAAGTTTGAGAATCTCAAACCAACGGTACCAATAATCATACCAGCACCCCAACCTCCGGAAAGTTCAATCTGGTCGTTGGCTTTCTCTGCCAATTCATAGGTAATATCTACTGTTCCACTTTCTGGGTGTGGTTTGATATCAGGATTAATGGCCTCCGGATCAAAGTGTCCTAGCTGAGCCAACTCTCGAACCGAACGAATAATGTCCGACTTACTAAATAATTCGCCCGGGTATGTATACAGCTCACGACGAGCAACGTGTTCGTGAGTTTTGGTATTCCCAACAATATTTACTCGATCGATGGTTGCTTGTTTCCCTTCAACCATTCTCATCTCAATATTAATGGAATCCTGACCAATTACCTTTTCAATAGGATTCACGTTAAAGAACAGGTAACCTTTATCCAGGTACAAGTTACTAACTGCATCATCATCTTCTCTTAATCGCTCATTCAGGAAAGTTTGGTTGTAAACATCACCTTTCTGAATTTTTAGAACTCGTTTTAAGTCATATGATGTATATACAGTATTACCAACCCAGGTAATATCGTTAAAGAAGTACTGGCTTCCTTCTTTCAATTTTAGGTAAAGATTTACCCTGTCTTCCGATACTTGTTCTACACTATCAGATAGAATAATGGCATCGCGGTACCCCTGCTCGTTATACTTTGTAATCAGTCCAATTTTATCTTCATGCCATTTGTCTTCGATATACTTCGACGATTTAAAGAAGTTTCTTATTCTTTTCTCCTTTGAACCCTTAATAGCCTTTTTTACCTTTTTATCGGTAAGAGCAGTATTGCCTTCGATAAAGATATTGCTGATTTTAATTTTATTGTTTCGGTCCATATTGATATCCAAAATCACACTGTTTGCTTCATTTGGATCATCGCGTTGAAGAATATTTACATCAACATTATAGAAACCTTTTTCTTTAAAGTAATTCCCAACTATTGTTTCAATGTTGGCAATCATATAATCTGTAACCTGTGTTCCTTTCTGAAGTTTTAACCTGTCTTTAATTTTATTGGTTTCACTTTTCGAGGTTCCATTGTAGTTTACTTCCGATAATCGCGGTCTCTCCTGCAAGTGGATATTCAGGTAAATCTTTTTGTCGATTAACTTGGTTGCAGTAATTTGAATATCTGAAAACAAGCCTTGCTTGTATAGTTTTTTTACTGCATTTGTTACTCTTTCGCCAGGTATTTCAATCTGAGATCCGGCACGTAATCCTGAAATCTGAACAAGGACATTATTCTCCAGATGCTTTACACCCGATACACTTACTCCACCCAATTCGTATGTTTTAGGGGAAGTGTAATATAGAGTTGGATTGTAAATAGTATCAGTTTCCTGCGCCACGGCAGCAAAACTTAAAAATAGAGTAAAAATGAAAGTTAATCGTTTAATCATTACTTTGCTTATAATGGTTAATTCCTAATTATCGGTTAATTGTTCACTTGTTTTCCCGAACCTACGTTCTCTGTTCTGGTAATTGTACAAGGCTTTGTATAACTCCTCCTTATTAAAGTCGGGCCAAAAAAGTTCGGTGAAATACAATTCTGCATAGGCAAGTTGCCACAACAAGAAATTGCTAATTCTGGTTTCACCACTGGTTCTGATCATCAGTTCAGGATCTGGAATACCCGCTGTTGTCAAGTGATTCTCAAAAATAGAATCATCAATATCATCAACTGATAACTGCTGATTCTCAATTTTGCCTGCAATTGATTTAACAGCATTTACAATTTCCCATCTAGAACTATAGCTTAAAGCTAATACCAGGGTTAAACCTGTATTCACAGATGTTGTATTAATGGTTCCATTTAATTTTTCTCTTACCTCTTCAGGCAAACTATTCAGATTTCCAATTGCCTTTAATCGAACATTGTTCTTCATTAAGGTTGGAGTCTCGTTTTCGATTGCCTCTACCAATAGCGACATCAAACCGAGAACCTCATCTTGCGGACGGTTCCAGTTTTCTGTTGAAAAGGCATAAAGAGTAAGATAAGAAATTCCTAATTCGGCGACTCCTTCGACAGTTTGTCTTACCGCTTCAACGCCATTCTGATGGCCTACAATACGATGTTCGCCGCGCATTTTAGCCCAGCGACCATTACCATCCATAATTATTGCCAAGTGAGAAGGCAACTTTTCTTTTATAATTTTTTCTTTGAATGACATATATTACTTTACAAGTCGACCGTATGAATGACACTCTTCATTATCTGGAAATAGTTTATAACTAAACATGATTCCAAAGAAGGATGCCCAATCGTTATTGTGCATTAAATTGCTTTCATTAAAATTATTCGGATCATCTAAATGATCCAGGTTATCGGTGAATGTTTTTCTAAAACTCCACTCTAAGGCGGCTGTCCATCTTCCTCCCAGGTTATACTTTAATCCAGCTCCCATGGGAATTGTAAATGATGATTCGGTACTACTTGGTGCAATGTAACCAATCCCTGCCGTAACATAAGGAACCAACTTTTTGGTTCTTGATTTTGCTGGTGCCCAAAAGGGTTGAAAATTAAATTCTGCCTGTAACGACAAGTCAACCAAATCGGTATCGAAAGATGCTCCCCTGTTTTGCTGATAGAAATTTTTAGCGTCGAGATCATCTCCCTTTAAACCTGCAAACAACATACTTGCTCTTAGTGAATACCTGGAATTAAAATTGTACCTGTAAATTCCACCTATTGCAACAGAACTTGAGTAAAAGTGATAAGTCGGATTAATATCTCCCATATAGTAGGCTACACCACCATAAAAACCTAACTCTGCTTTGGTTTGCGAATATGCCGTATTACAAACGACAAAAAAAAGTATCCCAAAAATCAGTCTGCGCATAAAAACAAATTTGTTTTTCACTTGCGAACAATGCTGAAACCCTTGCACCAACTCAAAAGCCTTGCTTAAAAGAGGATGCACTGTCCCAAATTTCATTCACAAGCTACAAAAGTAACATATAATCTTAAAAATCCTTATTTCAGGGGTAAAATATAATGCCGATCGAGTTAAATTTTGTTAAAATGAAAAAGCGTATTACTTAGATTATTAATTACGTTTATCAACTCCCCACATGAGCTTATTGCGTAAGGTTGCGTAAAAACTGTGACTCCTTAATTTGAGAACTTTAATTTGAAAGTCTGATTTTTTTATTTTAAGTTCAATTGAAGACTCAAATGTACATGATCGTGAATCGAGCGAAGCCAAATAAGTTTCACTTCTTCCCTCTACCCGTAAGGTAATTTCATGATGGTTGGGAACAACAATTGGTCGCACCGTTAGGTTGTGTGGCGATATCGGCGAAATAATAAAATTTTGAGTATTTGGAATTAATATTGGACCTCCGGCACTTAATGAGTAGGCGGTTGAACCTGTTGGTGTGGAAATAATTAGTCCATCGGCCCAGTAAGAATTAAGGTATTCATTATTTAAATAAGTGTGTATGGTAATCATAGAGGCCGTATCGGTTTTATGAACTGTAAACTCATTCAGTGCATAGTTAAATTCCGAAAACAAGCCATTTTTCGAGCTTTCGAGTTTCAGCAAGCTTCTTTCTTCGATGCTATAGTTGCCAGCAAAAATATCCGCTAGTGCCTGCGGAATTTCGTCTTGCGCAATATCTGCCATAAAGCCTAACCTTCCACTGTTTATTCCAACAATAGGAATTCCTGCATCACGTACAATGGTAACAGCTTCAAGAAATGTTCCATCTCCTCCTATCGAGAAAACAAAATCGACATCCTTGTCCAGATCATGATAGCCACTAAAGTAATTGTTTACCGGTGGTTTAAAATTGATATCCCGAATCAGGAAATCATAAAAAGGCTGATAGATATCTATCTCGACCTGATGCCTGCTAAATTCTTCGAACATTAGTTTGAAGCTTTCGGTAAAACTTTCATTAAAAAGTTTACCAAATAGAGCGATTTTCATTTTGTTAGTCTTTGTTTAGTTGATTTGTACCGATTACATGATTGAATTGTTATTCATCAAAATCACACATAATCTGCATAAGCAAATATAAAAGTTTCCCTTGTTCCTGAAACTTTATCTACAAAAGATTTGGATACAAAATCAAATGTTTAAAAACCTCATAAATGAATTGTATCGATCTTCGAGCATGTCTTTCATGTCATCTTCACGAACATAAGTGGTCTTGATTGTATAATCGTAACGTAAAAATGTTTGAATTATTGAGGTAAGGTTGCTTCGATTTATTTTAATGGTAAGTTCAATCTTTCGGGAATCGGTTGCAGACTTGACGTACAGACTTAATATTTTCGCATCGTTACTTTCAATAATTCTGGAAATTTCACTGAGGGAATAATCCACCGAGTTCAAATCAAGAACGATAATACCACCCGGCTCACGCACGGAGTATATTCTTTCGATATACTGCATTAAGTCGTTTAGCGTAATCAGACCTACATAGGTTTTTTCATCTTCCAATACAGGAATCACCGTAAGCTTTAGTCTCGAAATAATTTCAATTACATCGTAAATGTGATGGTTTTCCATTACGTAAGGACTAAACAAAGACAACTTCTGCTTACCTATTGGCTCTTCGGCCTGATTAAGGTCGTAGATGTCGTTATCCGATATCAAACCCAAAAACTCATCTCCTTTTACTATTGGCAAATGAGACACACGAAAAATCTCCATCCAGTTTAGTGCCTGAATTCCAGTATCCGTTTCCCTTAAAACAGGAACTACATCAGAAATTAAATCTTTTGCGATCATAAATAGTTTTTCTAGGAATTACTTTTATTTTTGCCGATAGGTAAATAAGTTACGAATTTTTGAACTGTGTTTACCTGCCATTCTATTCAATTAAGATTCTATTAAAATGACTAGACTAAGTGTAAATATAAACAAAATTGCGACATTACGAAATGCCCGAGGTGGCAATACTCCTAATGTTTGCGAAGCAGCTGTGAATTGCGAAAGATTTGGAGCTGAAGGAATTACAGTTCATCCTCGTCCGGACGAAAGACATATTCGTTACCAGGATGTTTTAGATTTAAAACCTTTGGTTACAACAGAGTTTAATATAGAAGGTTACCCTTCGCAAGATTTTATCGATTTGGTTCTTAAAGTAAAACCTGAACAGGTGACTTTGGTTCCTGATCCACCGGAAGCAATTACTTCGAATGCGGGTTGGGATACAGTTAAAAATAAAGATCTTTTAATCGATATTATCTCTCAATTTAAAGCAGCTGGAATTAGAACTTCTATTTTTGTTGATACCAATTTGGCAAATATTGAAGGTGCTGTAGCTACAGGAACCGATCGTATTGAATTGTATACAGAACCTTACGCTACTGAATATCCTAAGAACAAAGAGGAAGCTGTTCGTCCTTTCGTGATTGCAGCAAAAAGAGCTCATGAATTGGGACTTGAAATTAACGCAGGTCACGATTTAAGCCTTGAAAATCTTCAGTATTTCTACCAGGAAATTCCTAACCTGGCTGAGGTTTCTATTGGTCATGCCTTAATTTCCGACGCTTTGTATTTTGGTTTGGAAAATACCATTCAGATGTACAGAAAATGTTTGAAATAAAACATTCATGATATATTTATTAGAAGGGCGCCGGCAGGTGCCCTTTCTTTTTGCAATCTAAAGATCTGTTATATCTTTATACGGATTTGTTTCTAAAGTGGCGCTTTGTTTGGGCGCCTCTAGAAATCTATCGGCATAATACCTACAGCATTATTATTAAAATGATATTTCTTTATGAAATTGAATTATAGAAAAATTGGAGAAGGATATCCATTAATCATTGTACATGGTTTGTATGGCTCTTCAGACAATTGGTTAACTGTTGCCAAAGAGCTAGCCAACAATTTTGAAGTCTTTATTTTGGATCAAAGAAATCATGGTGCTTCGCCTCATTCAGATTCTCATACTTACGAAAATCTGAAAGAAGATTTGCTTGAGTTTATGGATGAGCACAATATAGATAAGGCCACACTAATTGGCCACTCGATGGGTGGAAAAACCGTAATGTTTTTTGCGGCTGATTATCCGGAAAGAGTAAATCAATTAATTGTTGCTGATATTGCTCCCAAGAATTACACGAAAATTTCCGATTACGCTCCTCAAACCATCGATCACGAAAACATAGTTTCTGCCATGTTGAATTTCGATTTATCAGTTTATAAAAGCCGAACCGAAATCGATCAAAAACTATCTGAAAATATCAAAAGTGAGCGCGTTCGACAATTTCTTTTGAAGAATTTAAAACGAGATGATAATAAAGAATTTGTCTGGAAACTAAATATTAAAACCATAAGTGAGTTTTTGCCACAAATAATGGATGGCATGGATAAGGAACAATTTCAGAAGGGCAAAGGAATTACAGGTTTTCCTGTACTTTTTATTAAAGGTGAGAATTCAAACTACATTACCGATGATGATCATCAACTGATTCGAACTATTTTTCCTTATGCCGAAATCACCACCATTCCTAAAGCCGGGCATTGGGTTCATGCAGAACAACCCAGGTTATTGGTAAAAACCATAGAGTATTTTGTTTTAGATTAACCGCATAAAAAAACTCCGCATGATGCGGAGTTTTCTATTTAAATTGATCTTTTTACTACCAAACACCTGCTTTAAACACATAGCGTGTTACTGCTTGTATGTTAATCTCTTTGTTTGAAGAGTTATCCGGGTGAATATCATCCTCATACTTAAAGCCTGATATTTTCACATAGTAATCTTCACCAACCTCCAATTCCGACAAGGCTTCTAATTCACTGGCAGTAGATGCATCAATTACAATCTGCTTATCCTCACCTGCATCTGCAGACTGTCTTGTACTTCTAAATTTAGGCAGATATTCATTTTTATTCTTGTCCAGAATTTCTACATAGTAATAAATGTTATCCTCATCAATTGCTTTCCAGTTAATACTTACACTACCACTCTGACTTGCATGAGTGGCTGTAATGGAAAAGTTATCCAATGCTTTAATGGCAGAATCGTAAAGCTGATCTTCCAACTTATAATTCTCATTATTTGCTTTTACAAAGAATTTAACCGTTTGATTGCCGTCAAAATCTTCGAAGTATTCATCCCTATCGGCTTCTTTTAAATAGTAAACTTTTTTTCCTTCAAAATTCGTAAAATCTTCCATTTCGATACTGGTAGAAGCATCAGGCAAAACTCGCACCTCACTAATCTGATCACCAAAAACCGCATACTCTAACTTATAATCCGACTCATAAGTTCCATTCACCAATCTTAAATCATTTACAAGATATGCATCCGCAGAAATATCATTAATGGCCTCGATATCGGTATAAAATTCCCTTGTTCCGTTAGAGCTATTCAATTTTAAATAGTTGTTTTTCGAGCTCGATTGAATGAACCATTCCTGGCGATTATTCGCATCGATGGATTCATCTTCAATCACCAATTGGTTATCTACTAATGACCATTCTCCCACAACCTGGTCTCTGCGACCACTAAATTCTTGTTTTTTTAACACACCTCCACCTTCAAATCGATACACAATTAAAGCATCGTCGCGGTTATAGTCTGCCGACAAATATGGATTCGCATACCAGTATTTATTCGTTAAATCTGATGATTTGAATTCAAATTCCTCCTCATCACCTCCTCCACTACTGCCGCCACATGAAAACAAGGAAAGCGATCCCACCAATAACAGGGCAAACGAAAAGTTCTTATAAATTGAATGATTCATTCTTTTAATATTTTTCAGGTTTAGATTTTTATCTGTATTCGAATTGTTAAACACGAAAAAAGTTAAATTATTGTACAATAACAAAGTTATTACAACAATATTCTTTCAAAATTTTCTTCGGGAATTAAAGGTTCTCCCTGGTAGCGTAAAAACAATTGTGCTGTAGCCAATATATCTTTTTCACAGTAAATCGCGATTCGTTCTAAATCATTTTCTTTCCAGTACACTTCACCTACCATCGAACCATCAATATCATCTTTTGGTGTTGGAATATTAAATACCTCGCACAATAAAGCCAAAGATGTATAGTGCTTGTAATCGCCAAATTTCCACAATTCCATCGTATCAATAAACTGAACTTCCCACGGCTTTTTCCCTGCAATATCAAGAATATCAGGCAAAGTAATACCGTTAATCAACATTCTACGGGCGATATACGGAAAATCAAATTCTTTCCCATTGTGTGCACATAAGTTGCGATATGGTTTGCTGCAAAATCGAGTCAGCATATCGGCAAACTCTTCCAACAACAGTCTTTCATCATCGCCATAAAACGATTTTGCAACAAATTTGCGTCCTCCTTCTTTATAGGTTATCATTCCTGTTGATATGCAAACAATTTTACCAAACTCTGCATAAATTCCTGCTCGCTGATAAACATCGGCAGGAGTCTCGTCTTCTTTTCGAAAATAATTGGATTTCTTTTCCCATAAATCCTGCAGTTTAGGTGAAAGTTGTTCGAAATCCTCGGTTCCCGAAACTGTCTCTATATCAATAAAAAGTAAACTATCGGCTTTGATTTTATTAAGCATGGCAATGATTTATCATAAACAAAGTGAAAAGGTATAAAAAAAGGAGACTCAAACAAAGCCTCCTTTCAATATCTTATTCACAATTTATAATTTCACAATCAGGTTCTTCTCAATAAAATGAGTCAGAATATTAATTGCAACCACATTGTTTCCTCCTTGTGGTACAATGATATCTGCATAGCGTTTCGAGGGTTCGATAAATTGCAGGTGCATTGGTTTTACGGTTTTTTCATAGCGATCCAAAACCTTATTCACCGAACGCCCGCGCTCAACAATATCTCTTTTTATTACCCTGTTCAATCGATCATCGGCATCGCAATCAACAAAAATTTTCAAATCCATTAATTCGCGAAGTTCAGGGTGTGTTAATGCCAAAATACCTTCAACAATGATTACTTCCTTCGGCTCAACCTTAATGGTTTCTTCAGATCGTAGGCAGGTTAAATACGAGTAGATAGGCTGATCAATAGCCTCTCCTTTTTTTAATTTTGCAATATGATCAACCAGCAATTCGAACTCAATAGATCTTGGATGATCAAAATTGATTTCCTGGCGCTCTTCCAATGGCAGGTGAGCATTATCTCTATAGTATGAGTCCTGTGGCAATACAGCAACTTCTCCTTGTGGCAGCTTTTCTATTATTTTTCTAACAACCGTAGTTTTACCTGATCCGGTACCTCCTGCAATTCCAATAATCAACATGTTGTATGATATTTAGATGTTTGCTGCAAAATTGATACTTTTGCAATAATTCGGCAAGCAAATTACTAATTATTTAAAAAAGAATTGAGATGATCAAACACATTGCAATGTTTAAGTTCAAGGCTTTCGGGTCTGAAGAGGAGAAGAAGAAGTACCAGGAAAGATTAGTAAAAGCATTTGACGGATTAGATAAAATCATTCCGGAAATCAAGTTTTTGCAAATCGGTTTCGACCAGTTAAAATCAGATGCATCCTATGATTTTATTGTGAATGTTGATATTGAAAACCTGCAAGCCTTATCGGTATACGCCACACATCCTGATCACGTAAAAGCAGTTGAAGTAATTAAAGAAATGGCGATTGACCGTAAGGTAATCGACTACGAATTTTAATAGATTCCAAAAGCCATAAAAAACATCAATCAAATTATTTAATCGTACAAAAAATGAGTTTGTATCCTTTAAAATTTAAGCCAATCCTAAAAGATAAAATTTGGGGTGGCAGCAAATTAAAAACAGTTTTGAACAAAGATTTTTCTCCTCTGCCTAATGCGGGTGAGAGTTGGGAAATTTCGGGAGTAGAAGGAGATATTTCCCTTGTAAGCAATGGTACGCTTGCAGGGAACAATCTTGAAGAGTTAATTGAAGTTTATATGGGCGACCTTGTTGGCGATCATGTTTACGACAAATTCGGAATGGAATTTCCTTTGCTAATTAAATTTATCGACGCCAACGATGTATTATCGATTCAAGTGCATCCTGACGACGAGCTATCAAAAGAAAGACACAATGCTTTCGGAAAAACCGAAATGTGGTATGTCATCGAAGCTGATAAAGGATCCGAACTAATTGTAGGCTTCAACCAGGAGGTTGATAAAGCAAAGTATGTTGCCAAGCTTGATGAAGGAAAATTGGAAGAAATACTGAACAACGAACCTGTAGAAAAAGGAAGTTGTTTCTTTATTCCTGCCGGTAGAGTTCATGCCATTGGAAAAGGCATTTTACTTGCCGAAATTCAGCAAACCTCTGATGTTACCTACCGCATGTACGATTGGAACAGAACCGATGACCAGGGAAATCCACGCGAATTGCACACCGAATTAGCGGTTGATGCTATTGATTATAGCTTCGAGAAAAAATACAGAACAGACTACGAAACCAAATTGAACGAAACGAAAGAATTGGTTCGCTGTCCTTATTTTACAACCAATACTCTCGAATTCGATAAGCAAACCGAAAAGGACTATTCACAATTGGATTCATTTGTAATTTACATGTGCCTTGATGGTGATTTTACCATTGAAAGCGAAGGTGGGATTACCACTGAAGTTGCCAAAGGTGAAACCGTCTTAATTCCAGCTGCCCTGGAAAACGTGATTCTATTCCCAAAAGGAAAAACTGAAATTCTTGAAGTATATATCAAGTAATTTTCTTAACATATTTAAAACCCTCTTCTGGCTTTTGTTAGAAGAGGGTTTTATTTTGTTGAAACTAAAATGATTTTATTTCGGAATATATAAGAATCTGTATACCTTTGCGGTCGAAAACGGAGAACCAAATGAATATTACTGCAGCAGAATTTGTGATGTCTAATTCGGATGTAAAAAAATGTCCGAAACCAGATAAGCCAGAGTACGCTTTTATTGGGCGTTCGAATGTTGGAAAATCATCCTTAATTAATATGATTACCAACAATAAGAACCTGGCCAAAACATCTTCCAAGCCTGGAAAAACTCAACTTGTAAACCATTTCCTGATTAATAAGGACTGGTATCTTGTAGATTTACCTGGCTATGGATTCGCAAAAGTTGCAAAAAATACCAAACAGCGCTTTTCGCGATTAATTTTTAAATACATCGAGAGCAGACCCAATTTAGTCACTCTTTTTGTACTAATTGATTCGCGTCATGAGCCTCAGGCAAAAGATACTGAGTTTATGGAGTGGTTGGGTATTAATGGAATTCCTTTTTCGATCATCTTTACCAAAGCCGATAAGCTAACCAAACGAAAACTTAGCGAAAGTATCGACACCTATAAGAAAGTGATGCTTGAAACATGGGAAGAAATGCCTCCCTATTTTATCAGCTCATCATCTTCAGGCTTAGGCAAGGATGAAATCTTAGATTATATCGAAGAAACCATAAAAATGACAAGGGAATAAATCCCTAAAATCATATACAAGGAAGATCTCTATTTAAGAAATCTTCTTTTTATTTTAAATAGGCATAGACCTAAGAGAAATTAATTGGTCAAAATATTAACTGTTAGGAAATTTAATACATTTTTTTGCTGCAATAATTTTTAAATTTGCATTGTAAAAACTTATCTGATTTATAAACAAATAATACATTAATGAAAGCCCCGATTAAAATCTTTGCTGGTTCCAATAGCGAACACCTGGCAACAAAAATTGCAGATGCTGCTGGTTTAAAAGTTGGAGAATCTAGCATTATTCGATTCAGCGATGGAGAATTTGAAACTGCTTACGAAGAAACAGTACGTGGTGCACACGTATTTATCGTACAATCAACTTATCCTCCTACTGACAATTTAATGGAACTATTGTGGATGATTGATGCAGCAAAAAGAGCATCGGCCTACAAAGTTTGCGCTGTAATCCCTTATTTCGGTTTCGCACGTCAAGACAGAAAAGATCGCCCAAGAGTTGCAATTGGTGCAAAATTGGTTGCTAACCTTTTAATGGCTGCTGGTGTTGACCGTGTAATGACAATGGATTTACATGCTGACCAAATTCAAGGATTCTTTGATGTACCTGTTGACCACCTTTATGGTTCTTCAGTTCTTCTTCCTTATATCGAAGAATTAAAGCTTGATAACCTTGTAGTGGCATCTCCTGATATGGGTGGTAGTAAAAGAGCAAATGCCTATGCAAAATATTTAAATGCAGGTTTAGCAATTTGCCACAAACGTAGAGAGAAAGCAAATGTAGTTGGAGAAATGACTGCAATTGGTGAAGTTGAAGGCAAAAATGTTGTAATCGTAGACGATATGATTGATACTGCGGGTACCATTGCAAAAGCTGCAAATATGTTGAAAGAAAAAGGTGCAAAAAGCGTTCGCGCCATTGCGTCACATCCAGTACTTTCAGGACCAGCTTATGAAAGAATCGAGGAATCGGCTTTAGAAGAGGTAATCTTTACCGACTCTATTCCACTAAGAGGAGAAAGTCAAAAGATTAAATCTTTAACCATTGCTGATATTTTCGCGAAAACAATTCAGAATGTTTACAATTGCGAATCAATCAGTTCCAATTTTATTTTATAATTATTATCTTTGCGCGGATTTTAGGTAAAACTATTATAAACGTGTGATGGGATATCAATAGAACTTTTTTACCGGGTGATGACATTGGTATTGAGTAACACAAAATAATTTTCAAATGAAAACATTAGAATTAAAAGGTTCTTTAAGAACTGACTTAGGAAAAAAAGCGACTAAAGCTTTACGTAGAGCAGAAATGGTTCCTTGTGAATTGTATGGTGGTGAAGAAAACATTCACTTTGCAATTAGCGAGAAAGACATCAACAAATTGCTTTATACTCCAGAAACTTTCATCGTAAAATTCGACGTTGAAGGTAAAGTGTTTACTGCAGTAATGAGAGAAGTTCAATTCCACGCTACTAATGATAAAGCACTTCACGCTGATTTTTTCCAGGTTTTCGAAGACAAAGCTTTCGAAGTTCAGATTCCAATTAAGGTTGAAGGATTCGCGAAAGGTGTTCAGGCCGGTGGTAAATTGGCAGTGAACTTGAGAAAACTAAAAGTAAAAGGTTTAATGAAAGATCTTCCTGAATTCTTGCCTATCGATGTAACTGAATTAGGTCTTGGTAAGAGTACTCAGATTAGAGAACTTGCTTTCGATAACCTAGAACTATTGAATGCTAAAAACGCCGTAGTTGTACAGGTTAAGCTTACAAGAGCTGCTCGTGCTGCTGCACAGGCTGCAACTACAGAAGAATAATTTATTCTCTGGCAAAAAATATAACCTCCCGGGCCTTTGGCATGGGAGGTTTTTTAATACCAAATTTTCTGATATCAATACACATCCATAGATTCAAACAATTATTCTAACTTTGGATTTGTTATGATTCAATTCCTGAAAAACATATTGGGGAAAATATCTTCCCCTAATAGTGATAAAAAAAATGATCCAATGAAATATCTGGTTGTGGGTTTAGGCAATATTGGCGCAGAATATCACAATACCCGTCACAATATTGGCTTTAGTATTTTGGATGCATTGGCAGAAACCGCAAAAATTGAGTTTAAAGATGCTCGATACGGTGCCATGACAGAATACAAATTTAAAGGCAGGACTTATATTCTGGTGAAGCCAAGCACCTATATGAACCTTAGCGGAAAAGCCGTAAACTACTGGTTGCAAAAAGAAAAAATCCCAGTTGAAAACATGATGATATTGGTGGATGATCTTGCTCTTCCATTTGGAACTTTACGCTTAAGGCCAAAAGGCAGCGATGCCGGACATAATGGTTTAAAGCACATCAACGAAACTTTGGGGCATCAAAGTTATGCTCGCCTTCGATTTGGTATAGGCGACGATTTTCACAAAGGCCAGCAGGTTGATTACGTTCTGGGAAAATGGACCGATGAAGAAAAGGAAAAACTACCGGAACTATACAAAATCTGTATTAACATGATTAAAGGAATGAGCACCATTGGTATCCAACGTACAATGACTGCTTATAACACCAAGAAAAACGGTAAATAATAATAGTATGGACGAGAAGGTAAGAGTTGACAAATGGATGTGGGCGGTACGAATTTTCAAAACACGCAGCATGGCAGCCGATGCTTGTAAAAAAGGTAAGGTTACTATAAACGGTGTTAGCATTAAACCTTCGCGCGAAGTAAAACTGAACGAAAAAATTGATATTCGAGTTCCTCCGATTATTCGCAGCTACCAGGTAAAAGCAATTTCGGGCAAAAGAATGTCGGCCAAATTAGCTGTTGATTTTGTAGAGGATGTTACAGCTCAAGATCAACTTGACTTGCTAAATGCTACCAAAACCTATGGGTTTGAACAAAGACAGAGAGGAAGCGGTCGTCCAACGAAACAAGAGCGTCGATTAATAGATAAGCTTAAAAAAGGCTAAACACGCCAAAATAATAATCTGTAAAAGCTTAATAATGCTTATAAAAACAAGCACAAACTGATAATTCATCATGATCATAGCACAAGAAAAAAGAAAAACCAACTTAGCCGAATACATTTTATACATGTGGCAGGTAGAAGATATCTTAAGAGCCTACAAATTCGATATTGAAGCTGTGGATAAAAACATCATTTCGCAGTTTAAACAG
This sequence comes from Marinifilum caeruleilacunae, assembly GCF_013141825.1. Lineage (GTDB taxonomy): Bacteria > Bacteroidota > Bacteroidia > Bacteroidales > Marinifilaceae > Marinifilum > Marinifilum caeruleilacunae. The sequence continues at coordinate 35,271 of NZ_RZNH01000034.1, forward strand.
GATGAAGCGAAGCATCAGGAAATCAGAGCATGGTACGAGAACCTGATTGAAATGATGAAGCTTGAAAAAGTGGAAGAACGTGGTCATTTGCAAATTCTAAAAAACAATGTGAATGAATTGTTCGATTATCACATGCACCTTTTAAACAACAAAAAGGATGCAGCCTACATTGGTTTATTTGAAAAAGCTGCTGGCAACATTAACGAATTTCGCCAAAAATCGCAGGCAAAAGAAGAGAATAATGATATTGAAGTCTGCCTCACTGCTTTATATGGCATTTTAATGCTAAAACTTCAGCAGAAAGAAATCTCTAAAGAAACGATAGCAGCAGTAACCACATTTAGCCAGTTAATTTCAGATTTAACTGCCAAGTACAAAGCCTTCGAAGAAGAAAAAGAATAATTCAAGCCTTAAATATTTATGGAAGGATCGAACAAAAAAAGCAATTGGTTTTTACTTTTACTGGTATCATTCATTTGGGGAAGCCCATACATATTAAGGGAAATTGCCTTAGAAAGCTTTAGCCACGATCAGGTTGCTGCATTTCAGGTTTTTCTCTCCTTTATACTCTTTCTTCCATTAATATTTAAGAATCTCAAAAAACTTGGCAAGAATAATTTTATTCCATTAATACTATCGGGTTTAACCGGTAACATTGGTCCTTCGTACTTTTTTGCCAAAGCTCAAACCTTAATAAGTTCCTCTATTGCTGGTATGCTTACTGCAATGCTGCCAACAATCACTTTATTAATGGCAATCCTGCTGTTTAAAAACAAAACCAACATAAAAATAATCGGTGGTATTGTTCTAGGTTTTGCAGGCACATTAATTATCATTTTTTCAGGTGAATCTCATGGAACTACACATATAATGGGCGTTTTCTATGTTTTTATGGCCATGGTTTCGGTGGCTGCCAGTATTAACATTATAAGCTTTGCCTTACCAAAATTAACGGGAACCGAAATTGCATCTTTGGCTTTTCTTTTTGTAGGGCCAAGTGCGGGATGTTATCTTTTATTTACAGATTTGAGCGCACCTTTAATGGCCGAAAACTTTACAAACAGTGCATTAATGCTGGCTTTACTTGCCAGTCTGACTTTTGCCGGTGTAATGTTCTACAATCGCCTCATCAAACAGTCATCACACGTTTTTGCAGCCTCAATTGCCTATCTTATTCCAATAGTCGCAATTTTCTGGGGAATTGTAATTGGTGGCGATCATATCAGTTTAGCTCAAATCGCATCAATTATCATTATCTTAGTGGGAGTTAATCTAACACATCGATAATTGTGAATAAAAACCTACTTCTTGCCTTAAGTTCTGGAATATTACTCGGAATTCCCTTTTGCATTCCATCATTATTCTTCCTGATACTTTTTGCATGGATTCCTCTCCTGTTTTTGGAGTCGAAACTTAGTAAGCATCACAATCCATACCTGATTTACAATTACTCATTTCTGGCTTTTAGCTTATGGAATATCATGGCCTATTGGTGGGTGGCCCAGGCACACTTTTTAGGTGCAATACTCATTATTTTAATTAATTCTCTTCTGCTTGCGCTGATATTTTGGTTCATCAGCAAGGCCAGAAAAACACTGCGAATCTCTATTTTATTTCCATTCCTGATTATTTGGTTGGGATTTGAATATTTCCATACAATTTGGGATTTGGCATGGCCTTGGCTAAACCTGGGCAATTCATTTGCATCGGCACCATCCTGGATTCAATGGTACGAATTTACCGGAACCAGGGGAGGAAGCTTATGGATCATCCTGATCAACTACAGCATTTTTGAAATCATCCGAAGAGAAAAAAGTTTTAAATATTCTCAAATCGTCATCTTACTCATACTTTTCGGAATCCCATTATTATACTCTTCAATACTTAATGATATTAAACCAGCAAAACTTGATGGCAATAAATCATTTGCATTGATACAGCCAAATCTGGATCCTTACACCGAAAAATTTGCACCCGAAAACGAAGAAAAGCACTTCGATGAATTTATCAGAATTGCCGATTCTATTTGCAGAAAAGACGCTCCTGATTTTCTGTTCGGCCCGGAAACTTTAATTCTTCAATCTATAGATGAAAACCATCCATCGGCTTCACAACATTACCAAAAACTGATGGATTTAAAGAACCAATATCCGAAAACAAAATTCTTGATAGGAGTTCATTCTAAGATTGAAAACGAGTCGTTTAATTCTGCACTTCTGCTTTCCGATTCAGTTCCGCAATTCTACCACAAAACCAAGTTGGTTCCCATGTTCGAACGCATTCCTTTTGACAAATACCTGGGATTTCTCGATAAATATTCGCTCGAAATTGGTGGTTACAATGGCACTTACAGCAGTAGAAATGAAACCAATTATTTCATAGAAAAGGGAACTGCCATTATTCCTATCGTTTGTTTTGAATCTATATTTGGCGACTATTGTGCACAACGAATACCAGAAACCAAAGGCTTTATTTGCATGATAACCAATGATGGCTGGTGGAAGAATACTGCCGGATACCTTCACCACTTTAATTTTAGTCGATTACGTGCAATCGAAAGCCGACGAGAATATGTTCGTGTGGCCAACAATGGGATATCTGCCCTTATCGATTCCAAAGGCACGATAATTGCTAAAACAAGTTGGTGGAACAAAACAATACTTTCGGGAAATGTGAGTTTACTATCTGGAACGACTTTTTACACTGAGCATGGAGATTTTATCGGCAGAATTTGCCTGTTCTTTGCCATACTTCTCTTAATCTTTGTTAAAATTCGCACATACACGCACCGAATATCCGGAAGAAAATATTAATTCCACTATTTTTGGAATGAACAATTGAAAATTTAAAACACACACAATATGCAACGTTTATTACTTGTATTATTAGCTGTTTGCACAATATCGGGAACAAGCTTGGCAGCTAAACACAAAAAAATTGACAAAACTTTTAAGTCGGTTGAGAATTTAAAAATTGATGCTCACCACGGAAAAGTCCAGGTTAAAAACTGGGATAAGGATGAAATTCGTTTCGAAATTGTAATTACTGTTGATGGTTCAAATGAAGACAAAAACGAAACCATGGCCGATAATATCAATATCGATTTTACCGAAGGTGGTCAACAACTGGTAGCTCAAACTGTTTTGGGCGATTTCTTTTCCATTAAGAAGCTTAGCAATTCATTATTTAATAAGGGGAAAATTAAGATTTCGTATACAGTTCAAATGCCCGCATCTGTAAACCTTGAAATTATCCAGAAAAATGGAGATGTTTTTGTGGACGATCACAATGCGAAATTTAGACTAGACCAGAATGGAGGAAACTTTACTGCCAACAGCCTAAGTGGCAATAACAATTTGAAGCTTTCAAATGTAAATGTAAAAATCAATCAGCTTGCAAATACAGAGTTGGATGCGGCAGGTTCGGAAGTTGAAATTGAAAATGCAGATAAAATTTCTGGTGAAAGTCGCGACTCGGAGTACAACATACAGGTAATCGACAATTTGAACATTAAATCGTCGAGAGACAAGTTTGATATCGAAGAAATTGAAAGCCTTTATGGTACTTCAAATTTCACGAAAATTGAAATTGCTCAATTGGGCGATGAAGTAGATTACGAGTTGAAATTTGGTCACATAAACATTTTCAACATCAACAACATGTATTCATTCATCAAGCTTGATTCGAAATATGGGAATATTGGCCTTAGTTTCATGAAAGGAAGTAATCTGGATTACGAAATCAACCACAAATCGGTAAAATTCGATAATTCGAATGATTTCACTTTAAAGAATGAAGAAACTGCCGATAAGAACACCTATGTAGCAAAAGGGAAAGTTGGATCGAAAAAATCAATTTCGAAATTGAACATTCGAGCGAATAATTGTAAGATGAGATTGGACTAAAAGTAAGATGATAATAGATAAACGGCCATCTCCATTTGGACATGGTCGTTTTTTTATCCAATTATTAATTATTCAAGAGTACAAAACTCAATATCAAGGTTGCCCAAAATATCAAACTAAAAAGAATTTCCTTAAAACTTACTTCTATGCCAATTTTGTACTTACCTCCAGAAATCAACCAAAGTATAATGAAACCTGGAGCTCTAAAAAAAATGTAAACTAAAGCTTCTTCCATATATTAGAATCAATTCAATGAGTTGATCTTATTTTAATCGTTCATTTAAAAAGTCAATCGGATCATAAAAATACTTGTACAAATCTTCCCTCGTGTAGCAGATTAATGAGTAAGATGCGAATAATCTGTTAGGCTTCGATTCTGTTCTTTCCAGGCGAACAGGTTTGATTTTAAGAACTTCCAAATGAACATGATCAAAATGCCATCCGTATCGATCCAATTCTTCTTTGTTCATAAATCGAGCAATTGGTCTTTCCGGCGAAACCTCATCAAACAATCCAACTTTAATTCCTGCTACATGTTCGTAAACTGTCCAGAATTTCCCACCTTTATCATGTTCAATAATTAACTGAGCATAAGGACCATCTTGTCGTTTGCTGATTACAATTCCCTCACAAATTGGATAAATGGGTTCATCAATATAATTTGAACCTGGCCTCTTTATATCCACTCCAGTATGATAATGAGCAGGAACACTCTTTCGCTCCTTTCTCATCAATCCGAACTCTCCAATATTTGTTAGCTCTATTTGATCTATCGCTTTTCTGTCGTAAGCTTTAACAGGAAGCTTATACTCCAGGTCTCCCCACAAAGTCATGAGAAACATTAGTAAAAAATATTTACAAGACATGATTTATTTTCTTAGATACTCTGATTTAGACATATACTTTTAAATCTCCTTCTGATATGATCTGAGAATTCAAACATATGAAATTAAAAACAATCGAACGATAACAAAATTATTCTTCCTTAAAAGATAAGTAAATGCAAATTGCTATTACTGTAAATGAAGAATTAGATACTCACAAAAAACATGACGTTTTATCACTAAGGATTTGAATAAAATAGCAGTCTAAATAAGCAGTTTTAACATCTTTTAAGTCCGGGCACAAGTTCCTTTTTACTATATTCAAACGAATCAAATGAAACAAACATGAAAAAAATTGCGGCTTTAATCGTACTTGCTTTGGTTTTTACTACTGCATTTGCACAGAAAAATCTGAAAAATAGATTTGAAAAAGACCTGATTAATTATACCACTGCTTTTAACAACAAGGAATGGAATACAGTAACCGATATGATGTATCCTCGCATATTCGAAAAGATGAGCAAAGACAATATGATCATGCTAATGGAAGGCATGGACAATATGGGCGTAAAAATGACAACCGATTTTAAATACATAGATCGAATATCGGAGGTTGTTGAATCGGGTAATGAAAAATATTGCAAAATCCATTATTATGGCGTGGTTAAGGTGAAGCTTTCAGGTTTAATGTCGCAAGGTTCTGGTTTGGTTCAGCCTAAATTCGAACAGGAATTTGGAAAAGAAAATGTGAAATACAACGAAGAGAGCAATTCATTTACCATTCAGGCCCGCCGATCGATGTTGGCTGTTGCCAATAAAAATTCAAGCAATTGGAAATACATCGATATTAACTCTCCACAGGCAAAAGGACTTCAAACATTAATTCCTGAACATGTAAAGAGAAAGTTGCAATAAGTAAAATAAATTGTTTTAAGAAATATTGAACTATTGGAATATATACAGATTTCAATTATATTAGAATTACACGAAGAGATGAAAAGAACAATTTAAACAACACACTATGAAAATATACTTCTCAGGATCGATCCGAGGCGGACAAGAGGACGCTGATATCTACAAACAAATTATCGATGAATTAAAAAAATACGGTAATGTTTTAACTGAGCATATTGGCTCAAAAATTCAGGAAAGCAATTTAAGCGACGAAGAAATTCACGATCGCGATTTAAAGTGGGTCATGGAATCGGATGTGGTAGTTGCCGAGGTTACCACGCCATCGCTTGGAGTTGGTTATGAAATTGGCCGCGCTGCAGAATTTAACAAACCCATTATTTGCCTGTATCGAAAAAATGGCAAAAAGCAAGTATCGGCAATGATTGCTGGCTGCTCGCAGATTAAAAGTTTCGAATACTCCAGCCTCGAAGATGCAAAGCAAGTTTTAAATGAACAGTTCCGCGATATCAATAAAGATTGGAGAAATATCAATTATCTAAAAGATGGGTCGCCTGTTCAGGTTAAAGCCTACAATTGTCTTACAAAGCTTGGAATACTGGACTCTCTTGCCGAATACAATCCAACCTTAACGGGTACCATTCCTATTGGAATTTCTGTTAAAGAAAGCGATTTGGATATTGCCTGTAGATTTTTCGATGCCGACCGATTCGAACGTGTGGTAGAATCGATTTTTGGAAAGCAGGAAGGATTCAAAATCGAACAAAAAGAAAAAGCAGGTTATTGGGTGGTAATTGCCAACTTTAATTTCGAAGGGTTTGATATTGAAATTTATGGTTCGGCATATCCGGTAACGGCTCAGAACTCATACCGACACATGTTGCTAGAAGATCGTATTTTAAAACTTCTTGGAGAAGATTTTAACAAAGAAGTGGTTAAATTAAAGGAGTTGGGTACAAAAACCGAACCTGCCTTCACCAAACTTCTCAAGATCGAAGGAGATCCATTTTCGTCACTATTAAAGCTCGAGGCTTATAGCGATAACGAAATCAAAAAACTTTGGAATTAAAAAAATTACATCCTTGATGTAAGAGGTTGATTTACCCTAAAATAAGTATGCTTAATCAAATCAATATCCGATTTTAAATGAGGATATTTATTTTAGGGCGGGAGAACGATAAAGATGAGCAAATTAAATTGTTGGGAATACTTTAAGTGCGGTAGAGAAATTGGAGGCGAAAACACCCAGGAATTGGGCGTTTGCCCTGCAAGTACTTCTGCCGCAAATACTGGTATTAATAACGGAGTTCGAGCTGGAAGAAGCTGCTGGACTGTTGAAGGAACTCTTTGTAATAAAAGCATTCAGGGTGAGATAGAAGAAAAACTACTGGGGTGCATTAACTGTAGCTTTTTTAAGTTGGTTGACGACGAAGAAGGAAGAGCATTTGTACTATTGGATGAAGCCATTGTAAGAAAAAGGTAGTAGAAGAAATTCCGCTTCTGTTATCTTGATTATATAGTTGCAATGTAAACAAAATATAGATGGAGTTTACGGATTTTTTTAAAAACCAGGTTTCGATTGAGACTCTTGTGGAGTCGATGTCGGAAGGTGTTGTCTTTATTGATAATAGTGGGAAAATTGTGTTCGTAAATTCAAAAGCCAATCAACTATTCGACTACAAGGAAGAGGAACTTATTGGTAAGAAAATAGATACCCTCATTCCAGATCGATTTCGATCGGTTCACAGTTCTCACATCCAATATTACTTCAAGAATCCAAAAATTCGTTCGATGGGAGATTCAAGCTCCAAACTCCTGGCTAAAAAGAGATCCGGAGAAGAGTTTCCTGTAGAAATCAGTCTAAGTTTTCTAAACTCGAATGGCACCAGTGTAGGAATGGCATTCATTACCGATATTTCACCAAGGGTAAAGGCCGAAAATGAGTTGAAACAACGCAATGTTGAACTCGATGCATATGCCCATACGGTTGCTCACGACCTGCAAGCCCAATTAAATAGTATTATAGGTTTTGGCGAATTGCTTCGAATCAAAGAGGATTTGAGCGATGAAAAGCGAAAATACTATGCCGAGCTAATTGTAAAAAATGGCTCCAAAATGAGCAGTATCATCAAAGAAATTCTACTCTATGCCAGTCGTGGTAAGGAAGAGTTAGAAATTTCTGAATTAGACATGAATTCTATTGTTTCAGAAGCTATTGACAGGATACCAAATCAGATCAGAGAAAAAGTTTCATTTCACATTCAGGAAAATATGGCACCGGCCTATGCCTATGCTCCACTTATCGAAGAAGTTTGGTACAACTACATTGCCAATGCAATGAAATATGGCGGTAATCCACCAAAAATAGAAATTGGCAGCTCATTAAAAGAGAATGGCTATTGTAAATATTGGGTAAAAGATAATGGTAAAGGACTGAGCGAAGAGCAAATGAAACACATTTTTTCTGATCCTAAAAAACTTGGAAAAAAAATCATAAAAGGCCATGGACTTGGGCTTTCTATTGTTCAACGAATTGTAAACCGATTTGAAGGCTGGGTATATGTCGAAAGTACACTAAAGGAAGGAAGCACATTTAGCTTTTACCTGCCAAGCGAAGTTAATAACAAAGCCTGATCATTTCAATAATCAGGCTTGTGTTTATTTATGAGTATTTTTTTTACAATTGTTTCAGTAATTCCCTGGCAATTACAACTCCGTTTACCGAAGCCTGCATTAGCCCGCGAGTAATTCCCGCTCCATCGCCACCTAAATACAGGTTCTTTACCGATGTCGACTGGAAACTTTCATCCACTTTCGTGATATTGCTGTAAAATTTCACCTCTACACCATATAGTAAGGTTTCATCAGACGCCAAGCCTGGTGTCACCTTATCCAAGGCATAAATCATCTCTTCAATATCCTTTAAGATACGATGTGGCAAAACCAAACTCATATCTCCAGGAACGGCATCCTTCAAGGTTGGAATAATATTATTTCGATACAAACGCTTGGATGTTGTTCTTCGTCCACGAACCAAATCGCCAAAACGTTGTACCAAAATTTGGTTATTGGTGAGCATATTTGCCAAGCGTGCAATGTGTTTTCCATACTCAATTGGAGCTTTAAATGGCTCGGTAAATTTTTGAGAAACCAGTAAGGCAAAATTAGTATTATCGCTCTTTAGGTCTTTGTAACTATGACCATTCACCACTGCCAAATCGCCATCGTAATACTCCGACGAAACAAATCCGCCAGGATTACTACAGAATGTTCTCACCTTGTCGTCGAAGGTTTGGGTATAGTGAATCAACTTTGCTTCGTAAAAATTTTCATTGATATCCTGCATGATTTCATTTCTACACTCTACTCTTACCCCTATATCAACAACACCAACTTCGGTAGAAATACTTTCCTTGCTGCATTCTTTCATCAACCAATCGGCTCCATCTCTACCCACCGAAACCATAACCAAATCGGCATAATAGCTTCCTTTACCATTTTTCACACCCTTAATTTGGTCTCCATCCAGAATCAGATTTTCAACAGCACAATTAAAATGTACCTCTACTCCCTTAGCGGTTACATACTCGTATAATTTTCTATACAAATCCTGCGCTTTCTCGGTTCCCAAATGTCGAACTGGGCAATGAACCAATTTTAGGTTCGACTCAATCGCTTTGCGACGAATATTCTCCATTGCTGGAGTCAGTTTCTCACCATGAATATCGGTTGCTGCACCAAATTCCAAATAGATATCGTCTGTGTAAGATATCAGGTCTATGGTTTCTTCCACACCCAGGTATTCGGGTAGTGTACCGCCCACTTCGTGCGACAATGACAATTTACCATCAGAGAATGCTCCTGCTCCTGCCCAGCCTGTAGTTATGCTACAAGGTTTACAATGCACACAAGTTCCACCATTGGTATGTTTCGGACAAGATCTTTTGTCCATTCCTCTTCCCTTTTCAAGGATTAAGATTTTTAAGTCGTCTCGATTTTTTACTAGTTCGTAAGCACAAAAAATACCGGCAGGACCGGCTCCGACAATAATCACATCGTATTTTTCCATACGTAATTTAAATTTTTAAAAGATTAAAGCGGCTTACCATTTTTTCGAAAGGCAAACTTTCAAAAATAGCCATTCTTTTTCAGGCTGAAAACAGTTTAAACTTATAATGAGTATAAATATCAGGCAATAAAAAACCGGAACAAACTGATGTTCCGGTTGGTACTTGAATTTCTTCAATCCTTATCTTTTAGCAAATTCCTTCTTCCCATTTTCAAGGAACTCCAGGAATCTATCTGCATTCAGGTCGTAGGCTCTTGGTTCTACCAGGATATTTTCCTCGTGATCCAACAGTACATAGTAAGGTTGCGCATTTACACCGAACCTGGTAATTTGAAAATCTGCATATTTTTTACCCAAAGTTTTTTTCACCTTTCCGTCGTAGCTCGATGTTACCCAATCTTCCTCTGGCAACTTTTGTTTATCATCTACATATAAGGCGATGATTATATAATCTTCGCGAAGTACTTTCTGCACCCTTGCATCGGACCAAACATTGGCCTCCATCTCGCGACAATTTACACAACCATGGCCTGTAAAATCGATAAAAATAGGCTTGTTCTGTTCTTTTGCACAGGCCAATCCTTGTTCAAAATCGAAGTAGCCTTGTAAACCATGGGGCAAATGCAATTTGTCGGCATACTTAGGCGTTTCGCAAATTTCACTTTTGGCATCTTTAAAGCTTGCACCAGACTGATCTCTTACAATTGCAGCCAGATCGAAATCGTGGGTTGTTTGAGGTGGTAAATAGCCCGAAATCGCCTTTAAAGGCGCACCAAACATTCCTGGAACCATATACACTACAAATGAAAACGAACAAATGGCAAGCATCAATCTTGGTACAGAAATATATTTTAAGTCGCTATCGTGACTGAACTTTAATTTACCCAGTAAATAGAATCCCATTAGGGTGAAAATTACAATCCAGATGCCCAGGTAAATTTCCCGGTCAAGGAGTCCCCAATGGTAGGTTTGATCGGCGATACTTAAAAACTTCAATCCCAAAGCCAATTCTAAAAATCCCAGAACTACTTTAACCGAGTTTAACCATCCTCCCGATTTTGGCAGGTTGTTCAACCATGAAGGAAAAATAGCGAATAGCGTAAACGGTAAAGCAAATGCAAGCGAGAATCCAAACATACCGATTATTGGCTCAAGCACCTCTCCTCCTGCCGATTTTACAAGAATCGACCCTACAATTGGCCCGGTACAGGAGAAGGACACCAATACAAGCGTAAAGGCCATAAAAAACGACCCGGCCAAACCTCCCTGATCTTCTTTCGACACCGATTTATTCACCAGCCAGCTTGGCATCGTAATTTCAAACATGCCAAAAAATGAAAAGGCAAAAATGAAGAAAATGGCAAAAAAGATTACGTTAGGAATCCAATGAGTACTTAACCAGTTGGCAAAATCGGCACCTAAAGTAATGGCTACAATGGTTCCAATAATGGTGTAAATTCCAATAATAGAGACTCCATAAAAAACAGCATTAAAAATGGCTTTCTTCCTGTTTTCTGAGCTGTGCATAAAAAATGAAACTGTCATCGGTATCATAGGAAACACACAAGGCGTAAGTAAGGCAATCAACCCAAAAGTAAATGCAATAAAAAACAAGGACCACAAGGAAGCATATTCCTTACGGGGATTTTTCATTGGATTTAGCTTTTCCCTTTCGGTTTTAACATCCTGTTTTTCTACCTCATTCGAAACCGTACTTCCTTCGTTCACAGAAAATTCAAAGTCTGGCGTAAACAGCACACACTCCCCTTCTCTACAAGTTTGATATTCCATCTCTCCCGCGACCACAAAAGCTGCATCAGAGAGAATCTTAATTTTCTGTTTTAAGATGGCTTCGTGTTCGAAATACTCAATATCCATTTCGAAAATCTCATCGAATGTTTTCTTGGCTTTTGTAATTTCTTCAACGGCCCCAATTCGTTCGTAATTTTCAGATTCTTCGAAAATAAAACTTAAACGAACAGGACCTCCATCTTCAAAATTTTGCGAATACAAATGCCACTCAGGATCGATCTGAGCTTTAAACACAAGATAAAGCTCAGTATCGTTTATTTTTTCGGTAGAAAATTTCCAGGAAACAGTTTCTAAAATTTGAGCTTGCAAACTAAAGAAACCAGTAAGGAGAATTCCCAGAAGTAAGGTGAGAAATTTTTGTTTCATCTGTTTATAATTTGCTTTTAACACCAGATGGAACCTTCCATAATAAAACAATCATTCTGTTTATGTTTCAAAATGATTTGGGCATGGAAGTCTCATTTGGTTTAGTTTTTTTACTGATAACGCATATAAAATTAGCATTATAAGCAAATTACACAAAACCATTAAATCCTCTTAACACTTATTTAAGAGGATTGATTCATATGGTATAACAGAATTATAATTCGATTTCCTGGTTATTCTGATCAAAAATCTTGTAACCTAATAAATCGTAGGAAGGAATCTCTTTAACCGCAAGTTTAATTCCCAGTTTCGATTGCCACTCTCTTCTTAGTGTTTTCCAGAATCCTTTATTAATGTAGGCAGCTACAAAAGGATGCACCTTAAGTGTAAGTTTCTTTTCACCTCGCTCCGATACTGATTTTAGCTTTTCCTCAATCTGGTCGGTTAAGAGTACAGCTGGTGAAATTTTTCCCGAGCCCAGGCAGGTCGGACAAGTTTCCTGAATTTCAATATTCATCTCAGGGCGAACACGCTGACGTGTGATTTGCATCAAACCAAACTTACTCAAAGGCAAAATGTTGTGCTTGGTTCTATCCTGCCCCATCACTTCCTTCATACGTTCGAACACCTTTTGGCGATTCTCGGCAGAATGCATATCGATAAAATCGACAACAATAATTCCACCCATATCACGCAAGCGAAGCTGACGAGCAATTTCATCTGCAGCAGCAAGGTTTACTTCCAAGGCATTTGTTTCCTGGTCGTTTCCTGCTTTCGAACGGTTTCCACTATTTACATCAATAACGTGGAAAGCCTCGGTATGTTCAATGATTAGGTAAGCTCCATTTTTAAATGAAACCGTTTTCCCAAATGACGATTTAATTTGTTTATCAACACCCAACTGATCAAAAATTGGCATATCACCTGTAACATGCTTTACAATTTTTGATTTTTCGGGAGCAATTCCTGCAATGTAATTTTTGATATCTTTTGCAGCACTGGCATCGTTTACGTAGATATTTTCAAACGAAGAGTTCAAAATATCTCTTAAAATGGCAGTGGTTCTATCCATCTCCCCCAGCACCAATTTTGGTGGTTGCATATCCCTGATATGCTGGAAGCTTCCTTCCCATTTTTCTACCAAAGATCTTAGTTCCTGATCTAACTCAGCAACACGTTTTCCTTCGGCTACAGTTCTTACAATAATCCCATAATTTTTAGGCTTAATGCTTTGAAGCAGCTGTCGTAATCGGTTTTTCTCTTCGGTTGATTTAATTTTCTGAGAAATGGAAACTTTATCAGAAAAAGGAATCAGAACAATATTTCGTCCTGCAATGGATATCTCCGAGCAAAGTCTCGGACCTTTTGTAGATATTGGTTCTTTGGCAACTTGTACCAGAATGTATTGTCCCGATTTCAGAACATCAGACATTTTACCATTCTTGTCGATATCCTGTTCCAATCTCATTTTAGAGATAGAAAGGTTACGACCTTTTCTTGCCAAAGCCTGTTGCAAGAATTTATTTAGTGAACGGAATTGATGTCCAAGGTCAAGATAATGCAAAAATGCATCTTTCTCATACCCCACATCAACGAACGCAGCATTTAACCCGGGCATAATCTTCTTTACCTTCCCCAAATATATATCACCTACCGCAAACTGAAGATTACTTTTTTCTCTGGTTAACTCAACCAACTGTCGGTTGCTTAGCAGAGCAATTACAATTTCATTAGGGTTTACATCAATTACAAGCTCGTTACTCACTATTTAAATTCTTCTTATTTTTACTAAAGTTAATCAGTTCTTACAAATAGATAAACCTAAAGTACTAAAAAGTTCTTTAGGTTTATTTATTTCGTTCTTACAAACAAGCTATAAGAAAATTATTTCTTCTTCTTATGACGGTTTTTTCTTAGTCTTTTCTTACGCTTGTGCGTAGCCATCTTATGTCTTTTTCTTTTCTTTCCGCTAGGCATAACTTCGAATTATTTAATGAATTTTTAAAATCTAAAACTACTTTACGTTAGTTTTCACTTTACTTACGAAAGTTTTCGCAGGCTTGAAAGCTGGAATAAAGTGCTCAGGGATTATAATTGTAGTGTTTTTAGAAATGTTTCTTGCAGTTTTCTCTGCTCTTTTCTTAACGATAAAACTTCCGAAACCTCTCAAATACACATTCTTTCCTTTTACCAATGAACCTTTAATAGTATCCATGAAAGCTTCTACAGTTTTCTGAACTGTAATTTTCTCAATTCCTGTGTTTTTAGAAATCTCGTTAACAATATCTGCTTTAGTCATCTCTTAAAAAATCTTTAATTATCAATTATTTACAACATCATTTCCTCAAATCAGAATGCAAATATATAAGATTTCCAGTTATTAACGAAATTGAAAACAAATATTTTTACGCATTTTTGAAAAAAATTGAATCATACATTTTTTTTCGAGATGCTTAATAACCAAATCATAAACTGGTATTGCGAGAATAAACGCGATCTTCCGTGGCGAAAAACCAAGGATCCATATTTAATATGGATTTCTGAAATCATGTTACAACAAACCAGAGTTGCCACAGCAATTGACTATTATTACAAATTTACGGAAAGATTTCCAACTGTAAGTGATTTAGCCCAGGCTGATGAGCAAGAAGTATTGAATTTATGGCAGGGCCTGGGATATTACTCCAGAGCCAGGAATCTTCATCATGCTGCTAAAACAATTGATACCTTATATAAGGGTGTATTTCCGAATACCTATAAAGAGATACTTAATTTAAAGGGTATTGGTGCATATACTGCAGCAGCAATATCATCTTTTGCCTTTAATTTGCCTTATGCTGCCATCGACGGAAATGTTTACCGAGTACTTTCCAGGTTATTTGGAATTGATACTCCTATAGACAGTACCGAAGGGAAAAAAATATTTCAGGAATTGGCACAGGAGACAATGGGCAATGCAACTCCTGAAATTTACAACCAGGCCATTATTGAGTTTGGCGCCTTGCAGTGTACACCCAAATCGCCAAATTGTTCCATTTGCCCGGTCAATTCGAGCTGTTTTGCATCAAATTCGAATATTGTTGATCAATTCCCAAAAAAGAGCAAACAAATTAAGCCTAAGAATCGCTATTTTTACTATTTGTTCCTATCTTGTTCTGGTCGATTTGCTATTGAGAAGAGAGAAGGAAAGGACATTTGGAAAAACATGTACCAATATCCTTTAATTGAGAGCAATACAAAGCTGTCAACCGATCTGTTGATTCAATCAGATCAATGGAAAGAAATTTTTAATTCCAACGATTTGGTAATACAGTCAATTAGTGATAATATCGTGCACAAATTAACACATCAGAATATCAATACAAGATTTATCCATATTGAGATCAGTGCTGATGAATTGAAAAATTATGAAAGGTTTATTTTTATCAACAAAAAAGAAGCTGAACAATACCCGCTTCCAAAACTGATTGATAATCATATAAAATATCAGGATTTTTAAAATAAACCAAAGTGATATTATGATACAAATTAAAAGTTTGTATCTTTATTGTATTGTTAACCAAAAAATTTAAATAATATGTCAGTGAATAAAGTAATTCTCGTAGGAAATGTAGGGAAAGACCCGGAAGTGAAGTATTTCGACAATGATGTAAGTGTATGTAACTTTCCTTTGGCAACTAGTGAAACCTACACAAAAAACGGCGAAAAAGTAACCCAAACCGAGTGGCATAATATTGTGCTTTGGCGCGGATTGGCGAAAGTTGCCGAAAATTACGTAAAAAAAGGAATGCAATTGTATATCGAAGGTAGTTTACGAACCAGATCATGGGAAGATCAGGATGGAAATAAGAAATACATTACAGAAGTAATGGCTTCGAACATGCAAATGTTAGGTAGAAAAGGTGACAACGAAGGTGGTGCTCCTCAGGCTAGTTCTGAGATGAATCAACCAACAGCAGCTGCCGATAGTTCTGCGGAGGAAGAAACAGATGATCTTCCATTCTAATTAGACGAGTGTTAACTAACTATAGAAAACATTGGAAGCAGACAGTTTTTCGACCCTATTTGTAAACAATTCTGATATTGTTTTTCATTCTTTAGATATAAGTACCATTATAAGTATACTTGTAATGGTACTTCTTTTGTTTTGTTCGGCACTGATTTCGGGTTCTGAAGTTGCTTTGTTTTCATTATCGCCTCAACAAATTAGCGGTATCGAAGCAGAAGAAAATCAGAAAAACCGCCGATTGTTAAAATTGCTGAGGATGCCAGAGGAATTGCTGGCAACCATTCTAATCGGGAATAACTTTGTAAATGTTGGTATTGTAATTCTATCCAGCTTTATTACCAATTCAATTGTTGATTTTTCCAACGCACCAACCATTGGCTTTTTGGTGCAGGTGGTAATCATCACTTTTTTACTTTTACTTTTTGGAGAGATTATTCCAAAGGTATATGCCACCCAAACCTCGGTAAAGTTTTCGAAGTTCATGGCTTTTCCATTGTATTATATGGAGAAGATATTCAGACCCATGTCTGCGATTCTGATTAAATCGACTTCGATTGTAAACAAGAGAATTTCCAAAAAACAAAATATTTCGATGGGCGATTTATCGCAAGCTCTGGAGTTAACTGCTGACGAGATGAGCGATGAAATGGAAATTCTGGAAGGAATTGTAAATTTTGGAAACATCAATGTTGTTGAAGTCATGAAATCGCGTGTTGATGTTGTTGCGATTGATGTTAGAACTGGCTTTGGAAAACTTAAATCTATACTAATAGATTCCGGATACTCCCGAATTCCTGTTTATGATGGGACATTCGACAATGTAAAAGGAATTTTATACGTAAAAGACCTGCTTCCTCATCATCACAAACCAAACACATTCCGCTGGCAATCTATTATTCGTCCACCCTACTATGTGCCCGAAACCAAAAAAATTAATGATCTTCTGGAAGAATTTCAAACGCAGAAAAATCATATGGCCGTTGTAGTAGATGAATATGGCGGAACATCCGGCATTATCACAATGGAAGATATTTTGGAAGAAATTATTGGTGATATCACCGATGAATCGGATGAAGAAAAAGAAACCTTCACACTTGAAAAGGATGGCACCTATGTTTTCGAAGGAAAAACGCTATTGAACGATTTTTTCAAAATTACAGAATTAGATTCCGACCTCTTTGAAGATATAAAAGGAGATGCCGATACCTTGGCTGGGCTTCTTCTTGAAATAAAAGGTGAAATCCCTCAAAAGAAAGAAGAATTCTCTCATCAGGAATTTAAATTTATCGTGGAAGCGGTAGACAATAGAAGAATCAAAAAAATTCGATTTCTGCCTCCAAAAGTAAAATCAAGCAAATAAAATTTATCGTTCTGAATATTATAAAAATGAAATTGAATCAATTCGTTTACTATACTCTTTTTGCAGTCTTGTTTCTTGCAATGGTTTCGTGTAAAAAGAAATACACTCCTAAACCAAAGGCTTATTTTCGTATCGATTTACCAGAGAAACAATACGAGAACTGGAACAATGATTTCCCATACAGTTTCGATAAATTATCTATTGCGGATGTGCAGGCAGACAAGAGCAAAGGTGCCGAAAAGTACTGGTTGAATATCCAATACCCAGATTACAAGGCAACCATACATTTGAGCTACAAAAAAGTTGAGGGTAATATTGAAGAATATCTGGAAGATTCCAGGAAAATGGCCTATAAACACAGCATTAAAGCTGATGCCATTGGTGAACAGGCATTCCACAATAAAACTAAGGATGTGTATGCCTTAATTTATAGAATTAAAGGAAATGCAGCCTCATCGGTGCAATTTGTAGCTACCGACAGTACCCATCACTTTTTACGTGGTGCACTTTATTTTAAGGAGCATCCAAACCAGGATTCTTTGGCTCCCGTAATTCAGTATATCGATAAAGATATGGTAAAGTTGATCGAAACTTTAGAGTGGAAAAAATAATAGATTGAAGCAAAATGCCATTCTCTAAACACCTAGAAATCTGCGAAGGCTGCAATCTTTACATTTGGAAGATTGAAGAAGAGGTAGATGTATTGAAAAATCTCGTGAAACTTAGCGAGAAAGAAAAGGTCAAATATGATTCTTTTAAAAGCGAATCGAGAAAAAAAGAATATTTAGCCACAAGGTTGCTTGTTCAGAAATATATTGGCTCCAATCTAATTATTGAGAATAACGAACATGGCCGACCTTTTTTGCTGAATTCCGATCTGAATATCAGCATTAGTCACACCAAAAATTTTGCCGCCATTTTTGTTTGTAAAGATGCTAAACCGGCTCTTGATATGGAGTACCTTTCCGATCGGGTTCATCGAATTGCCAGAAGGTTTCTGTCGGAAACAGAGGTGAAAAACATTTCCAAAGATCATAAAACACTGCATCTTTATCAACATTGGTGTGCAAAAGAGTGCTTAATTAAGTTTTATGGCAAAAAGGATGTGCATTTAATCGATGAACTAAAAATCCATCCTTTCCAGGCAGGTCAGGAATCATTTACTGGTGAAGTTTGTCGCAAAGACTTTTCAAAAACCTACACTTTTAAGCACATTCTGTTCGATGGGTACTTGCTTGTTTACGCTGTAGATTTTGGAAAGCATTAATTGAATGGGAATCCGTTTTCTGTTCGGAATCCCAACCAATCACTGTTCACCACTTGCTGATTTCTGTCTATTGTGTAAGTTCTTCGATAGGATTACCGTCGCAACCCGAAGGTGTTGAAATATTTAAGAAGCCTGAAATTGTTGGTACAATATCCTCTACAAAAATGGTTCGGGAAACAGTACCTCTTTTAATTTTCCATCCAAACCAAAATAGTGGAACCTGGTTGGTATAACTGTATTGGGCAATTTCATCTCTTTCATCTTTCATTTTGTGCATCCAGCCTGGTTCAAGGGTAATTAAAACATCACCCGAACGCTTTTGATTGAACGAACGTTGAACCTTTTGCATTACCCCGTGAGTATAATTGGCAGTAATTAAACTGCTGGCCGGAATTGTACTGGCCACACCTGTAAATTGAATCAAAAAATTTGCGGCTTTCAATTGCATCTCTTCCAAAGATAGTTTCGAATCTTCAATCAACTGATGGTTTAAATAAACCTGCTGTGAATCGTATCCTAAAATCCAATCTCCACTTCCATACAAAACATTCAAATAAGATTTCAAAAGTGCCATGGCATTGTATGAACTGAAATATCCGTTAGGAATATTTTGTGCTTTTAAATTTTCTGGTGTGTAGTTGGCCGATTGATCTGCCGTTAAAAATACCAGGACATTTTCCAGGCCAATCTGCTCATCCAGGAAATCCAAAAAGTGTTCAATCTCTCGGTCTAACCTGATAAAATTATCAATCATCTCGGCAGCAAATGGAGAAAATTCCCGATGCTTATAATCAAGGCACGAAAAAGTGATTGCCAAAAAGTCGGTATCATCATCGCGCCCTAAATTTTCATTGATAATGGCTGAAATTGCAAAATCCTTCACCAACATATTTCCAAATGGAGTGGCTTTGATAGCCTTATAACCGTAGGTTCTTTTTTCTTTATTCAAATCATAGTAAAAATCAGACGACAGTCCTACTTTTCCAAGTATCTTTTCAGAGATTCCCGGCTTATCCTGTCCATCGAAAGGAGTCCAAATTCGGTCCATATAAAAATCAGCAAAATTCTTATTATTGAATTCGCTCACCCAATTGTAAATGGTATCCTGATAATGTGAGGAGGTGATAAATTTGCCTGAGAAGTTATCCATCCAATAAGCTCCATCGGCCGCATGACCAGCAGAAAACAGGGCTGCTTCGGCATTTAATCCTACTCCTATTACTCTTGAATGATGGTTGAACAGCTTAATCTCATCGCCTACTGTTGGGGCCAAGAGGTTTTTGGGAGATTTTCCTTTCTCTTTCGATTCAACTCCTACCAGCTTTGCAGTTTCATCCTCTTTTGCAAGATTTAATTCTCCAGATAAACGATCGTACCACCCATGAGAAATAATACCATGATATGCAGGAGGAGTTCCTGTAAAAATGGTAGCATGATCGGGACCTGTTTGTGAATACAGATAGCTAAACTTGGTATTCTTACAGTAAGTTCCCTGGTTCATTAAACGTTTAAAACCCTTGTCGCCAATTAAGTTTGAAAATCGGAAGTAATAGTCAGGTCTCAAATGATCCACAACAATACCTACAACCAATTTGGGTTGTTCCGAAGGTATTTTTCTGGTTCTTTGCGCGTTTACTAATAAGGTATTTGTGATAAAAAATATCAGTAATATGATTCCGATTCGTCTGTTCATCCTGTAAAAATGTTGGCGTTAAAAAATTGTCCGCAACAAATATAGTGGATTCACACCTATTTAGGGAATTGTTGTGCAGGTTTAGATGTTTATTTAGATTGAGCTTGGTAACGGATTACATCCACTTGCTCCATGGTGATCATTCCTCCTCCACCCGATTTTTCGATTAGCAATTCCAGAATGTGCAGAAAGCCCTCTACTTTTTCTGTAGAATCAACAATTTCAACAATAATTGGCAAATCGTCGGCAAGCGAAAAGATTTTTGAGCTGTGAATTCTTGTGCTGGCTCCGTATGACATGATTCCCCGATGTACTGTAACACCAGCCAAACCATATTTTTTGGCACCATAAACTATGGCTTCATACAGTGGGCGCTGATATACCCTATCGGCCTCTCCAATAAATACACGAAGTAATTTTGCTTTTCCTTTTAGTTTCATTTTGATAGATATGAGCTTTCAGATCTTAGATCTACGCACCTCTATCTAATCTCTGAACTAAAACAACTTGTGAATCTGGGTACCTAAATACACCGCCAGGAGACCAAGAAAAACGCTTCCTCCCAGATACATAGAAAGATACAAAAAACCGCTGTCTTTTAAAAGATTCAATTTATCGAAAGCAAAAGAAGAAAAAGTGGTAAACCCGCCACAAAAACCTACGGCAAGAAACATCCTCACCTCAGGACTAATTAAATTATCGCGTTCGGCAAGAGAGTAGACCACTCCAATAATAAAGCTACCCACTATATTTACAGTCATGGTGCCTATCGGGAAAATTGTATCGAATAAGCGATGTAATCCCTGACCGATTAAAAAACGAGAAACACTTCCCAAAAAACCTCCCATACCAATTAGCAGTAGCGTACGTAACATCTTACAATAATTAATAATGAACAATTCGTAATGAATAATATGGATTTATTCGTAGGGCAAAGGTAGTGTTATTGTTTTAATTATTAGTGAAGCACAAAAAATGGCCACTCATAATTGAATGGCCATTTACTATATCGCTTTGATGAAAATTATACATTAAAACGGAAGTGCATAATGTCACCATCCTGTACAACGTATTCTTTCCCTTCAACATTCATTTTACCAGCATCCTTACAGGCACTTTCCGAACCAAGATCAACGTAATCGCTGTACTTAATAACCTCTGCTCTAATGAAACCTTTTTCGAAATCGGTGTGAATTACTCCTGCCGCTTGTGGCGCTTTTGCACCTTTCGGATAGGTCCAGGCACGAACCTCTTTTTTACCTGCAGTAAAATAAGTCTCTAATTCCAACAAGGTGTATGCTGTTTTAATCAACTTATTCACGCCTGGTTCTTCCAAACCTAAATCTTCCAAAAACATTTGCTTCTCTTCGTAAGTTTCCAGTTCCGAAATATCAGCTTCAATAGCTGCACCAATTAAAAGAATTTCGGCATGTTCGTCTTTAACAGCTTCTTTTACTGCTTCAACATATTTGTTACCTGTTTTTACAGCTGCCTCATCAACATTACAAACATAAAGAATAGGTTTTGTTGTAAGTAGGTAAAGGTCTTTTGTAACTTCTTCTTCCGATTCAGTTAACTCTACAGTTCTTGCAGATTTACCTTGCTCTAAAGCTTCTTTATAGCGATTTAGAACCTCAACCAGTTTTTTAGCTTTCGCATCTTTACCGGTTTGAGCAATCTTAGCTGATTTTTGGATGCGTGCTTCAACCGTTTCCAAATCCTTCAACTGTAATTCCGTATCAATTGTTTCCTTATCGCGAACCGGATCAACATTTCCATCAACATGGGTAATATTATCGTTCTCGAAACAACGTAACACATGAATAATTGCATCTGTTTCGCGAATGTTAGAAAGGAATTTATTCCCTAAACCTTCACCCTTGCTGGCTCCTTTTACCAAACCTGCAATATCAACAATCTCAACAGTAGCTGGCTGTACTCTTTCAGGATCAACCAAATCAGAAAGTTTAATCAATCTATCATCTGGTACAGTAATTACACCTACATTGGGTTCAATTGTACAAAAAGGAAAGTTAGCCGATTGTGCTTTCGCATTCGACAAACAATTAAACAAAGTTGATTTACCTACATTTGGTAAGCCCACAATTCCGCACTGTAATGCCATGGCAATTCTATATTATTTTGATTTGCTTATAATTCTATTTTCAAAAATCTGTGCAAAAGTACACTTTAATTTTCGATGTGCCAATTTTCATTCATCTCTCCTAAAAATTTGTTAATCGAATAAAAAGGATGAGATTAATGAACTATTTAACTTATATTTTGCTAGTTTTATAAATGTCGCATATGATCCGAAAACTACTTATTATATTATCATTTGTTTTGATTTCCTTGGCAACACCTAGTGCCCAGGAAAAGCCTGTGATTAAATTTGGGCATATCGACAAACATGTTAGAAAAACTCCTGATAGTGTTACATACAATCTGGTTAAACTTCACAATTACCTGGCAGAACCAGCGGTGACCCAAAGCGAAGCCGTAAGAGCATTTTACTTTTGGATCATCAAAAATATCAGTTATAAAAATAAAATCGAGCTATTATATGACCCAAAAGTCTTGTTCTATATGGGCTCAAACAACTGCTCTACCCCGGTATGCGTTCTGAAAAGAAAAATGGCTGTTTGCGAAGGCTTTTCCCGACTGTTTCAATATTTCTGCCAGCAATCTGGAATCGAATGTTACTCAATTAGCGGATATATCACCAAAAATGGTGCTTTACAAGATAGAGCCACTCATGCCTGGAATGTTGCCAAGGTAGATGGTGTTTGGTTCTGTTTCGACTTAAGTTGGGCCAATGCAATTCTGCATCATACAGGGATTAAAAGTAAGGCCAACGAGTTTTTTATGGCTACGCCCGAAGAATTTATCAATACACATATGCCACTGATACCAATGTGGCAATTCCTGGAAAATCCTGTTCCATTAGAAATTTTCAATGCGGGTGAAGATGCCATTGACAGGTATATCGCTGAAACTCCAAAATCCTATCATTTTACCGACAGCATTGCTGAGTACAATAAGCTAACAAGTTCGAAACGAAGATTGAAAACCGCTGAAGAAATTTACCGTGTAAATCCGGCCAATAAATTTAACCTGGCTATGGAATATTACAGGTATTCCAGAATTATTCTGAATTTCGAAGGCGATATCGATGCTTTGCAGTATTACCACTTTATTAAAGCAAGGAAAAAACTGATTAAAGCAGTGGAGCTGTTTAGTACTTCTACAGATATTTCATCCAAAATAATGAAACTACAGTCGATGGATAACTTAAGGATAATTGAAAGAGTAATTGATCAGGAAAGTGAGAACTTTATTTACCTTGATTAGTGGAGAAGTGTCGATAGTTCGACCTGCTTGTACCCATCTCCAATCTCAAATAAAGATTTTGAAAGTTTCTTCTTAATTAATTGTTCCACTTCGGTTTCGGTAACATGCTCACCTCCATACATTCTTATCCGCATTGGAAATCCATTTTCAATAACTTCCATGAACGATTCTAAATGCAAATACAATTTCGATTCGGTGTGCTGCAGTAAACTTTCCATAAAGTCGCTATACAAATCAAGATTTAAATCGTAGTGAATGTAATTTTTTAAGTTTTCGGCCACCCAAATTTCTTCTACCACCTTATTATTTTGCTTCACCAAATATTTCCTTGATACAAAACCTGCAATTGAATTGTAGTTGGGGGTCATTTTAATTTCAGTTTTAGGAACAACATTGTTTTGTTTTCCTGATATGCCTTCCACAATTTTTTGTAATTCTTCCTGATCCTTTTTACGCAAGCTCTTTTTAAAGTAATTATTCTGAGCGGTATATTGAATGTCGGCACTCAATCTTGAACTTAGCATGGCTTTATTAAAAGCCTTAATACTTCCCTGAAGTGAACCCCAAATATTGGACGGTTATAAAATAAGTTAATGATATTGAGTTCGGTATTTTACCGGACTCAATCCGTTTAAATGAGTCTTTATTCTAATATTATTGTAGTAATTTATATACTCCTCCAGTTCCTTTAGAAAGTGT
>NZ_RZNH01000172.1 GCF_013141825.1 Marinifilum caeruleilacunae
TCAGGCAACTATTCAGTTGTGGTAACTGATGTGAATGGTTGTTCTGCAAGAGATGATGTAAATATTACAGTACATCCTAACCCAACGGTTGATTTAGGCGCAGACCAGGAAACTTGTGCAGGTGGCACGATTATTTTAGATGCAGGCAATGCAGGAGCTACATACTTGTGGTCAAATGGCGCAACGACTCAAGCCATCACAGTTTCAACATCTGGCAACTACTCAGTTGTGGTGACTGATGCAAATGGTTGTTCTGCTTCTGATGATGTAAATGTTACAGTTCATCCAAATCCGGTTGTGAATCTTGGCCCAGACCAGGAAACTTGTGCAGGCGGCACGATTATTTTAGATGCAGGTAATGCAGGTTCAACCTACTTGTGGTCAAACGGAGTAACAACTCAGACCATTACCGTGTTAACAT
>NZ_RZNH01000173.1 GCF_013141825.1 Marinifilum caeruleilacunae
AACAACAATCTGTCAAACTGTTCAAACAAGGTAGCAGAGGGTTGATGAATCGTACACAAAATGGATTGACCAGAATCAGCTAAGGCTCTCATGAATAAATGTATAAGGGATGTACGAAGTGAGTGCCCAGACTGTTACTATGACAATTAAACTAATGTCGATGACCATTTGTTTCGACAACTCCATCTTCATTTTCTTCACGCGCCATACTCGGATGAGAAAGAATCTTTTCTCTAACTATACATTTCCAAACGCAATRATCAARAARAAAGCTAARKGTWACTTTGAGTTCAWTTACYGAGACATGTCATGGGAATATGAGGAAGAAACAAATCTACGTGTATTATACTCCGTAACATGTAGAGTAAATACCATAGTTACCTATTTACCTGTGTCGATAAATGTTCATTAGCTCATAGG
>NZ_RZNH01000035.1 GCF_013141825.1 Marinifilum caeruleilacunae
AGTTTACTACTGGCAAACAAGTGCAAGTGGAATTGATAAGACGAACTCCAATGTAACCAAGGATTTTACAGTTGACGGAGCTACGTATTACATCCGTTCCTATAATGCAACACTTGATACATGGAGTACTGCCCAATCAGGAATAGTAGAGGTTTACAATAACCCTGGCATTCCTGCAGCGCCAACAGCTACCTATGCAGATGGTGTAACTACACTTCGTATGCCTCAGGCTCCAGATCACGAGACTTATTATTGGCAAAATTCGGTCGCTGGAGAATCAACTGTAGATGTTTCGACAAATAGAGATTTTACCGTTGATGGGTCAATTTACTTTCTACGTTCCAAGCATAATGTAACAGGGTATTGGAGTGTTGCAAGACAGGGTAATATAACGGTAGAATCGGAACCAATTACACCATCGACCCCTACTGTGAGTAATCAAACTGGTAAAGTGGTATTGACTATGCCAGTAGCACCATCTGGAGAAAGTTATTATTGGCAGGAAACAGCAGAAAGCACTAGTTTGACAGATTCATTGCCTACTAAGGAGGTTTATGTTAGCAAGACTGTTTATTTAAGATCCAGAAAAGATGCACCAACTTACCTTTGGAGTAATGCCACATCCATAGAAGTTAATGTGGATGAATCGCCTGTAGTTTACACTAACAAAAATTATATTTTAACAACTATTATTGAGGAAGAAGGGATTACAGATGAAGCTAGTGTGGATGGACTGTCAGTATTCCAAAAATCAGAAAACATTCAATATTTTGACGGTTTGGGTAGACCAATTCAAACGGTAAGCATTAAGATGTCTCCTGATCTTCAAGATTTAATACAACCTATAGTATATGATAACTTTGGAAGAGAAAAAAAATCTTATCTGCCTTTTGCAACAGTTGGTAGGACTACTAATGGAGTACTACATAATGATCCAATCAATAGAAACAACTGGATTAATCATTATGATCATGTAGAATTGGACTTTACTTATGCTGAGAAAGAGTTTGACGGATCACTTCTGCATAGAGTAGTGGAACAGGGGGCTCCAGGCAGTGCGTGGAAGATTGATAAAACAGATAATGTGTCCAATGGTACAGGGAGAACAGTAAAGAAGGACTATTTGTCTAATCTAACTAATGAAGTGGTTTGTTTTGAATTAGATGAAAATGGTAATTTGATTCATCATCCTAATCATCAGTACTATACCGAAAAGGAATTGTATAAAACAATAAGCAAAAATGAAAACTGGGAAGATACAGGTAATACTAATTTAAATAAACTGCATACAATAGAAGAATTCAAGGACAAACAGGGACAATTGATATTGAAACGAAGTTATGTGGAAGACTCAAACAATCCAGGAGGAAATCCAAAAGAAGTAAATACCTATTATGTTTATGATGATTTTGGACTATTGCGATATGTGTTGCCACCACAAGCTTTTGCAGATGGCAATGTTACAATCAGTAGTGAAGAACTCAGTGGATACTGTTACTGGTACAAGTATGATGGAAGGAAGCGAATGACCCATAAGAAAATACCGGGAGCAGAAGAGGTATGGATGGTATATGACAGCAGGGACAGGTTGGTAGCAAAACAGGATGGTAACCAAAGAAATCGTAAAGATGAGAATGGTCAGCCAAGCCCATGTTGGCAGTTCATCAAATACGATGTATTGAACCGTCCTGTAATGACAGGAATTTACATCAATGGAGATAGTCAAAGTGGTTTACAGGGTGAAGTAAATAATAACAATAATTATCCAGTGGCTACAATGTTTGAAGAAAGAGATAATAGTACAGGTAATTTATATGCCTATACTAATCGATCCTTTCCTAAAACGATTTCGGAATTAGATGTGTTAACGGTATCTTATTACGATGATTATAACATTGATGGTTTACCTCTGACATCAGATAAGCGAAAATACCATAACGTTACAGGTTATAATGTAATTGCAGAATTACTTCCTGAACCAATGGGACAATTAACAGCCACTCTTACCAAGGTATTTAATCCTGGAGTCAATTGGAGAGATGAACTGTGGGCAATTAATTTCTATGATAAGAAGTACAGGATAGTGCAGACTTGGAAGGAGAATTATCTAATGGGAATAGACCTGATTACTAAACAGTACGACTTTGCAGGAAGATTGGTTAAGAAGCTTCATGATCATAATGTAAATGGTTATACTACTTATGAAGAGAAGTGGTATGATTACGATCATGCGGGTAGAATGATATCCATAGAGCTGGAGTATAGAGGTGATGCAGTTGAAAAAACGAGGGCGGAGATTGTTCACATGGATTACAATGAGCTGGGACAATTAGAGAAAAAGGTCTTGTATGGTAATCTTCAACAAATGGATTATCAGTATAATATTCGGGGATGGCTAACGCAGATGAATTCGCATAATCCATCGCAAATGGCAGGCAGAGACAATGATAACTTTGGTTTTGAGTTGAATTACGATACGGGTTCTACATTGTTTGGCGGACAGAATCAATTCAATGGTAATATTGGAGCTATGCAATGGTGGACTAATGCTGAAGACGGAATAGATCATGAACAGGCCTATGGATACAGGTATGATGCCTTAAATAGAATTTTAAAGGCGGATTATCGGGAAAATACAGGAACTTGGCACAATCCTATCGATAAATTTGATGTGTTTGACATCACTTATGATCTGAATGGTAATATTATGACTTTAAGTAGAGATGGAGAGGCAGGTCATATTGATCAGTTGACATATGGATATAAGAATATGAATAATCCAAGATCGAATCGATTGATGTACGTGAATGACGCACATACTCAATTGATTGGATTTAAGGAGAGTTCCAGTAATCAGGATGAATATGATTATGATTGGAATGGTAACATGAAAAGAGATGACAATAAAAATTTGACATCCATTGATTATAACATTCTGAATTTACCGGAAAGTATTGTGAAAAATGTGTCAAACAATGAAAATAGGACAATTCAGTACGCATACGATGCAACAGGTGTAAAACTAGAAAATCGTATAGAAAGTGGTCAAGATTTACAATATTTAGGTAACTTTGTATACATAGATGGTTCTTTGGCATATATTATAAATGAGGAAGGGAAGTTAAATGTAGGAGATAATGGAGAGTACCAGTTCTTTGTAAAAGATCACTTGGGTAATACCAGAATCAGTTTAACGGAGGATAAGCAAATTAAGGAAACCAACCACTACTATCCTTTTGGGATGAGAATGGATATGGTAAGTTCTCTTTCAGATGCAAACCAGAAATACCTGTATAACGCTAAGGAGTTGCAGGATGAGACGGATTGGTTAGATTATGGAGCCAGAATGTATGAGCCAAGTTTAGGAAGATTTATTGGAATTGATATTCTTTCTGATCAATTTGCATTTGTAACTAATTATAATTATGCTGAGAACTCTCCTATTGCTAATATTGATCTTTGGGGACTTCAAGCGTTTCCAGTTCATGGTACAAATTCGGACTCAGAAACCTTTTATGCATTAAGTGACGATTTTCTCAAGGGATTGTCAGGCAACAGCGAGGTAATTAGAGGTTTTAATTGGCCGAAAGGAACGAATGAATTTGATAATAATGAAACGGATCGTGGGGTCGCTGCCCAAGCTTTAGCAGCTTTTGTTTTGGCAAACTTAGATGATAATGGTGAACCCATTACCATAATAGGGCATAGCCATGGAGGAAATGTTGGTATTCAGGCGATTAATATTATCAAAAAAGCATTAAATAAAAGTAATGATGATAGATTAATAAATTTAATCACAATTGCAACTCCAGCGTATAACGGAGTTAATGATATTGAGAATCCATCTAATGTTGAAGTAGATAATCATTTACATTTCTTTAGTAATTATGATGAAGTTCAGACATTATTGGCCACAATAGCTGGTGGAAAAGTAGCTAGTCGAACATATAATAACCAAAATACTATCAATGTTGAAGTTAAGGATTATATTGATATACCAACTAAACCTAATCATTTTGGACGTGTAAGAAATACAAGAGCACCATACTATGATCCAATAAGTTCTCATTTTTTACATACAAGACCCAATTTGCTTAAAACCCCAGGATCGTTACCAGAAATAAATATTGACTTTCGAATAAAAAAAATAACCCATAAACAGATAGAGCAATGAAAAAGAATAAAATAGCATGTCATGTATTTATGATAATTTGGACTTGTGTTAATGTATTAGTTTTTTATGGAAATTTTAAAGGCAGAGTAAGGTTTGGATTAGGCTTGGGAGATTTGTCAATAAGTATTCCTTTAATTATTTTCGTGTTAATTATTCTTATTATCTACTTAAGAAATAATTTACAGAGACTAAATAAAGTATACAATACTAAAATTATTATTACTTGTATTGTTGAATTATTGTTTGTTTTTCTAAAAATGACTTATTTGAGAGGACCAGTAAGTCCTTGGGATGGAAATATTTTTTTTTAAGGCTAAAATAGGAAATTAGTAATTGGAACTTTTATGAACTTAATTATGGATAATAGAAAATTACTATATTAACTAATTATGCATATCTTTAAAAAAAACTTGAGGCGATAAACTATAATCAAACCCACTTACAAGATTATTGTGAGTGGGTTTAATTTTATGACCTATAAGGATTAGATTTAAAAAAGGTATGTAAGTTTTCTTCATTTTTGGATCATCAAAATTAGAGATTTTAAAATATACTGTTATACGATGAGTTCTAAATAATTAGAAATTGAGTGCTTAACGGGAGAATGGAGAATTTAATCGAACGTCCATTGCTGACTTTTTATTTCATAGTGCACGGATCTTTCCAAGCACATATGAGTATTTACAGTTCTCTTCTCAAACTACCTCAAAAGCTCAATAAAGTGGTTCTTAGTAGATTTTCATGACCGAATAAATGCCGGTTCAAATTCATTATCTGTACAATAATCGTCCAATTTTGTGCTGATGGTTTCTGGACAATTGTCTAGGTGAATCATCTTGGGATACCAAGTGCTTCCTTCAAACGATTCAAAACTTGAATAAGCCATAATGAGTGAATAGATAAATAAGCTTCAATGATCAGTACTTTGATGTGTTATGATAGTTAATAGACTGTTATCGCTGTTTCACTATCCATCGTGTATAACATCTCAAGATCAGAATTGGTTCAATTTTGTAGGATGAATAGCTGCTTTTTATGTGCGGAAAGGCGTTTATTGGCTTCCCTATGAAGGTTTAGTTTCATTGCCGTATAAATATGATAGACTGTTTTGTAGTCCCAACTATATCCTTTCAACCAGAGACGACTTTAGTATATCCAACATCAGTTGGACGAATATTTGTCTGCCACAATTAATTTCTATCACAATAAATAGTTGTTCCATCATGAGCTAGTGATCTCTCTCTTTTGATTTAAATAGAAAAATTGACTTTACGAGATTCACCAAAAATCCAGTCCTGATGAACACTAATTTAATACTCTTCATTCATGTGATGTGGCAACTCTTTTTTTTTGTTAAAAGCTTAAAGCTTTATATCCGTTTGTTCAAAAGAATGTTGAAGCATAATTAGTGATTTATATATCTATTTTAAACGAGCAATTTCTTTTTTAATATCTTTTTACGTGTTTATCTATAACGCATCCAAACCTCCATATTTAGCTATCCAATTATAAATGGTAGCATCACTATTACCTTTCTCTGGTATCCAATAGTATATTAGGAACAAATGATTTGATCCTCTTGACAGTATGTTTTTCTCATTCTAAGAATTGTTAATCTTTTAAATTAATAATATTAAAGCTGGCGCACCCAACCAGGATTTTAAAAGTTTAATTTCAAATGCTCAATATAAGTTGAAATGTGCTCAGTTGAAGAAAGGACAGTAT
The DNA here is from genome assembly GCF_013141825.1 of Marinifilum caeruleilacunae. Lineage (GTDB taxonomy): Bacteria > Bacteroidota > Bacteroidia > Bacteroidales > Marinifilaceae > Marinifilum > Marinifilum caeruleilacunae. The sequence goes on from NZ_RZNH01000035.1 coordinate 5,900, forward strand.
TCAAAAACAATTAAACATAAAAAGAATGGAATTATTTTTACAACTATGAACAATATTATATATGTCTTTATTATAAGTGAGTATTTCTAGATTATGGAATTGGATATGCTTCTTTTGTATGCAAGTCCATAAAGTAAAAAAAATGTCCATTATTAGTTCATTTCTATCATTAATTCAGTCTTCCAAATAAAAAGTAAACGTGTAAACTTTCACAATAAGCCTAATCTCCAGATAATTAGAGATTTGAGTTCCTGGTTTACAGGTTACACAAAAAATTTAAACAATCTATGTATTAAGATGACATTCTTTTGTAAGATAGAAATATGAACAGACAAGATAAAATATTAATAAACTCACGAAATACTCACGAGTTTATTTAGATTGCTTATAATAGACATCTTAAATGGTTTTGTAATGTGTTAATTATTAGAAGTCGGGGCGAGAAGATTCGAACTTCCGACCCCACGCCCCCCAGACGTGTACTCTAAACCTGGCTGAGCTACGCCCCGAACTGTGAAAACAAATATAATTCATGTAAAACTTTCAGCAAAAAATTAGAATGAGAAATATTAGGTAAAATTGATTTTGCCGGATAACATTTTTTGCTCTGGAATAAGCGAAAATAATGATATTGTCTTAAATAGAGAAAAAATTCCATATACATGTAAGATGTATGACAATAAATTACGCAAACGTATACGTTAAATTTGATCTTTTTCCAGTTAAAGTAAGTATCTCTCTTGTATATAATCTACGGTTAAACTGTCAGGGCAATTCCTATTCTTACGAACTTGGGTGAAAATGAGCTTAAAGTGTACTGAAATAATAGACTTTTATCATTTTGATAAAAATGGGTAAATATACCCATATCATTGGTAGTTTGTTATTTATATCTTACGCCATTAATGATGATATTGAAATGAAAAGAATAGAATTGAATCATCATGATTTTTATCACTTTTTGACTCTATTAAAACATGTTTTACAATACTTAAGTGATTTTTTTTAAATTTTTTTTTGAATATAGAAAAAATTAACTAACACACAGAAAGACAAAGAGATAGGAGGATTGTAGTGAAGTGTTCTTTGATATTCAAACGTTTACGATGGCGTACTGCTGTTTTTAAACAGTTTCTTATCTACAATGAAAGTATTTATATTCGCCAGTGAATAATGAAATAATTCTTTAAACCGTGAAAGGTTTAAATAAGCAGATCAATTGAATTGATGTAAATATTTTAAGTTGCGCAATTCGGCATGCAAGATTTAAGGTAGAATACGTTTGAGGTAAATTAGAAATATCCTTGAGGTTTTCTTAGCAAATTACTTGAAAATAATATTTAAAGATGAAGGTATCTGAAAAGTTAGATCTCTTAAAGAAAAAAAGAGAAGAAGTTAAAATGATGGGCGGTGAGGCTCGTGTTGCCAAGCAACATGACAAAGGGAAGCTTTCCGCACGAGAGAGAATAGACTTGCTTTTTGATGAAGGAAGTTTTAGAGAATTGGATATGTTCGTAGAACATCGTTGTGTAAACTTTGGCTTTGAATCAACTGAAATTCCTGCTGATGGAGTGATTATTGGTCATGGTTTAGTAAACGGACGAACTGTATTTGCTTACTCTCAGGATTTTACTTCTAGAGGTGGATCTTTAGGTGAAATGCATGCTGCAAAAATCTGTAAAGTAATGGATTTGGCAGTTAGCGCTGGTGCCCCAGTTGTTGGATTGAATGATTCAGGTGGAGCACGTGTAGAAGAAGGTGTTGATGCACTAAAAGGTTACGGTGAAATTTTTATGCGTAACTCAAGAGCATCGGGTGTTATTCCACAGATTTCTGCCATTATGGGTCCTTGTGCCGGTGGTGCAGTTTATTCTCCTGCAATGACTGATTTTGTTTACATGGTTAAAAAGCAAAGTCACATGTTTATTACATCTCCATACGTAATTAAAACAGTAACAGGTGAAGAAACTACTTTCGAAGAGTTGGGTGGAGCTATGGCTCACAACGCAAAAAGTGGTAACGCACATTTCGCTTGCGATACAGATGAAGAAACAATTGAAGCAATTCGCGATTTGTTAAGCTATTTGCCAAATAATAACCTTGAGGAAACTCCTCAAATGCAAATGGGTGACGATCCACAACGTGTTTGTGAAGAATTGGATACTATGATTCCTGATGATGCAAAAACACCTTACGATATGAAGGCTGTTATTGAATCAGTACTAGACCAGGGAGAATTCTACGAAGTGCATGAGCACTATGCAGAGAATGCAATTATCGGTTTCGGTCGTTTAGATAACCAATCAGTTGGTATCATCGCAAACCAGCCATTAATTCAGGCAGGATGTTTGGATATCGACGCTTCTGATAAAATTTCTCGCTTCGTTCGTACTTGTGATGCTTTTAATATTCCTATGGTAACATTTGTTGATGTTCCTGGATATCTTCCTGGAGTTCAGCAAGAGCTAGGCGGTATTATCCGTCACGGTGCAAAACTTCTTTGGAGTTATGCAGAGGCTACTGTACCTAAATTTACTGTGGTAACACGTAAAGACTATGGTGGAGCATACCTTGCAATGTGTTCTAAGCCATTGGGTGCTGATATGGTATTCGCTTGGCCAACAGCTGAAATTGCGGTTATGGGTGCTAAAGGTGCTGTAGAGGTAATTTCTTCATACAAAAAAGAAATTGCTGCTGCTGACGATAAGCAAGCTAAAACCGACGAAAAGATTAAGGAATACGAAGATGCATTTAACGTGCCTTATTTGGCAGCTCAGCGCGGATACATTGATGATGTAATCCTTCCTAGCGAAACTCGTGCTCGTTTGATTGATGCATTAAATGCTATGAAAACTAAAGCAGAGGTATTGCCAGCTAAGAAACACGGAAATATTCCATTGTAAGATAGACTTTGTTAAAAATTAATTATTAATACAAGATAATTATGACACGAGAAGAAAAGATTAAAAAAGCAGTTGCTATAGCAGTTGCTCACTATGTAGAGCAGGAGAAAGCTGAAGCGTTAAAGGTTGAAAGTTCTACAAATAGCTCTTGGTCACGTACTGGCATTAAAATGATGATGACAAAACGTAAGATTGTTCAGCTACGTGGTCGTAATCTAAGAAGTGCGTAATTTTTTTCCTGTAACCAGGAGAAGTATTAATTCAAAAAAGATAAAAAGATGATATACGATAAGCATGGGGTTCTACAAATGAGCGAACTTAATTTCGGTAGCGATCGTCCGAAAGCTGAGAACCCAATTAAAATTAATGATGTAAGTTTACGTGATGGTCACCAGTCGCTATTTGCTACTCGTGGTCGTACAGAAGATATGTTGCCAGTTGCAGAAATGATTGATGATGCTGGATACAATGCTGTTGAAACTTGGGGGGGAGCAACTTTTGATACAATGCACCGTTTCTTGGGTGAAGATCCATGGGAGCGTTTAAGAGTATTGAAAAAGCACATGCCTAAAACTCCATTCTCGATGCTTCTTCGTGGACAGAATGTTGTAGGATACCGTAACTATGCTGATGACGTAGTGAAGGCATTCGTTCAGCGTTCAATCGATAATGGTATGGATATCTTCCGTTGTTTCGATGCATTGAATGATTTCAGAAACTTCGAAACTGCTGCTAAAGTAATCAAAGACAACAAAAAGCATTTGCAAGGTGTGGTATGTTACACACTAAACCAACCTCGTTTGGGTGGTGAAGTATACAACATGGAATACTACATCAATAAAGTGAAAGATTTGATCGAGTTTGGTGTTGATTCTGTATGTATTAAGGATATGGCTGGTTTGGTAGCTCCTTATGATATTTACAACCTGGTACGTGAAATCAAGAAATTCACTGATACTCCAATCAACCTGCATACTCACTTTACTTCAGGTATGGGTGATTTGGCAATTTTCAAAGCAATCGAAGCTGGTGTAGATATCGTTGATACTTGTATCGGACCTTACGCATACCGTACTTCTCATGCTGCTGTTGAGCCATTGATCATGTCTTTATTAGGTACTAACCGTGATTCAGGAATGGACATTAACAAGATTAATGCAATTGCTGAAGAAATGGAGAAATACATCCCGAAATACAAGCACTTAGATAATAACCCTAAGTATGCTACTACTGATATCAACGTATTGTTGCACCAAACTCCAGGTGGAATGCTTTCTAACCTTGTAAACCAGTTGAAAGCAATGGATGCATTGGATAAACTTCCAGAAGTATTCCGTTTACTACCTAAAGTACGTAAAGATCTTGGTAACATTCCATTGGTTACTCCTACATCTCAGATTGTTGGTGTACAGACTGTAAACAATGTGTTGTTCGATTCTTACGAAGGAGAATATGCACAAATTACCAAAGAGGTAAAAGACCTTTGTTACGGATTGTACGGTAAAACTACTCACCCAATCAACCCAGAGGTTCAGAAGAAAGCTCTTAAAGATTACCCAAGAGGTGAGGAACCAATTACAGCACGTCCAGGTTCGATTCTTGAGCCAGAAATGGATGAGGTGAAAAAGACATTTGGTGATCTTGCAAAAGATATCGATGATGAAGTATTGTGTGCACTTTACCCAGTTACTGGGAAACGCTTCCTGAAATGGAAATATGGAATGGAAGAAATTCCTGCTGATGTAAAGGCTAAGACAATGGCAGAAGTTGAAAAAGAAGAAGAGCTGGTAAGAAAAGCACTTTCTGGAGAATTAACTTCTAAAGGTAAAGGAAACGGTCGTGAGCTTGAAGTTACAGTTGACGGAGAAACATTTACTGTAGAAATCAACGATCCAAATGGTCCTGCTGCACCTCAATTCAAAGGCCGTAAGAAGAAAGAAGCTGCTGCTGATGAAACTGCTACAGGTAGTGTAGTTGCTCCAATCCCAGGTATGATTGTGGAGTGCAAGGTGAAAGTTGGAGACGAAGTAAAAGTTGGAGATACATTAGTAGTACTTGAAGCTATGAAGATGATGAACAATCTTGATGCTAAAGCGGAAGGTATTGTAAAAGAAATTAAATGTGATTCTGGCGATTCTGTTGCTAAAGGAGATTTACTTTTAGTAGTTGAGCCAAAAGCCTAATGACTATTTAATTATTGAGTTTTTATCGCCCCCTGGAAGCCAATCCAGGGGGTGTTTTATTTTATACCTGTTGATAAATGAGGATTAAAATGATTTGTTACAGCTCATGTAATACCGATTTAATATCGAAATGAGCCTTTGGTTCGCTTTCTCCCAAAGTCTCTTTCGTTTATTATCGGCATTAACCATTGCAATCTCAATGTTTCGCTTAAGACTCACATTGAAATGCAATTGGTATAATAAGTCAATTGAAAAGGCATAAATGATAATTCGATAAAATTGATTCTGTTATCTAATCTTTCTATTAATGAATACAGTTAATTATCTGGATATTTTGTAGATTTGTTTGTCCAATTTTAATATAGAAACAGAATAGTTAAAGATACATGGAATTTAAATCAATGAACTTAAACGAGAATGCACCTAAAATCCCTGAAGGTGATGTTGAAAAAATAAAATGTTTAATCGTTGGTTCGGGACCAGCCGGTTATACTGCTGCAATTTATGCGGCAAGAGCAAATTTAAATCCTGTTGTAATTGAAGGGCTACAACCAGGTGGTCAGTTAACAACAACTACCGAAGTTGATAACTTCCCAGGATATCCTGAAGGGATTACTGGGCCGGATATGATGGCAGATTTAAAAAAGCAAGCGGAAAGATTTGGAACGGATTGTCGCTGGGGCTTGGTTACTGCTGTTGATTTTTCGGTGTATCCACACAAAGTAGTAGTTGATGAAAAGAAAGTAATCGAAGCTGAAACTGTAATTTTGGCAACAGGTGCTACTGCAAAATATCTTGGTTTCCCAACCGAAGAGAAATATATGGGATCTGGAGTTTCGGCCTGTGCAACCTGCGATGGTTTTTTCTACAGAGGAAAAGATGTAGCAGTTGTTGGTGGTGGCGATACAGCTGCCGAAGAGGCAACTTACCTTGCCGGATTGTGTAACAAAGTATATTTAATCGTTCGTAAGCCATTTTTACGTGCATCTAAAGCTATGCAGGATCGTGTTTTCAAAACTAAAAATATTGAGCTTTTGTTCGAACACAATACTAAAGAGCTATATGGCGATGGCGTTGTTGAAGGTGCGAAGTTAATCAAGAGAATGGGAGAGGAAGATGAAAGCGAAGTGGACATCAAAATTGATGGTTTCTTTGTAGCGATTGGTCACACACCAAACTCAAAAGTATTTGCTGATTACCTAAAAACTGATGATCAGGGCTACGTGATTACAGAGCCAGACTCAACCAAGACAAATGTTCCTGGTGTGTTTGCCTCGGGCGATTTAAAAGACCCACATTATCGTCAGGCTATTACTTCAGCAGGATCGGGCTGTATGGCTGCTATGGATGCTGAAAGATTTTTGGCAGAAAGAGAATAGAAGCTTTCAAAAAATATAATATTACCCGGCTATTCATTATGGCCGGGTATTTTTATGCTTGCAAAAAAAGAGGCATCCTCTCGAATGCCTCTTCATATATCTTAATAAAGTAAGATTACTGCTTGAATACATCAGCAAATTTATCCTTACTGTATTTTCCTTCTTTAAGTTTCTTTGAAACTTCCTTAAATGCGTTAACAGTGTACTCAACATCTTCAAGTGAGTGCATTGCTGTTGGAATCAAACGAAGTAATAATTGTCCTTTAGGAATAACAGGGTATACTACGATTGAACAGAAAATATTGTAATTCTCTCTTAAATCCATAGTTACCTGGGTACCTTCAGCAACACTACCAGAAAGATAAACAGGAGTTACAGGAGATTCAGTAACACCGATATCCAATCCAGCTTCTTTTAATCCGCTTTGAAGCGTGTTAGCTACAGACCAAAGTTTTTCACGAAGTTCTGGCATAGTTCTCAACATTTCTAAACGCTTCAATGAACCTTCAACGATTGGCATTGGAAGAGATTTAGCAAAGATCTGAGATCTCATTGTATATCTTAGGTAAGTACCAACTTCCTCATCACACGCGATGAATGCACCAATACCTGCCATAGCTTTTGCGAAAGTACTAAAGTGAAGATCTACTTTGTCTTCAACTCCGAAGTGCTCAATTGCACCAGCACCAGTTTTACCCATTACACCGAATCCGTGAGCATCGTCAACCAATAAACGGAAGTTGAAATCGTCTTTCATTGCACAGATTTCATCCAATTTACCAAGGTCACCTGCCATACCGAATACACCTTCTGTAATTACAAGGATACCACCACCTGTTTTTTCAGTCCATTTGGTAGCACGCTCTAATTCCTTGCGAAGGTTATCCATATCGTTGTGAGGATAAACGAAACGCTTACCTGGGTGAAGTCTAAGACCATCCATGATACAAGCGTGAGATTCAGAATCGTAAACAATTACATCATGACGACCTACAAGAGCGTCGATGATAGAAACCATTCCCTGGTATCCAAAGTTCAAAAGAAAAGCATCTTGTTTACCTACGAATTCGGCAAGTTTAGATTCTAATTCTTCGTGGAGACTTGTTTGTCCCGACATCATACGAGCTCCCATTGGATAAGCCAAACCCCATTTTGCAGCTGCTTCAGCATCTGTTTTTCTAATTTCTGGGTGATTTGCCAAACCAATATAGTTGTTCAAACTCCATGTTAATACCTCTTTCCCACGAAACTTCATTCTTGAATTGATTTCGCCTTCCAATTTAGGGAAAGCAAAATAACCATGAGCTTGCTTTGCGTACTGCCCGATATTCCCTTTCTGGGTCTTAATTTTGTCAAAAATATCCACGATTTATGCTTTTTTGAGTTATTTTCTTTCTAACTGTGCAAAAGTAATCTTTTTTGGATTTAAAGCAATAAATTATAAAGATTTGTATAATATACGTGAGAAAGTATGTCATAATTCATATGAAAACTTTATCTTTGCAAAATGCAAAAAAATATAGTAGCGAAGCCTATGAGAAAAATTGTCTTACTGTTCGTGCTTTTCGCCTTCGTTTTAGGAGGATGTAGCGAGTATCAAAAATTGCTGAAAAGTACCGATAACTCTCTTAAATACAAGAAAGCAATAGAGTATTATAATTCTGAAAACTATGCAAAATCTGCAACGCTGTTTGAAGAATTACTTCCGATTTATAGAGGAACAAGTAAAGCAGAAACAATTAGTTATTACATATCTTACTGTTCTTACGGGCAGGGAGATTTTATCTCGGCTGGATATTTTTTTAGAAACTTTTTGAAAACATTTCCTGATAGTCCATACTCTGAGGAATGTTTATACATGAGTGCATATTGTTATTACATGGAGTCGCCAAAGCCAAGATTGGATCAAACACCAACTCAGAATGCCATTGATGCATTTCAGTTGTACATTAACAGGTATCCAAACTCAACTCGAATTCCTGCTTGTAACGAATACATCGATGAATTACAGGATAAGCTGGTATACAAATCATATTTAAGTGCAAGAAATTATTACGACAGAGAAAAATTCCCATCGGCAATTATTGCATTGCAAAATAGTTTGAAAGATTATCCAGGATCATCGCACCGCGAAGATTTGATGTTTATGCTATTGGAATCGAAACACCAATTGGCAGCGAAAAGTATCCCATCTAAGCAACGCGAAAGATACAACAATGCAAAAGAAGAATATTACGCTTTTGTAGATGAATACCCTGAAAGTAAGCACATGAAACGTGCCGAAAAAATGCTTGAAGATATGGAAGCATATTTAAGTAAGTTTAATATAAATAATTAAAATAGATCTAATTCTTACACAGTATGGATTACAAAAAAACAAATGCAGCAAGTTCTACAGTTACTCGCAACATGAACGAAATGAGCAAAGAGGTGGGTAATGTTTACGAATCTGTTATGATTATGGCTAAAAGATCAAATCAGATTGCTGTTGAACTGAAAAGTGAACTGAATAAGAAATTGCAGGAATTTGCTTCTTATACAGATAACTTGGAAGAAGTATTTGAGAACCGCGAGCAGATTGAAATCTCTAAGTATTACGAGAGATTACCAAAACCTACTTTGATTGCGGTAGAGGAATTCATTAATGGAGAAATCTATTACAGAAATCCTTCTAAAGAGCAAAAATCAGAAGACTAATTAGTAAATAATGGTCAAGTTCCCTTTTGTACAAAGAGGGAACTTTTTATTTTTAGAAAGAGCTTATGTTAAAAGATAAGAATATCATATTAGGTGTTACTGCAAGTATTGCAGCATATAAAGCAGCTTCTCTTGTTCGACTTTTGGTAAAAGAAGGTGCTAATGTAAAGGTAATCATGACTCCTTATGCCAAGGAGTTTATCTCGCCGGTAACCATGGCTACCTTGTCTAAGAATACTGTATTGTCCGATTTTTTTAAACATGATGATGGTTCGTGGAACAGTCATGTTGACCTTGGAATTTGGGCAGATGTAATGATTATTGCACCGACTACGGCAAACACCATGGCTAAAATGGCTCATGGTATTTGCGATAATTTACTTCTTACTACCTACCTATCTGCAAAATGTCCGGTTGTTCATGCTCCGGCAATGGATTTGGATATGTTCAAGCATCCGGCTACTCTGCGTAATATGGATATTTTAAGATCCTATGGCGATTCATTTATCGAACCTTCGAGTGGGGAATTGGCAAGTGGTTTGTATGGTAAAGGAAGGATGGAAGAACCTGAAATTATTGCGCAAAAGCTAAGCGAATTTCTTGAGGATAAAAAAAAAAACTAAGTGATAAAAAGATTTTAATCACTACAGGGCCTACTTACGAAAAGATTGATCCGGTACGATTTATAGGTAATTTTTCGTCGGGAAAAATGGGATATGCCATCGCCGAGGAATTAGCTGAAAATGGAGCTGAGGTTGTATTGGTGAGTGGGCCAACTGCTTTAAAAGAAAAGCATCCAAACATCAAAAGAATTGATGTTGTTACTGCACAAGAGATGTATGAGGCATCTGTGAACAACTTTTCGGATTGCGATGGTGGAATTATGACTGCCGCTGTGGCAGATTTTACTCCCTTACATCCGGAAGATAAAAAAGTGAAACGAGGGAAAGAGAATTATTCCATCGAACTTACACCTACCAAAGATATAGCAGCTTCATTAGGAAAGGAGAAATCAAATTCTCAATTTCTGGTTGGTTTTGCCCTTGAAACCAATAATGAAGAGTTTAATGCCAAGCTTAAACTTGAAAAGAAGAATCTTGATTTTATTGTGTTGAACTCATTAAACGATTCCGGAGCTGGATTCCAACACGATACCAACAAGATATCTATCATCGATAATAATGGTTTGGCAAAGAAATACGACCTGAAACCTAAAACAGAGGTAGCCAAAGACATTGTTGCCGAAATAATTGGGTTTTATGAGAAATAAGTTGGCATCTGTTTCGTTATAATTTTTAACTTTAGCTGTGAACTTTTGAAATACAATTATGCGTAAATTCTTTCTAGTATTAATGGTTGCATTGCTCTCGATTCCTGCTTTTTCGCAAGAATTTAAATGCAATATTCAGGTAGTAAGCCAGAAAATTCAGGGAACCAACAAACAGGTTTTTAGAACCATGCAGACGGCAATCAATGAGTTTATGAATACTCGTCGATGGACCGATCATCGATACAGTTACGATGAGAGAATTGAATGTACCTTCTTATTTAATCTTACCGAGCAAATATCCGCAGATGAATTCCGTGGTAGTTTGCAGGTGCAAGCGAGTCGTCCGGTGTACAATTCATCATACAATACCGTATTGCTGAACTTTAAGGATGATGATGTACAGTTTAAATACGTGGAATATCAAACCCTTGATTTTAACGAAACTGTAACGCCTAGCGAACTCACAGGACTATTGGCTTATTATGCCTACCTGATTTTAGGGCTTGATTACGACACATTCGCCATGGATGGTGGAGCTCCATATTTTGCAAGAGCCGAATCTATTGTAAATAAAATGCAGAATTCTAATACCGTAGGGTGGAAGGCTTATGAAAGCAGGGATAACAGGTATTGGTTAATCGAAAATATACTAAATAATGCATACAGCCCGGTTCGAGAATGTTTGTATCGCTATCACCGTTTAGGTTTGGACAGGATGTCGGATCATTTGACCGAATCGAGGGCGGAAATTGCAGAAAGTTTACGTTTGTTGCAGAAGGCATATCGCGCTAAGCCAGGAGCTTTTATTCTTCAAATATTTTTTGATGCAAAAGCGGATGAACTGGTTAATATTTTTAGCGAATCTTTTACCGATGAAAAAAAGCGAGTCTTTAATATTCTGAGTGAGATTGATCCTGCAAATATTAAAAAGTATAACAAAATAATCGGGCAAAAGTAATACCCGATTTTTTTCTTATTCATTATTTTTGCGAAACCTAATTATCTATTTTCAAGAATATGCTTCAATCAATATCCATACAAAACTTTGCATTAATCAATCAACTGGAAATCGATTTTTCTGATGGATTCTCTGTAATAACCGGCGAAACCGGATCGGGAAAATCGATATTGCTAGGTGCTTTATCTTTGGTTTTAGGTCAGAGATCAGAGGGGAATGTACTAAAAGATAAAGAGAAGAAGTGCGTAATAGAATGCTCATTTTCGATTGAGAAATACAATTTGCAGGAGTTTTTTGAAAGCCGTGAATTGGATTACGATAAGGAAACACTGGTTCGTCGTGAAATCTTACCCAGTGGAAAAACCAGGGCCTTTGTTAATGACACCCCGGTAAATTTAAAAACGCTAAAGGAGCTGGGGCTTCGTTTGGTGGATATTCATAGTCAGAATCAGAACCTGGTTCTGGGTAGTTTTGAATACCAGGTAGGGATTGTTGATACCTATGCAAAAAATACTTCTGTACTTGCCAAATATCAGTTAAACTTTAAGAAATACCAGGAGCTAAAAAAGGAACTGAAATTACAGGAAGAACAAGCTGCCAAGGAGAAAGCAGATTTGGATTATTTCCAGTTTCAACTGGAGCAGTTGGTAGAGGCCAATTTAATTGAAGGCGAACAAAAGGAAATGGAAGAGGAGTTGGAAACTCTGAACCATGCAGAAGAGATTAAATCCGGATTGTACCAGTCTTATGGTTTGCTGTCGGAAGGAGACTCTTCGGTAATATCGCAACTGAAAGAGGCAAGAAGCTCAATGGCTAAAATTCAAGATGTTTTTGGGGAAGCAGATGCCTATTTTGAGAGATTGGATAGTGCTTTAATTGAATTGCAGGATTTATCGCAGGAGATTGATCGCAGCAATGAATCGGTAGAATTCGACAATGCGCGAATCGATTTTTTGAATCAACGTTTGGATGCAATTTATTCGCTACAGCAAAAGCACAGGGTTGATTCGGTAGATGAATTGATCAAAATAAGAGAGGAGCTCGAAGGAAAAGTAGGTAAAATAGAATCGAGTGATGAGAGAATTGACGATTTGAAGAAACAATTGTCTGAACAGCAATCGAAACTAAAAAAATCTGCAGAAAACCTTACAGGCAGTAGGACAAAAGCAATTCCTAAGATTGAAAAAACAATCACTGCTCAATTGGTTTTATTGGGAATTCCTAACGCCAATTTTAAAATACAAATTTCAAATAACGAAGATTTTCAGCAATTGGGAGCCGATAAACTAAGCTTTTTATTTAGTGCAAACAAGAATGGAAGCTTAGAAGAAGTACAGAGAGTAGCCTCCGGGGGTGAGCTTTCGCGCTTAATGCTGAGTATAAAGTATTTAATTTCTTCTTCAACAGCATTACCATCTATTGTATTCGATGAAATTGATACCGGAGTTTCGGGGGAAATTGCAGATAAAATGGGTGCAATGATGAACCAAATGGCTGAAAATATTCAGGTAATAAGCATTACGCACCTTCCTCAAATTGCAGGAAAAGGTAAATATCACTACAAGGTTTATAAAGCCGATGATGAACACGAAACCTATTCAAACATCGTACTTCTGGACAAACAGCATCGCCTTGAGGAGCTTGCCAAGATGCTTAGTGGCTCTGATTTGACCAAAGCTGCTCTCGAAAATGCTAAAGTGTTGTTAGATAGTTAGATGATCTTTTTGATTTTTAATTAAAGAATTTATTCAGTCTTAATTAATAAGCTTGTTTAGAATCATTATGCGAATTAATGGTTATCTTTACCACCTGAAAAATTGAAAATTTCAAATTATGTCGTATAATTTATTAAAAGGAAAAAAGGGGATTATTTTCGGGGCATTGAACGAAATGTCGATCGCCTGGAAAGTTGCTGAACTAGCTGTTGAAGAAGGTGCTGAAATCGTCTTGACCAATACACCTGTATCGATTCGTATGGGAACAATCGATGAATTGGCTAAAAAATGCAATGCAGAGGTAATTCCTGCCGATGCAACCAACCCAAAAGATTTGGATGAATTATTTACCAAATCGATGGAAGTGTTGGGCGGAAGAGTAGACTTTGTTCTTCACTCTATCGGTATGTCTCCAAATGTTCGTAAGGGTCACGCTTACGATGACTTAAATTATGAATACCTTAAAAAAACACTTGATGTTTCTGCAACATCATTCCATAAAGTATTGCAATCAGCAAAGAAATTAGATGCAATTAACGAATGGGGTTCGGTAGTAGCGCTTTCTTATGCCGCAGCTCAAAGAACCATGTACGAGTACAATGATATGGCCGATGCGAAAGCCATGTTGGAATCAATCGCTCGTAGTTTCGGATACATCTATGGTCGTGAAAGACGTGTACGTGTAAATACAATTTCACAATCGCCAACGGTAACAACTGCTGGTAGCGGTGTTAAAGGATTCGATTCTTTGATCGACTTTTCGGAAAGAATGTCGCCGCTTGGTAACGCCGATGCTCAGGAATGTGCCAACTTCTGTATTACTTTGTTCTCTGACTTAACCAAGAAGGTTACCATGCAGAACTTGTTTCACGATGGAGGATTCTCAAGTATGGGTATGAGTTACAGAGCAATGAGCCAGTACAACAAGAGTTTCAATCCTTGCGATTGCAAAGAATAATAGCATACAATTTAGTCTTTACATCCGGGTTGAAAAACTCGGATTTTTTTTTGCCAAAATCGTTAATTATATAGACCAAATACATTTTTAAAATCTAGTGATAATATGTACATTTGCCCTTAATTTTCTTAAACTAGATGAGTTTTAAGGAATAATTGCCGATTTGATCGTCCAATAATCAGTTAGTGCCGTTGCGTAAGAGGTTATTGATGTAGAGAAATCTTTCGATGTGCATGCCAATGCACAATGATTGGAATGTGAAGAAGGAAATTTGAACGGACTGATAAATACCCTTCTGGGTAGATGAGAAGTAAATAAATTATTTTCGAATGAAGGAATACAATATTAATCATTTAAGAGAACTTGAGGCGGAATCTATTTTCGTAATTCGTGAGGTTGCTGCTCAATTTGAAAATCCTGTGATGCTATTCTCAGGGGGAAAAGATTCCATCGTAATGTTTCACCTGGCTCGTAAGGCTTTTGCTCCGGCAAAGGTGCCATTTGCTTTAATGCATATTGATACTGGCCATAATTTCCCGGAAACAATTCAGTTTAGAGATGAATTGATGGAAGAAACAGGAACTCGTCTGATAGTTCGCTACGTTCAGGATTCAATCGACCAGGGAAAAGTAGTTGAAGAAACAGGATTCGATGCAAGTAGAAATAAATTACAAACAGTAACTCTTCTTGATGGAATTGAAGATCTACAAGTAGATTGTGCTATGGGTGGAGGTCGTCGTGACGAAGAAAAAGCCAGAGCAAAAGAAAGATTCTTTTCGCATCGCGATGAATTTGGACAGTGGGATCCAAAAAATCAACGTCCAGAGTTATGGAACCTGTTCAACGGTAAGAAACATATGGGTGAGCACTTCAGAGTATTCCCTATTTCGAACTGGACAGAAATGGATGTTTGGCAGTATATCTATCTGGAAAATATTAAAATCCCAAATATTTACTTCTCTCACGAACGTGAGGTATTTGTTCGTAATGGTAACTTACTATCGGTTTCTGATTTTATTCCAATGCGTGATACCGAAACAGTGGAGAAAAGAATTGTTCGCTTTAGAACCATTGGTGATGCAACCTGTACTGGTGCGGTAGAATCGGAAGCGAATAGCTTGGAAGATATTATCGAAGAAGTAGCAGCTTCGAGAACTACAGAGCGTGGAACTCGCCACGACGATAAACGTTCTGAGGCAGCTATGGAAGACCGTAAGAAAGAAGGTTATTTTTAGAATAATTAGTAATTATTAGTGTTTAATGATTAATGAATACAGTTCAGATCATTAATCATTCACCATTAATCATTAGAAAAAAGATATGTCAGATAAAACATCAGGATATTTAGATATGGAGCTTTTGCGATTCACTACTGCTGGTAGTGTTGATGATGGTAAAAGTACTCTTATCGGTAGATTATTATACGATAGTAAAGCCATTTTCGAAGATCAAATGGAAGCTATCGAAATCAGTAGTCAAAAAAGAGGCGACGAAGAAGTTGACCTTGCTTTGTTAACAGATGGATTAAGAGCTGAACGTGAGCAGGGAATTACAATTGATGTTGCCTATAGATATTTTGCGACTCCAAAGCGTAAATTTATTATTGCTGATACTCCAGGTCATATTCAGTATACCCGAAACATGGTAACTGGAGCTTCAACTGCAAATGCTGCCTTAATTTTGGTAGATTCCAGAAATGGTGTAATCGAGCAAACTTTGCGTCACTCATACATCGCTAACCTTTTACAAATTCCACACATTATTGTTTGTATCAATAAAATGGATTTGGTTGGATACTCTGAAGAGACTTACAATAAAATCAAAGAAGATTATAAAAAAGTTGCAGAGAAATTAAATATTAAAGATGTTCGCTTTATTCCAATTTCAGCAAAATTTGGTGATAATGTGGTAGATGCATCTGAAAATATGGATTGGTACCAGGGCGCTACTTTGTTGAATTTGTTGGAAACCATCGAAATTGTAGACGATAGAAACCACGAAGATGCAAGATTCCCTGTACAATATGTAATTCGTCCTCAATCTGATGAATATCACGATTATAGAGGTTATGCAGGTCGTGTGGCAAGTGGTATCTTCCGTCCGGGTGATAAGGTAAAAGTATTGCCTTCAGGATTGGAATCAACAGTGAAGTCAATTGATACCTTTGATGGAGAAATTGAAATGGCTTTCCCACCACAGTCAGTAACCTTAAATTTAACTGATGATGTGGATATTTCGAGAGGAGATATGATTGTTGCAGCTGATAATGCACCCAAAGCAGAGCAGGAAATCGAAGCCATGATTTGCTGGATGAATGAGCGTGCAATGATGCCAAGAGGAAAGTATACAATTAAGCATACTTCTAACGAAGCTCGTTGTATGGTTCGCGACGTGAAATTTAAAGTGAACGTGAATACCCTGGAAGAGGTTACCGATGACAAGCAGGTAGGATTGAACGATATTGCATGTATCAAATTTAAATCTGCCAAACCTTTATTTGTTGACTCATATAAACAGAACAGAATTACAGGTAGCTTTATCATGATTGATGAAGGAACCAACGAAACTGTTGCTGCGGGTATGATTTTATAAGAAATCAATCATTCGATATACAAGCTGATATCCATTGGGTATCAGCTTTTTTTATGCATAAAAAAAGGCGGCCTTTTAAAAGCCACCTTAAAGAGTAGTAGTGTTATATCGATTTAAAATCTAAATCCAAATGTCATTCTTAATTGATGATTTTTGTTGTTCATCGTTACGATATCGCTTCCAGGATAAAATACATAGTCTTCGTCATATTCCCTGAACTGATATCCTAAATCGAAGAAGAAATTGTTTTGCTTAAAGCCCAAACCTCCAGAGTAGGTTTCATAACCTTCATCAATATCTCCTTTGTAAGGATCGCCAATTCTTGCATAGCCACCTCTTAAGCTAAAGTTAGGGTTAACTCTTAGTTCACCACCAATTCTCAGGTTGTGTGTTGATTGGTATGATTGAGAAATTGACCTGTTCAATTCGTTGTAATCATCATCATCAAATTCACTCTTTGAGTAATCGATCATTTCATAATCAACGCTAATTATTGCTCTTTTACCTATCAGGTAAGCTCCACTAAATATCGCTCGAAATGGTGTTTCAAGGTCGAAATTACTTTTTGCAATAAAGTCAGAATACTTTTCGTGATAAGCATTTCCATCTTCAGGAAATTCAGGCTGATCACTCATGTCGGGCGTAAACTGGGAGCTCATATAGGTATCATACCTTTCATCAAGATTGTAATAGGTTGGTGTATGTAAAGCGATTCCAAGTCGAAGATTTTTTATTGGTCTTATAATGGCACCAATTTTAAAGTTAACACCGGCACCGGTTGTTTTTAAATACTCTCTAAAAGTAAATTCTTCAAGTGCACTTTCGTTTGGAAGAATTGTTCCATCCAATCCATAAATGGTTTCAATATAGGTGGTATTTGCCTTATAATACACATCCTGAATACCAATGGATGCTCCCAAATAGAATTTATGAGAAACATTAAAACCACCTGCTATGATGTATTCTCCAATATATCCTTTTTCATCGATATATTTCATTTGATCCATTACATCATTCTCGTAAAGAGGGATCAAGTAATTGAAATTATCATCATGGTTTAATAAATAGGTGTCGTACGCTAATTGCTCTTCAAATGGATACAAGTTATCAGGATTAGTTCCATTGGACATATTTGCCCAGTAATCTAATCTCGAACCTGGCGATTCCAAGCTCATCACAAATCCTTCACGATTAAAGTTTGCCACGCGATTGTATCCAATGGCAAAGTTAAAGTTTTGGATTCCTTTTTCAGGAGCCATGCGTGGTACCATACTGGCAACGTATCCTATGTTTCCAATTGTGAAACTATACTTGTCGTTGGTCTCACCGCTATTGGATGTTTCCACCATTTCCAGCGATGGAGTAAAAGTAAATTCAGAGCTTCGGTACACCGCAATACCTGCGGGGTTAATACTTAAGCTTGAAAAATCGCCACCAAGGGCACCAAATGCACCACCCATAGACATAGAGCGGGCCGTTCCACTATAATCATGCTTTGAAAAACGTAAGGCATCATCAATGGTTTGAGCACTTAAGCTTCCAGATAATAGTAGAAGAATGAATATATAATAAATGCGTTTCATATCTAAAGATTTTAATGAAGCTAGTAGGATTAGCAAAATACAATATAGAATTGTCTGTAAATTAAATTTTATAGAAGTATCAAGAGGAGTTTGGAGGACTTCTCCTCTTGATTATCTTTTATCTTCGTGCACCGCTGTTTCCACCGCCACCTGAGCTTGATCCTGATGATGATCCACCACCACTACCACCAGAGCTAAAGCTACCTGATGATCTTGAGCTGCTACCGCTGGATCTGAAACTTCCAGATGATCTTGAACTACTGCCACTGGATCTGAAGCTACCTGAAGATCTCGAGCTACTGCCACTTGATCTAAAACTTCCTGACGATCTGGATGAACGGCTACTTCCTGATCTAAACGAGCTTCCCGAGGATGATCTTGAACTACCTGATCGGAATGAACTGTTCGATCTCGATCGAGTTGAGTTACTATTGAATTTCGATCTCGAAGATGAAGAAGAACTTGATCTGTACAATGGTTTCGATCCTGATGAGTTACTTCTTACTTTTGAGTAAGATGATCTGATGCCTGTATTACCAGAGACTCCTGAGTTTCTTCTAGATGAATTATTTGTTGAGTTATAAGAAGGTCTGGTAGCCGACCTGGTTTTGTTATAACTTGGTGAATTGACTCTTCGTGAGTTATTATTATAATTTGAATTTACCGATCTTCTGGTATTCGAATATGCACTTCTGTTTTGGTTATACCTGTTTTGCGAACCATATCGTGTTCTTGTTGCAGGAGATCCATCAACACTTCTTCTTGTAGAAGAATATGAACTTCTTGTTGGATTTGTACCTGTATAAGATCTTCTGGTGCTTGAACTGTAACGAGCAGCAGCTCTGCTTCTTCTGGTATCAGTACTTGTAGCTGAAGATACTCTTCTTGAAGTTCTGTTATCAGATGATATTGCTTTGGAATTAGACGAGCTGCGTCTTGACGAAATTGCACTTGCATTGCTTCGTGCACTCGACCTTCTGCTTAAATCAGAATTGCCTACATTTCCAGCTTTATAACCAGATGCTCTTCTTGTTCCTCTGTAACTAGGTACGCCATAAGGTCCATCGTAATGACCAGCATAATAATGATGGTGATGGTGGCCATAGTAATGTCCGTAAGGATAATATCCCCAGTGGTGACCATGGTGATAAGCATAGGGATGATTCCATCCAAAATGAACATCCCAGTACCAAGGGTCCCAACCAAAGCCAATGCTCCAACTTGGGAAATGATATCCATAGTAGTCATATGGGTATCTGTATGTCCAGTAATTTCCGTATCTAATTGTTGAGTAATTGAAGCCAGAGTAATATCGGTAATTGAAACTCGAAGGTGTCCACCATACTTTGTCACCGTCAATGTACACATTCCAATCGGAGTCGCCGGCCAGCCACATAGCTAAGCTATATCCACTACCGTCGTAGTATCCAAATCCACGAGGATACATTTCTCTCAAACGTTTGGCTTCTTCCAGATCACTTTCATTGCCCGTAAATCCGCCATAGTAATAACCAGTTTCTTCAGCTTGATAAACAAGTGTATCAATACTACCAATGGAATCATTTGCAAGAATTGCAGAATATTGCTTTTGAATCTCCGCAAAATCGCGATCATCGGCAGGAGCAATGCTGGTTTTCGTTTCTGGTGTTATTTTTGTTTTGTCTTCTTGAGCAGGAGCAAGTGGGTTGTCTTTTTTGACAGTCACTGTCTTGCTTTCAGCTTTTTGCACAATTAAAGGTGCATCGCTGGGATCATAATAAATATCGTCATCGTAGAGGGAAGCTCCCATATACGAAGGCGAACATCCTGTTGCAAACAGGGCAGAAATTAATAGAATTTTGAAATAGGTTTTCATCGTATGTCCTCCAATAATGAATTTCTAAGATAATTTTATACTTTTGTAAGGAATTTAATTCAGCCTAAAAGTAGCAAATACTATACCAAAACTATATTTAATGGCAAAAGTTTTAACGAGCAGAAGCGAAAATTATTCGCAGTGGTATAATGATCTGGTTATGAAAGCAGATCTGGCAGAGAATTCTGCTGTAAGAGGATGTATGATTATTAAGCCTTATGGGTATGCAATTTGGGAGAATATGCAAGCGGAATTGGACAAAATGTTCAAGGATACCGGGCATCAAAATGCATATTTTCCATTGCTAATTCCGAAATCATTCTTGAGTAAAGAAGCAGATCACGTAGAAGGGTTTGCAAAAGAATGTGCAGTTGTAACCCACTACCGTCTGAAAAATGACCCCAATGGGAAAGGTGTAGTTGTTGATCCAAATGCTCAATTAGAAGAAGAATTAATTATTCGACCTACGTCAGAAACGATTATCTGGAATACATATAGAAACTGGATTCAATCCTACAGAGATCTTCCAATTCTTTGCAATCAGTGGGCGAACGTAATGCGTTGGGAAATGCGTACGCGTTTGTTCTTGCGTACGGCTGAGTTCTTGTGGCAAGAAGGGCATACTGCTCATGCAACAAAAGAAGAAGCATTGCAGGAAACTGAACAAATGATTAATGTATACGGTGATTTTGCAGAAAACTTTATGGCTGTTCCTGTTTTAAAAGGTCATAAAACAGAATCGGAAAGATTTGCGGGTGCATTGGATACCTACTGTATTGAAGCCTTAATGCAGGATGGAAAAGCACTGCAGGCCGGAACTTCTCACTTTTTGGGACAGAACTTTGCAAAAGCATTTGATGTAAAGTTTGCTAATAAAGAAGGAAAAGAAGATTACGTTTGGGCTACTTCCTGGGGTGTATCTACTCGATTAATGGGTGCATTAATAATGGCACATTCTGATGATAACGGTTTGGTATTGCCTCCAAAATTGGCTCCAATCCAGGTCGTTATTGTACCGATTTACCGAAAAGCAGAAGAATTGGAAAAAATTGCTGCTAAAATCGATCCTATCGTTGCCAAATTGAAAACAATGGGTATTTCCGTTAAATTTGATGATAGCGATAACCGCAAACCAGGATGGAAATTTGCAGAGTACGAATTAAAGGGTGTTCCAGTGCGTTTGGCCATTGGTAACCGCGATTTGGAAAATGGAACCATCGAATTGGCGCGTCGTGATAACCTGACTAAAGAAACTCTTCCTATTGATGGAATTGAAGAGGTAATTGAGAAGTTATTGGAAGAAATTCAAAACAATATTTTCCAGAAAGCACTTGATTTCAGAGCTGAAAAAACAACAAAAGTAGATTCGTATGACGAATTTAAAGACTTGTTGGAAACCAAAACAGGATTTTTCCTGGCACACTGGGATGGTACAGCAGAAACCGAAGAGCAAATTAAAAATGAGACCAAAGCTACCATTCGTTGTATTCCTTTCGATGCAGAAGAGGAAGAAGGTGTATGTATGGTAACAGGAAAACCTTCTAAACGAAGAGTTGTTTTTGCAAAAGCTTACTAGGAGAGTTCACAAAACAATCATAATAGAAACAGTCATCGAAATATCGGTGACTGTTTTTTTGTATATTTAGGGATTACCTAAAACAACGATACAATGAACATTTTGAACACTAAAACTGCGATTTTAAATACAATTCGAGAAAAGGCAACACTAAAACAACAAGTATATCAGAATACAAAAGAGATTTTTGAAGATTTAAGAGATGTATTGGAAGGTTTGGTTTTGGAATACAATGAGGAACTAAAAGATGCCGACGAGAAAGTCCAATTGGAATACGAAGATCGCGGAGAGTTCGAATTTCAAATTAAAGTGGCTTCAGATATTTTGGTTTTTAGTTTACACACCAATGTTTTCCAGTTTAACAGAGATCATAATGTTTGGGAGCAAAACTATGTAAGAATCAATCCCGATAATGCATATTCCGGAATCATCAACATTTACAACTTTTTATACGACTCATTTAAATACACCCGATACGATGACTTAGGCTACCTGGTAGCACGTATCTTTATCAATCGCGAAAAGCATTATATCGTTGAAGGAAAAAGGCAAATGGGCTTACTACAAACCGATTTGTCGGCCAGTAAAGCAACCAAAGAAAGCCTGAGAACAATTGTTGAAACTGCTATCAATTACTCTTTAAATTTCGATTTGCTGGTTCCTCCATACGATAATGTAAAAATCATGTCTGTGGCCCAGATTTTCGAGAAAATTCAAAATGCCAGAATACAAACTGGAAAGCGTTTGGGTTTTCAATTTAAATCAGACGACGTATAAGACACTTATAAATGAAGATTTAAATTGACTCTTTTTGCAATCAATTTATTAATATTGTAAGCGCTTCAAATTTTTGAAGCGTTTTTATTTTACCTATCGGTAAACGTAAACTATTAACAACAAGCAATAATGAGTACTGTAGTAGATAAATTTTTAAAATACGTAAAGTTCGATACTGAATCGGATACTGAAACAGGTCTTACCCCAAGTACACCAGGACAAATGGTTTTGGCAAAGGAATTGGCAAAAGAATTGGAAGAAATTGGATTGGAAAATGTAAGCCTTGATGAAAATG
Source organism: Marinifilum caeruleilacunae (assembly GCF_013141825.1). Taxonomy (GTDB): domain Bacteria; phylum Bacteroidota; class Bacteroidia; order Bacteroidales; family Marinifilaceae; genus Marinifilum; species Marinifilum caeruleilacunae. The sequence continues at coordinate 28,641 of NZ_RZNH01000035.1, forward strand.
GATATGTGATGGGAGTGCTTCCTTCGAATCTCGATAAGGAAGTTCCGAAAGTAGGTTTTGTAGCTCATATGGATACCAGCCCTGATTTTTCGGGCAAAAATGTAACACCTCAAATCGTGGAAAATTACGATGGCTCTGATATTGTCCTTAACAAAGGTGAGGACATTGTAATGAAGGTTGCCGATTTTCCTGAACTAAGCAATTATAAAGGCCAGACTTTGATTACTACAGATGGAACAACTCTATTAGGTGCTGATGATAAAGCAGGAGTGGCCGAAATTATAACGGCAGTAGAGTTTTTGGCTAAGAATCCAGAAATTAAGCACGGAGCTGTTCATGTTGGTTTTACTCCCGATGAGGAAATCGGAAAAGGAGCAGATTTCTTCGACGTGAAAAAGTTTGGTGCCGATTTCGCATATACGCTGGATGGTGGAGAGATTGGAGAATTGCAATATGAGAACTTTAATGCCGCTTATGCCAAAATTACCTTTAAAGGCCGTAATGTTCATCCGGGAATGGCAAAGGATAAAATGATTAACTCGATGACTATTGCCAATGAGTTTGCAGCAAGGCTACCAAAGGATGAAGTGCCGGAAAAAACTGAAGGCTACCAAGGTTTCTATCACTTAATAGCAATGAATGGAGGCGTGGAGAGTAGTTCGCTTCAGTATATCATTCGCGATTTTGATATGACAAATTATGAAGCTCGTAAGAAATTCATTGAAGATTTGTGTGCAGAGTATAATGCCAAATACGGCGAGGGAAGTGTTAAGCTTGAAATGACTAACCAATACTATAATATGCGCGAAAAGGTAGAGCCTGTAAAGTATATTGTAGATATTGCTGAAGAGGCAATGAAAGAGGTGGGTGTGTCTCCAATGGTAATTCCAATTCGTGGAGGTACCGACGGCAGCCGATTGTCTTATATGGGCTTACCTTGTCCTAATATTTTTGCAGGCGGACACAATTTCCACGGTCGTTTCGAATATGTACCAGTACAGTCGATGGAAAAAGCAGTGGATGTAATTTTGAAAATTGTAGACCTGATTGCAAAGCGATAATCCGATTCGAGAAATAGAGTAAGAAGGCAGCTAAACAGCTGCCTTTTTTGTTCTCCATGAGCTTAAACTTGCAAAATAAGGTGTGCAACTACCCAGAGTTCGTTCTTATAAACCGAACAGTCATAGATGTTTATAACAATTCATTTGTGAATATTCCGTAACTTTAATAGATGTGATTTGAAGAGCTATCAAATTCCAACGGCCTCTCACCTGTGTCGATATAATTTTCTGAATTGATACAGAGCTAATATCCCGATTGAAACAACCTTTAAATATATTGAATTATGGATGTAAAAGCTTATGCAGCCTTTGAGGCTGGAGCTAAACTGGAAGAATATCATTACGAACTTCCTGCCTTGGAAGATGAACAGGTTGATATTAAAGTGGAATATTGTGGCATTTGTCACTCCGATTTAAGTATGCTAAATAATGAGTGGGGAATGACCCAATATCCTTTTGTTCCCGGACATGAAATTGTTGGCGAAGTGATTGCCAAAGGAAAGGCAGTTCGTCATTTAAATGTGGGCGATAAAGTAGGATTAGGATGGATGTCAGGTTCCTGTATGCATTGTCATGAGTGTATGGATGGAAGCCATCATCTTTGTTCCACACTAGAACAAACTATTGTTGGAAGACATGGCGGATTTGCCGATCATGTAAGAGCACATTGGTCCTGGGCAATTCCAATTCCGGCTCATATGGATATTAGTAAAGTTGGGCCTCTGCTTTGTGGCGGGATTACCGTATTTAATCCAATTGTTTTATCAGGTGTTAAACCAACCGATAAGGTGGGTGTAATTGGTATTGGAGGATTGGGACACATGGCCTTAAAATTCCTGAAATTTTGGGGCTGCGAAGTATTTGCATTCAGCTCTAATCCTTCAAAAAAAGATAAAATTTTGGAAATGGGCGCAAGCAAGGTAATCAATTCTCGCAATCCAGATGATTTGGAGAGTATCAAAGGTAAGCTGGATTTTATCCTCAATACAACCAATGTAACACTCGATTGGGATTCATATCTTTCCACCCTGGCTCCAAAAGGCAAGCTTCATACAGTTGGAGCGGTATTGGAGCCAATGCAAATTCCGGCTTTTAGTTTAATTATGGGAGAAAAATCGGTAGGAGGTAGTCCTCTTGGTAGCCCTGCATTAACCAGAACAATGCTCGATTTTTGTGTGCGACATGAAATTTATCCTACGGTAGAAGAGTTTCCAATGTCAGAGGTTAATCAGGCACTTCAACACCTTGAAGAAGGAAAGGCAAGATACAGGATCGTTCTAAAAAATTAGAACGTTTCTTAGATCAATAAAAGGCAGCCTTAGGGTTGTCTTTCTTTTTTATATTCAGCTATTTAATTTCTTGTTCCAATAGCTTACCACCTCGGTACATTGCAATTAATACCGGGTGAATTTCATGGCCCAAATCACTTAAACTGTATTCGACCTTAGGTGGTACTTCCGGATATATTTTCTTCTCGATAAAACCAGATTCCTCCAGTTCTTTCAGATTTTTACTCAGCATTCGATCGCTTACATCGGGAATCAATTTTACCAGTTCGGAATAACGTTTGGTACCTTGTTTAAGATGCAATATAATGGTAGCCTTACGTTTTCCTTTTACGTAATTGATAAATGTATCGATGGGACAAACTCCTTTTTCCAAAACTTTAAATTTTTTATTGCCTGATAATCAATAAATCAGAACAAAATGTTAGTATGCGATCTAATTGTAAGTTCTTGATTTGTAGATTAAATGCACGTATTTTTGTTGCAAGATAAGAATAAAAAAAAAGATCAGATATGAATAAGGAATTTAAAGCACTTAGAATAAGTGAAGAGAATGGAGAGTATATCCGCAAAATTGAGAATAGAAAGATAAGCGATTTGCCGGAGGGAGAAGTCTTGGTTCGTGTAAAATATTCATCACTGAACTATAAAGATGCACTTTCTGTATCAGGAAATAAGGGAGTAACCCGCAAGTATCCTCATACACCTGGAATTGATGCAGCTGGTATTGTAGAAGCATCAACAAGTGAAAAATTTAAACAAGGCGATGAGGTAATTGTAACAAGTTACGATCTGGGAATGAACACCGATGGAGGTTTTGCCGAATACATCCGTGTTCCGGAATCATGGGTTGTGATCTTACCAAAAGAATTGAGCTTTCGTGATGCTATGATTTATGGAACAGCTGGTTTTACTGCTGCACTTTCTGTGTACAAGTTATTGGCATCGGGGCAAACACCAGAAATGGGACCAGTAGTGGTAACAGGTGCGCTAGGAGGTGTAGGTAGCATTGCCATTAGTATTTTATCATCCTTAGGTTTCGAAGTAATTGCAGCAACTTTCGAATCAACAGGTGACGAGGATGTGCTTCATGAGCTTGGTGCAAGTACCAGAATTTCAAAAGAAGTTACCGATGATCAGTCGGGTAGACCATTGTTGCGCCCTCAGTGGGCAGGAGCCATTGATGTAATTGGTGGGAATACCTTACATACTTTGCTAAAGGCATGTAAACCTCTGGGCACAGTAACTTGTTGTGGAAATGTTGGTTCTGGCGATTTACCAATGAGCGTTTATCCTTTCATTTTAAATGGAATTAGCCTGGTTGGTATCGATTCTCAAAATTGTCCAATGCATTTGAGACAAAAAGTATGGGATAGACTGGCAGCAGAATGGAATGTTTACAAACAAAAAGATCAGGTAATTGAATCTTCATTAGAAGATTTGGATACTTATATTGACCTTATGCTTCAAAAGAAAAGTAAAGGTAGAGTCATCGTGAAATTGTAATTTCTAAAGCAGATTGAATCGGTTAAGGCAGCTATGTGGCTGCCTTTTTTTATGGATATAATTAAGATTTAGTATAAAAGGGCAGTTTTTAGATCTAAATAAAGTTTATTTTTGATTAGAATCATCAGGCTGATATGTAAACAACTGGCCAGAACAGAAAAACAACCCCTACTAATGATGAAAAAACTATCGAACTTATTGCTTGTGTTTTCAATTCTTTTTGTCGCTTGCACCAATGAAAAGAAGGTAATCGTAAATTGTTTGAATCCTGCAATTGAATATTCGGGAAGAATAGATACTACAAGTACTAACTGTGCCAGGCTATTTTGGTCGGGGAGTTCGATTAAAATTAATTTTGAGGGAGAGTCGATAAAGGCAAAGCTAAAAGATGATAAAGGAGATAATTATTACAATGTAATTATTGATGAAGATAGCATTGTATTATTGAGGCCAGACACTATTGTTAAATATCATTTGCTGGCAGAAAATTTGCCCAAAGGAAAGCATACAATCGAGATTTTTAAAAGAACAGAATGGGATAGAGGAACAAGCAGTTTTTATGGATTTGAAATTGGTGGAAACGCGAAAATCTTGCCAAAATCTGAAAAGCAAAAGAGGAAGATTGAGTTCTATGGGAATTCAATTACAGCAGGTTATGCAGTTGAAGATACATCGGGAGCCGATTCTCCTGATAGCACATTTACAAATCATTACCTGAGCTATGCAGCTCTAACAGCCCGACATTTCGATGCAAAACACCATTGCATTTGCAAGAGTGGTATTGGCATCACCATTAGTTGGTTTCCATTCGAAATGCCTGATATTTATGACCGCTTAAATCCGGCCGAAGCAGAAAGTAAGTGGGATTTTTCTCTTTATTCTCCCAATTTGCTTGTAGTTAATTTATTTCAGAATGATTCGTGGTTGGTTAACAGACCGAAAAGAGCTGAGTTTAAGACAAATTTTGGCAGTAAGCCACCAAGCCAGGAGTTTCTGATCAATGCCTATCAACAATTTATATCTCAATTAAGAAGTCATTATCCTGATGCGCAAATAATTTGCATGCTTGGCAATATGGATGCTACCCAAATAGGATCGAAATGGCCAGAATATATCAAAGATGCAGTAGCTGGCTTAAAGGATGAAAGGATTTTTACGCACTTTGTTCCATACAAAGAAACAGCCGGTCATCCATCTGTAAGCGAGCAGGAAGTTATGGCAGAAAGCTTGATTCGATTTATCGATGAAAATATAAAATGGTAAATTAGGTAACAAAAATATAAGGTGATGAAATACATCCTTCTCTTTCTATTATCGGTAACAATTTTCTCCTGCTCAAAATCAAATATGCATGAGCTTGATTTTCTTAGCGGAACCTGGCAGATTGAAGGAAAACAACAGTTTGAAAAATGGGAGAAGAAAGCTGATGGATTGCTTGGAACAGGCTATAAAATAGAGGATGGAAAGGAAAAACTGTTGGAAACTCTTGCCATTACATATGAGAAAGGCCATTGGATTTATCATGCAACAGTTGCTAATCAGAATCAGGGTGCAACAATCTCATTTTATCTAAATACAAATGTTTCAGAAGTTTATTCTTTCGAAAATACCGAGCACGATTTTCCCAAGAAGATACAGTATCAGATAGTTGATTCTAATAGGTTAAAAGTGAATGTTTTGGGTGAAGGTGAAAAAGGCTTTACTTTCCTTCTAAATCGGGTAGAAAAGGAAAATCCTTAATTATTTAATATACACTTCATTTTTCAAGCTTAAAATTCATCTATTTTAATAGCAGAAAGCAAATCAATACATCTTTTGTTTAAATTTGCGACATGCGAAAAAAGCTTACATTTCATATTGCCAATACAAGCAGGTTCAAAGAGCAGCTTCTATTCTGGAGCAAAAAGTTTCAGTATGTTAGTATTCTTGATAGTCATGAAGTAAACCAGAAAGAAAATTCAAAAGCAGAATACAATACATATGAGTTGCTTGCTGGAATTGATGCGCTTCAAATTATTGAACCTAAGCAGGATTTTTTCTATTACTTAAGCGAAGGAATAGATCAGGCGAAAGATTGGTGGTTTGGATACCTGGCTTACGATCTGAAGAATGAAATTGAAGAGTTAAAATCTGAGAACCAGGATGGCCTGGAATTTCCAGAAATGAATTTTTTTCGCCCACGTTGGGTTTTCATCCTAGATGTTGATACCCTTATCATTCACTATTTCGATGAGGAATTTAGCGAGGAAGAAATATACAGACTGGCCAATGAGATTCAAAACCTGGAGGTAAAAAATGAAGCATCTTTAGCTGTAAATGAGATTAATTCAAGAATCACTCGCAATGAATATATCGATTCAGTAAATCAGCTAAAAGATCATATTCGTAGAGGCGATATTTATGAAGTGAACTTTTGCCAGGAATTTTATGCCGAAGATTGCTATATCAAACCTCGTGGAACCTACCAAAAATTAACCGAAGTTTCGCCAACTCCTTATTCCGGTTTTTACCAAATGGGAGAGCAATTTTTACTTTCTGCCAGTCCTGAACGATTCATCAAAAAAGTGGGCAAGAAAATCATTTCGCAGCCCATTAAAGGAACTGCCAGGCGTGGTGCCAACGAAGAAGAGGACAAGCAGATTAAACACCATTTGTTCAACGATCCGAAGGAAAGAGCTGAAAATATCATGATTGTTGATTTGGTTCGAAATGATCTTTCGAGAACAGCAGATAAGGGATCGGTTATCGTAGAAGAATTGTGTGGCATTTACACTTTCCCGCAAGTACATCAAATGATATCAACTGTCGTTTCAGAATTGCGCGAAGATATTCATTTTATAGAAGCCATTCGCCAATGTTTCCCGATGGGATCGATGACTGGGGCTCCAAAAGTTCGAGCCATGAAACTTATCGAAAAGTATGAGTCGACAAAAAGAGGGCTTTTTTCCGGTGCTGTTGGATACATTACGCCCGAAGGCGATTTTGATTTTAATGTTGTGATTCGTAGCATACTTTATAACGCCAGAAATCATTATCTTTCGTTTATGGTTGGTGGCGCAATTACCATGCAGGCCGAAGCAGAAAAGGAGTACGAAGAGTGCATGCTAAAAGCAAAAGCCATTATGAGGGTCTTAAAAGATGAATAAACGAATTGGAATTTATTCATTACTAATTATTCATTACTAATTATTCATTACTAATTATTCAATACTATTGTGTTTCGTAAGTTAGTTCGATTTGTTGAAGAGGAGGATCTGTTTTATCGCGACGAAAGAATTTTGGTTGCAGTAAGCGGTGGTGTAGACTCGGTTGTACTTCTTCATTTACTTCTAAAAATGGAAGTGAATTGTGCCATTTCACATTGTAATTTTCACTTACGAGGCGAAGAATCTAATGGCGATTTTGAATTTGTAAAGCAATTGGCTCAGTCTTATTCAATCCCATTTTTTTCAAAAGATTTTGATACCAAAGCTTACGCTGATCAGAATAAGATTTCGATTGAAATGGCAGCTCGAGAACTGAGGTACGAATGGTTCAATCAAATTTGTGAACAGGAAAACTATCAATACATTGCCGTTGGGCACCATGCCGATGATGTGGCAGAAACAGTACTGATAAACCTACTTAGAGGTACAGGAATTCACGGTTTAACGGGAATTAAATCGAAACTTGGAAAAGTAATTCGTCCACTTTTGCCTTTTAGTCGTAAAGAGCTATTGGCGTATGCCGAGCTTGAACAGATTGAATACCGTGAAGATTCAAGCAATATCGAAACCGATTTTGTTCGCAATAAAATTCGTCACCAGGTAATTCCTGTGCTTGAAGAAATCAATCCTTCCATTCGAAAAACCATGAGTGAGAATGTGCAGCGTTTTAAAGAAGTGGAACGGATCTATAACGATGTGATTGATGAAAACCGACTCCATTTAATTTTTAAAAGAGAAGATCAGTTTTTGATTTCTATTGCCAGGCTAAAAGAATTGCCATCTCCTTCGTCGCATTTGTTCGAAATTCTATCTCCTTACGGATTTCACCATAGAGATGTAAGAATGATCACAAAATCATTGGACTCCATATCCGGGAAACGTTTTTTTTCGTCAACACATCAATTGCTAAGAGATCGAAAATACCTGATTCTTTCAGAATTGAGCGAGAGTGATTGCAAAGAGTATTTGCTGGAGGAAAAAATGGGTTTAATTGAATTTCCAATAGAAATGGAGGCTTCTACTTATAGTAAAGAAGCTGATTTTACATTCCCTTCCAATACTAAGATTGCCTGTTTGGACTACGACAAACTGCATTTTCCCTTAAAAGTAAGAAGGTGGCAAAAAGGTGACAGCTTTCGACCCATAGGAATGAAAGGAAGTAAAAAGGTTTCCGATTTCTTTATCGATCAAAAATTCTCTTTGCAGGATAAAGAAAATGCATGGTTGTTACTTTCAGGAGATCAGATTGTATGGGTGCTTGGACACCGATTGGATGATCGTTTTAAAATTACCGATGCAACTCGCAAAATTTATCGCCTGGAGCTAAAATAGCCTAATGGTTATTGTAATTCTTTTAAAGAAAATCCACACCGATACATCAGAAAAGTGATGATTTTGAAAATCATTGTTTTGTTATCAACAGCTTATATTTTAAAATGCCCCTGATTTTTATAAATTAGTCGGAGTTTTAAAGAACAAACCATTAACAACTCAAAACATGATAAAACTGAAAGAATGCTTGGTAATTTTATTGCTAAGTCTAATTCCTTTTGTCGGATTTTCCCAATCCCATGAGCTAAAAAAGGAGCTGAAAGATTTACAAAACTACAATGAGAATCTGGATCATAGAATGGATCGTCTTGAAAAGATGGTTGATGATTTAATTTGGTTCGAAAGAGTAGGAGATGTAGCTCATATCGATAAATTGTACATCTATGGACCTCCAAAATGGAAAGAAAAGAATCCAACAGCCAAAGGAGCAGGTAACCCAGTAAAATTTTGGACCTATGCCTTCTTTCCAAAAAATATCGATGTAAATAAAAAATACCCATTAATAGTTTTGCCTCATGGTGGTGTACATGGCGATTTTACCACCTACTATACTCATATTGTACGTGAATTAATTGCCCAGGAGTATATTGTTGTAGCAGCCGAATATCGAGGAAGCACTGGTTATGGTAAAGGTCATTACGAAAAGATTGATTACGGTGGACTAGAAAATGAAGATGTTTATGCAAGCCGCAATTACATGATCGAAAACTACGATTTTGTGGATGAGAACAGAGTAGGGATCATGGGATGGAGCCATGGTGGAATGATTACCCTATTCAATTTATTTAATCATCCGAAAGATTATAAAGTTGGATATGCAGGAGTTCCGGTGAGCGATTTGGTTGCCCGTATGGGATATATGACTCAATCGTACCGCGATTTGTACTCGGCAGATTACCATATCGGAAAAACTGCTAATGACAACCTGGCTGAATATCGCCGTCGTTCACCAGCCTGGAATACTCATAAATTCCAGAATACACCATTGTTAATTCACACCAATACCAACGACGATGACGTAAATGTTTTGGAAGTGGAGCATTTAATTAAATCGCTTAAAGCGGATGGGAAAAAGTTTGAATATGAAATTTTCCAGGCCGTACCTGGCGGTCATTCTTTCGATAGAATGGATACCAAAAAAGCTAAAGAAGTAAGGGTGAAAATTTATCAGTTTTTGAGTAAACAGTTAAAACCCAATAACCCAATAAACAGTTTGAAAGACATACAGAAAGCAGGATATCGCTTTTAAGAATGATAAAAAAGAGCCTGATCGTTTCGGTCAGGCTCTTTTTTATTTTGGAAAGTTAGGATACTGGTTCGAGGCTTAAACACTCTTCCAGATTTTTTAGAAGTGCCTTTTTTACTTTACGCGGTTTTTCGGCACTAATTTCTTTAAGTGCATCGAAAGCCAAATTTCCAATTTCGTACAATCCCACCGGATTTTTATCGAAATTATAACTTCCAATTACATACTGCAATTTTGCTTTTACTTCATCGTAAGCAGCATTTCCCGGTTTGTTAAGGCAAATTAGTGCTTCCTGGCAAACATCTCTTAGTTTTTCATTTTGTTCGGTCATAGTTAAAGAATTAGAATTAAACGTTAACTAAATTTACAAAATGAAGACGATTTGTGAATTAACAGTATGTTAGAAAATTGTTTATTATTTATGGATGTGCTGTTTTTCCGTATCGCAATTGTTTTCGCTTTGTATCTCAATGGTTTGCGTTATCGAGAATGCTTTTCTACTTATTGGTTTTTTCCTGATTAGCAATTGCGGTACTTATCGTGCAAACCAATTCCGCTTTTAATCATGGGAACAATTTTCTCCAATCGTTTTATTTTTGTGGCCTCTCTTTTGGCTTCGGCAATGTGAAGTATGTACTCTTTTTGCTTGTATGGACTTAATGATTTGAAGCTGTCATTCAGTGCTAAATCACCCTTCAGTTTTTCTGTTAATAGTTCAGGAATTTCCAAGTCATTTCTCTTGTTAACTTTTACTTGTTTTCCAGCTTTTTGATTTTCAATAGCCTCGTTTAAGTAGGTGAGAAGCATTTTTTCATCGATTTCGTTGATAGAGGCAAACCTAAGCTGTCGCATAGCCTGTGTTTTGCCTTCCTGTGCATTGTGTAGTTTTTTGACAGGATCTGATAAGAGTGCACCATTGAAAAACCAGATTCCTACATAGCTCTTAAAAGCTCCAATTCCCACCACATTTTTATTAGCGATTGTGTATGTTGGAGCACCCCATTTTATGCATTCTACTAATTCGGTCTTCTGTAAAATTGATCGCAGTAGAACAAGTTCTTTGATCCACTCTGTTTTACTGTCAATATATTCGTCAACTGTTGTTGCTTTTTTCATACCTTTCTCGTTTTATTGGAAGTTTAAAATACAAAAAAAGCACAACCTTAAGGTCATGCTTTTTTATAGTTCTAGTGCTGTATACTCAAAGTTCCAAAAATGTAAAACTTAAGTTAAACATTTTAGAAAATGATAAATGCCTGTGGTACCATACAATTTGTTTATCACTTCTTTTTACTACGGAGTAAAACTTCTTTTCTTAAAAAGGCATTGCCTTTTCTAAGCATCGCATTAGATTCTTTCAAAAAAGAAAGTTCAGGTTGTAAACGACCAAGTTTTCTAGACAGCTCCATTGCCATTTCATGAATATGATCATATAAATCGTTAAACTCGAATTCATTTACTGGCAATCTCATTTGGCGTTTGCCAGTAAGTAGCCATGTTGGATCTATATGAGGATAGACAGTTATAATTCTTGTAAGAATTGAGCCTTTTACTTCTCTATTCTCTTTAATCGTCTTGCTTAGATTACCTTGTTTTACACCAATAGTCCTTTCAAATTGTCTGATACTTACCCTCTCGGTTTCAATTATTTCTTTTATTCGTTCGGGTATAGACATTTAAATTTTCTATAAAGGAATATTTCCGTGCTTTTTAGGCGGATTTTGTTCACTCTTGTTTGCACACATTTCCAATGCCTGTATCAACTTATATCTACTCTCTTTAGGTTGAATAACTTCGTCGATATAACCCAGTTCTGCAGCTTTATAAGGGTGTGCGAACTTGTCGCGATAATCTTCGATTGCATCGGCACGTTCCGATTCGGTTAAACCTTTGTGCATAATGTTTACGGCACCTTCGGCTCCCATAACAGCAATTTCTCCTGTAGGATATGAATAATTAATATCGGCACCAATATGCTTGGAGGCCATTACATCGTATGCACCACCGTAGGCTTTCCTTGTAATCAGTGTAATTTTAGGTACCGTTGCTTCTGCAAAGGCATAAAGCAGTTTTGCACCATGCTTAATAATTCCACCATATTCCTGGGCAGTACCCGGAAGGAAGCCCGGAACATCCACGAAAGTGATTAAAGGAATATTAAATGCATCGCAGAAGCGCACAAAGCGAGCTGCTTTTGTTGAGCTGTTAATATCTAAAACACCTGCCATGTTTGCCGGATTGTTAGCAACAATTCCAACTGGTTTTCCGGCTAATCGGGCAAAGCCAATTGTTATATTTTGTGCATAAAGTGGCATTACCTCAAAAAAGTTGTGATCATCAACAACCGTTTCAATAATATCTTTGATATCGTATGGTTTGTTCGGATCAGCCGGAACAATACTTTGTAGTTTTTCATCCTCGCGGTGGATGTTATCGGTACAAGGTTTTACCGGAGGATCTTCCATATTATTGGATGGAAGGAAACTGATCAACTCACGCAACATCATCATTGCTTGTTCATCGTTATCGGCAGTAAAGTGAGCCACGCCACTTTTCGAGTTGTGAGTTAAAGCGCCACCAAGTTCTTCCTTGGTCACCTCTTCGTGAGTTACCGTTTTAATTACATCGGGTCCGGTTACAAACATGTAGCTCGTATCTTTTACCATCATAATAAAATCGGTTAGTGCAGGTGAATATACAGCACCACCGGCACAAGGTCCCATAATGGCCGAAATTTGCGGAATTACACCCGAACCTCTAACATTTTGATAGAAAATATCGGCGTATCCGGCCAAACTTTGAACACCTTCCTGAATTCTAGCTCCTCCTGAATCATTTAAACCAATAATTGGAGCGCCCATTTTCATGGCCAATTTGGTGATTTTTACAATTTTATCGGCATTGGCTCTACTCAAAGATCCTCCAAATACAGTAAAATCCTGAGCAAAAACATAAACCAGTCTGCTGTCTATTTTTCCATAACCGCAAACTACACCATCGCCAAGTATTTTGTTCTTCTCCATACCAAAATCTGTGGAACGGTGAGTTACCATTTTATCAACCTCAACAAATGTTTCGGGATCTAAAAGGTCGTTAATTCTTTCACGTGCTGTTTTTTTTCCAGCGGCATGATGCTTGTCTATACGAGCTTGTCCGCCTCCTTCTTCAGCAGTTTTATTTAATTCTTCGAATTTTTTGATTTTATCTTCTAATGTCAACATGCTTTCTTGTGATTATTAATTCATAACTCAATTAATCAATAAAAATTAAAGGTTGATTTCCATCAATGGTATCATCTTCATTAACAAATATCTCTTTAATTACACCATCTTTCATGGCTTTGTATTCACTCTCCATTTTCATTGCTGAAACAATGATTACGGTTTCTCCTTTGCTTACTTCCTGTCCAATCTCAACCGGAATTTTAACCACTTTTCCTGGCATTGGTGAAGAAATGGTACTTTCCGAAGCTTCCAGATTTCCTTCATTTCTGGCTTGTAAATACTTGGTTTCAGCATCAATAATTTCGGCCTCGTAGGAATGGTAAAAGGTATTGACCATATATTTTTTAGGAGTGCCATTTTCAATTAATTCCACATTAAAAGAACGGCCTTTGTACATCACAGAGTAAACTCCGTTTTCAACCTGTTGCATGTCTAAGTCGTACTCTCTGTCGTCGACTATTATTTTTACATGATTGCCATCTTCGGTAAGAAGTTCAACATTGGCAATTCTGTCGTCTAATTTTATTTCTAGTGCCATAATTAATTTCTTTAGTCTTTTTAATTTTCACTTGATCGATACACACTTCTGCGTCGTCCAAAATCTTTCCACCTGCTGGAAGCTGCAGCCGATTGATCGACTTGTACATTCTTCAATTTGTGATGGTAATCTAAAAAGGCTGTAACTATGGCTAGATCTTCGAATTGTTGCTTGGCTTCATCATCAGCCAACAAAAATTCTTCGTTATTCTGAATAAAGTGGGTGTCGTAGGTTCCTTCTCTAAACTCTCGGCAGTCCATAATTCTTTCGAGGAACTTAATGGAGGTTTTTACACCGGTAATTTTGTACTCATACAATGCTCGTCGCATTCTTTCAATGGCTTCTTCCCGTGTTCTTGCCCAAATAATCAGTTTTGAGATCATTGGGTCGTAGTGAATCGGGATTTCGTAGCCTTCATAAACATATCCGTCTGTTCTTACTCCCAATCCCATTGGTTCGGTAATATGGGTAATTAAACCCGGGCTTGGCATAAAGTTATTGTCGGTATCTTCTGCATAAATTCTGCATTCGATTGCGTGTCCAAACTGAAAGACATCCTCTTGTTTGATATTTAACTCCTTTCCTTCTGCAATCAGAATTTGTTGCTTAACAAGATCATAACCTGTTGTTCTTTCGGTAATTGGATGCTCTACCTGTAGCCTGGTATTCATTTCCAGGAAATAGAAGTTATGGTCGTTATCTGCTAAAAACTCGATGGTTCCGGCGCCATAGTAATTTACTGCTTTTGCTGCAGCCACTGCGGCATCACCCATTTTTGCTCTAAATTCTGGTGTCATTAATGGAGAAGGGGTTTCTTCTACCACTTTCTGATGGCGACGTTGAACCGAACATTCACGTTCACAAAGGTGAATTACATTTCCATGCTGATCGCCCAGAATTTGAAACTCGATATGATGAGGGGAGGAGATGTATTTTTCTACATAAACCGAATCATCGCCAAAGGCCGATCTTGCCTCCGATTTAGCAGCGCGAAGTGCACTCAGGATATTTTCTTCCTTATCAACCATTCGCATTCCTTTTCCGCCTCCACCGGCAGATGCTTTAATCATTACTGGTAATCCAATTTCTCGGATAACTTGGAGGGCATTATCATCATCATCAAGATTTTCTTTTGTACCTGGAACAACGGGAACACCTCCATCTATCATCGTTTGGCGTGCGGTAATTTTATCACCCATTGTGGATATCACCTCGGGGGTAGGTCCAATAAAAATGATGCCTTCTTCCTTACATCTTCTGGAAAATTCTGCATTTTCACTAAGGAATCCATAGCCTGGATGGATGGCATCCGATTTGGATTGTTTGGCTACTTCAATAATCTTATCAATGTTAAGGTAGCTTTCTGCTGAGGCGGCTGGTCCGATATGATAAGCCTGGTCGGCATATCTAACATGCATTGATGTTCTATCAACATCGGAATACACCGCAACAGATTTAATTCCTAACTCTCTGCACGATCGCATTACGCGCAGAGCAATTTCTCCTCGATTCGCAACGAGGACTTTTGAAATCTTCGTAATCATAGTTTTGGTTAATTGTTAATTGGGCTTATAAAAGCCTTGTTTTAAGTCAATTATTTACCATTAGATTAGGAATAGTTTCCCAAAAAAAAGATAACGCACAGCATAAATATGTTGTGCAACATATCAAAAGTAATTAAAAAATCGAAGTTTCCAAGTAATTAAATATAAACATGTGTCGATGCGATTTGACATAAAAACATGACAAATGTCATGCTGTAGGCGCTGTTTTTACTAGGGATTCAAATTCTTATTTTGAATTATTTTATGAATAATTTATGGGATGATAAAAATTGCTCCACACCTTATAAGTGTCAAAAAATCAAGAAGATAAAATTTGTCTTTTTTCAGTGTGAAAATTTTTAATCGTCAAGCCTTGTTTTCAGTTCAAAACCTAAACTTTCAATTTCTTTTTTGATTTGCGATAAGTTAATTGAGCGACCAACCAAACGCAATATTTTCTGTTCAAGGTTAACTTCGGCAATATCAATATTTTGAATTGCGCTCATGTGTTTTTCAACACTATTCTTACAATGGTTGCATTTCATGCCAATTACTTTGACAAAAACTTCCTCTTTTTGTGGAATTGTATGATCAGATTGAAGTTGTTTTTTCGAAGAAATGTATTTCTGAATGTATCCATTTACAATTAAGAGGGAAAGGCTAATGCTGCTTCCCCATTTTAGCCACTTGGGCAGTTCCCAATGTCCTTCGTGTCCCGACATATGATGATGCAATCCTACAAAAGAAAACCATTCCCGTGGCAGGAAATGATCAATGATTAATCCAAAAACGATTGCCCCACTAATAATTGTCAGTAAATAGGCCCACATGGTCTTTTTGCCCAATACTTTGTTCAGCACCGTTATTGTTGCTGCATTGGTAGCAGGTCCGGCCATTAAGAAAACAAGTGCCGCACCAGGCGATAAGCCTTTCATCATTAATACTGCAGCAACAGGAACCGAGGCAGTTGCGCAGATATAAAGTGGGATGGAAGCAATGAGAATTACCAGCATTCCTATAAAATCATTGCCAATAAAGCTTGCAAAGAAATCATCAGGAATTAGCACTGAAATGAACGCAGCAAGTAACAATCCAATAATTAACCACTTCGAAATGTCTTGAAGAAATTCGACAAATGCATATTGAAATAGTGTATAGAATTTCGACCTTTTGGGTTTAGCTTCTTTCGAATGTGAATCGCAACCGCAATCACTTTTTTCACCTGAGCAACATGTGTCAACCGAAGCAATATCATTTTTCGTTGGTTCCGAATCATCCACTTTGTTGGTTAATACACCACCAACAAATCCTGTAAAGAGTGCTATGATTGGTCTGATAATGGCAAATGGTAAGCCTAATAAAGAGTAGGTAACCAGTATGGAATCAACTCCTGTTTGTGGTGTGGATATCAGGAAGGAAACCGATGAGCCTTTAGTAGCACCACTCTTATAAAATGAGATACCTGTAGGTATAACGCCACAAGAACAAAGCGGTAAGGGAATTCCTATTAAGGATGCATTTAATACCGATTTACTGTTTTTCTGACCTAAGTACTTATCGATAAAACGTTGAGGAAATGCAACTTTTAATACGCCTGCAAAGAAAAATCCAAGCATTAAATAGGGAGACATTTCATTTAAGATTTCCACAAAGTCTAATATGAATTGATTTAAATATTCCATTTACATTCTTCGAATTATGAAAGTGAATAAGCGTTCACTTCCTGATACTATTTGAGAGTAAAGTTATTAAAATACTTTATGCTTAAAACAGGTGTAATGAATAAAAAGACTTGTGTGTCTGAAAATACCAACATGTAGGTATTTCCTTTTATTAAGACTGAATCTATTTTTTGTCGCAGATAATAACACTAACGATTATCAGATTAAAACCTAAGAAAAAACAAAATGAAAAAAGTATTACTACTAGTAGCGATCTGTTTTGCATTTGGAACTGTAAATGCCCAGGATCAGAAAGAACCACAAAGTATTGGATCAACTATTTTAGAGAAGATTAAGAGTGAGAAGTTGAGCATTGGTGGTTACGGAGAGGTTCATTACAATCAGCAGATTAGCGGGAATGAGCGTTATAATGGTAAAATGGATGTTCACCGTATGGTAATGTTCTTTGGATACCAGTTCAACGAAAAAACTTCATTCGTAACAGAGATTGAGTATGAGCACGTGAAAGAATTATACGTAGAGCAAGCATTCTTAAACTACAATATTAAACCAAACACTGCAATTCGAGGTGGTTTAATGTTGGTACCAATGGGTATTGTAAATGAATACCACGAACCAACTACTTTTAATGGAGTTGAGCGTCCGAGTGTTGACAAATACATTGTTCCAACTACCTGGAGAGAAATTGGGGTTGGTATTAATGGTAGATTGGCAAATGCTCCTTTAAAATACCAATTGTACATCATGAACGGATTTAACGGTTTCGATGGAAGCGGAAAATTAAGAGGGTCAGATGGTTTAAGAAAAGGTCGTCAGAAAGGTGCTGAGTCTACTTTTACTTCTCCTTCATTGTCTGCAAAAGTAGATTACTACGGAATTAAAGGTTTAAACCTTGGTTTATCAGGTTATTTCGGAAAAACTCAATCATCAGAATTTAATGGTTTAGATAAGGATGATGACTTTGCTGAGGCAGTTGCGGATTCAACTCGTGTTGGAATTAGCATGTTAGGTCTTGATTTCCGTTACAAGGCAGATGCTTTACAATTGCGAGGTCAGTACATTCATTCTTACATTAGCGATGTAAAAGAATACAACGACAAAACTGGCAAAGACCTGGGTAAGCAAATGCGTGGTTACTATGTTGAGGCTGGTTACAATTTGCTACACGGAAAAGAGCAGGCTTTGGTTCCATTCGTACGTTACGAAAACTATAATACTCACCACAAAGTTGATGGTATTGCAGCAAATAAAGCTTACGATCGTGAAGACTGGTTTTTTGGATTGAGCTATCATCTGGCAAAAGGTGCTGTTGTGAAGGTAGATTACCAGAGATTTAAAGATGGTAATGACTTGAAAAAGAACTTTATTAATGCTGGTGTAGGCGTTTGGTTCTAATAGCATAATTACTAAAAATATTGTACTGCAAAGCGAGGGTTTTCTTGCTTTGCAGTTTTCTAATTTGTAGATGTTTATACATGAATAGATTGATTCAAATATTGCTGATAACGCTTGTGGTTTTTAGTGGCTTTGAAGCACGCGCACAGAAATATCCTAAACCCATTCAGAAAAGAATTGATAAGGCCATAAAGCAAGCCTTTGCTGCTGAAGAGGTGAGCTTTTCAAAAAGCGAAGTGAGTGCAGATCAAATTGTCCAGTTTCCTGATATCGAAAAGGTTTCTGTATATCAACTGAAAAGTAATGATAGCTTATTGGGATATGCCACATTTGCAAGCTCTAAGGGAAAAAATGACCTCTTTGATTATTTGGTTCTTTTCGATGAAGAAATGATCATTAAAAAGGTTGTGATATTGGTGTATCGCTCATCCTATGGAGGCGAGATTATGGCCAAATACTGGCTGAAACAATTTGAGGGCAAATACAAGGGCGAACAAATGGTTTTCGAAAAAGATATTGATAGCATATCGGGTGCGACCATATCGGCTCCAGCCATTACCAAAGGAATAAAATCGCTTAGTTTATTAATGGTTCAATTAAAAGAGGCGGAGAATCTTTAGGAGTGAAAAAACAAATGCTCAATTAAAATTCTAAGACCAATCAGAATTAAAACAGCTCCGCCAATTACTTCAAATTTTTTACTGGCATTGCTACCAATTTTTTTTCCTAGCAACATACCAAGCATTGATGCGATAAAGGTTACAATACCAATAATTATTGCGGGCCACCAAATAATCACATCAATTAAGGCCATACTAAAGCCAATTACTAAGGCATCGATGCTTGTTGCTACAGATATTCCCAAAAGAACACTTAGTTTTAGCGGATTGAATTTTTGTTCCTCTTCGTGGTTTGTCAGACTTTCATAAATCATTTTACTTCCTAAACCTGCCAATAGCAGAAAGGCAATCCAATGGTCGAATTCCTGAATCAGATCGTGGATTTCCCAACCTACAAACCAACCAATAATGGGCATTCCTCCCTGGAATAGGGCAAGAAAAAAGGCGATTTTAACAGCTTGCAAAAATTTTATATCCTTAATTGCCAAGCCGCTGCATACCGAAGCAGCAAAAGAATCTACCGAAAGACCTAAGGCGATCAAAAAAATACTGACTAATTCCATTCTATTTTCAATTGGGATTGCAAATTTAATGGATCAGGAGAATTAAAAAAGCGATTCCTGTAATATAGAATCGCTTTATGATATTGTGTTGAGATTTTATGCTGTTTTCAGACTCAGAATAAACTCACTGCCTTTGTTTTCTTCACTCTCTACCCAGATATCGCCACCATTTTTTTCGGCAAATTCTTTACAGAGTATCAGACCTAGTCCACTGCCGGTTTCATCCTCGGTTCCTACGGTGGTATAATTGCAGTCGAGTTTAAATAGTTTTTCCTGGTTTTCCTTGCTGATACCAATGCCCGAATCTTTTACCTTAAGAAATACAAATTCTTCTTGTATGTCGGCCGATATTACAATTTTACCATTGCTTTCGGTAAACTTAAGAGCATTGCTAATCAAATTTCTTAAAATAGTACTCACCATATTTATATCGCCATAAGCTTTGGTACCCGATTTGATATCGGTACTCAGTTTAATCGATTTATCAGCAGCCTTAAGTTTGAAAATAATCAGTGTAGATTGAACCAATTGATAAAGGTCGAATTGTACTGGGTTGAATTCCAGTTCGCCTCTCTGACTTTTAGCCCATTGTAACAAGTTCTCCAAAAGTGTAAACAAGTTGTGAGATGATTCGTTTATATTGGCATTGTATTCTTCAATCAATTCAAGATCTTTTCCCTCTTTTACTTCATCTTTAATCAACTCCGAAAATCCAAGAATTGAATTAAAAGGCGATCTTAAATCATGTGCAATGATGGAAAAGAATCGATCTTTAGTGGCATTGGTAATTTTGAGCTTTTGGTTATACTCTTCAAGCATGCCATTAATTTTTTTAATGCGCAGGTTAATCTTTGCTTTCGATTTGTAGAGAAAATAAACCAAAATCAATAATGCCATTGTAATGATAAAGAATACAATCAGGTAATTGGTAAAAGCCCGTTCCTTATCGAGTTTTTCTTGTGTAAATTCGTTTTTAACTCTAAGAATTTCGTTTTCTTTTTCTTTTTTCTCTGTTTCAAACTGAGTTTGCAGATGAGCAATTTTATCAGATCGGACTACGTTTATTAAGCTATCCTTTAAATGGTTGTATGACTCATAGGTCTTGTATGCCTTTTTGTAGTTTCCCGAAGAATAATAATATTCAGACTTCAACTGCAGGAAACTTCGTTCCATTGTTTTAATTTTCAGTCTTCTGCAAATTTCAATTCCTTCATCAATTAAGCCTTCTACCTTTTGCAGTTTTCCTGAAAACAGATATACTTTTGCCAGTGCTTCAAGGTTATAAATGATCTCGGTTTCAAGTTTTAATCTTCTGTTGATTACCAATGAATTATCGAGATAAAAAATGGCTTCGGAAATATTGCCTGTTTTAAAGTAATTTTCACCAATATTATTCATAGCCAGCGCTATACCTGGCTCATCACCAATTTCGGTGTAAATGGTAAGTGCTTTCTTAAAATATTCTAATGCTTTGCCCAGTTTGTTATCGGTTTGATATAAGGCAGCCATATTGTTGTAAATTACAGCTTGAGAGCTTTTATCGTTGTCTTCAATTGCGAGTAATAGTATTTTATCATAGGTATTAAAAGCCTTTTCGTTTTGTTTCTCATCACTATATATTAAGGCCATATTGAGCATTAAAGTTTTTTGCAGGCTTTTATTGTTTAGATCCTCCGCAATCTTGTAAGCTTCCAAATATTGATTTAAAGCTATTTCCAAATCGCCACGTTCCCAATAAATAATACCCAAACCATTTAAGCAACTTGCAATGATTCTTGGATTATCTATATCCTGACAATATTTTATCGATTTGTTAAAGTATTCAATGGCATTATCATATTTGCTAACATCTGTAAAATAAGTTCCAAAACGATAATAGAGTAATGCTAAAATTGTAGAGTCTTGTTTTTCGAGAGCAAGCTCTTCTGCTTCTAACAAATGCTTATATGCATTCTCGAATTCACCTAATGCCCTGTAGCTATTGGCTATGGTTTGGTTGGAATTAATTAAGCTAATTTTATTGTTCTGAATCTTAGCAAGTTCGTAAGATTGTTTGGCATAGAAAAAAGAACTGTCTAAATTGACTGTATTATACGCTGTGGCAATATCAATTAAAACGTCAGTCTTTTCGTTTTCGGATGCGGTAGTTAACTGCTTTTTTAGTTGATCTATTTCACTTTGTGCGAAAGTATAGTAGGGGATAAGGCAGCAAAATAGGAATACAAGTTTAAGGGGAAATTGCATTTTTAATAAAAGTCGTTGGTTTACAATAGCTGTTAGATTATCGGTGTACGCAATAAAATGGTTTTGGTTATTTGATTTTTAGTTATTTAGATTGTTTATTTCTAGTTTGGTTGGTTGTAGGTTTTAAACGACCGATAAATATACAATTTTTTTGGAGTCATAAATCCCTGATTTTAAAAATATCAGCTATTGATATATAAAAAAAACCTTCCAGTTGATCTGAAAGGTTTTTGGTATGCTTTAGCCAATTTCGAGCATCCTTTGTATGGATGTAATGGCTTTTTTTGAAATTTCTTCAGGAACTTTTACTTCGTATTTTTCTTCGAGTAAAGCGTCTAAAACTCCTTGTAGTTTTACTCTTTTCATCGATCCGCAAATTGTTTTAGGGTGAATAAGAATAAACTCTTTTCCAGGATTTGCTTTTTCCAGTTGGTGTAAGGTTCCTAGTTCGGTAGCAATAATGAACTGTTTTTTCTCCGATTCTGCAGCATGCTTAATAATTCCTGCCGTAGAGTAGAAGTAGGCATTTGGCATGTTCAAAATCTCATCGTCATTTGCGCAGTTGCTTTCAGGATGAATAAGAATATCAGCTTCAGGGTATTTATTTCCCATTTCGATGATCATATTGCTATCAATTCTTTCATGAACACAGCAATCGCCATCCCATAAATCCATTTCAATACCAGTTTTTTTAACGATATATGCTCCAAGGTTTTTATCTGGTGTAAAAAATATTTTTTTATCCTTACCCAGGTGCTCAACTACTTGAATTGCATTTGAAGATGTACAGCAATAATCTGTTTCAGCCTTTACTTCTGCGGTTGTATTCACATAGGAAACGACCAAGCCACCAGGATTTTTTTCTTTCCAGTTTTGAATGTCTTTTCCTGTAATACTTTCTGCAAGAGAGCAGCCACATTTTTGGGCTGGGATAAGCACTTTCTTTTGTGGAGAAATAACCGAAGCGGTTTCTGCCATAAAATGTACACCACAAAAAACAATAATATCGGCTGTTGTGTTGCCAGCTTCTCTGGCCAATCCTAAGGAGTCGCCTATATAATCTGCAATGTCCTGTACTTCAGGATGTGTATAGTAATGAGCAAGAACAATGGCATTTTTTTCCTTCTTCAGCTCCTCAATCTGTCTAATAATATCTTTATTTTCCATTTTAGGAAATTACTTTCGATTTTAATTATAGTATAATATTTTGGCTAATATCAAGCGCTTTTACCGAGTGGGTAAGTGCTCCTATTGATATAAAATCCACTCCAGTTTCTGCAACGCCTTTCAACCTTTCAAGGTTCATATTACCCGAAGCTTCAGTTTTGGCTTTTCCATCAACCATTTTTACTGCCAATGCCATGTCTTCGTTGCTCATATTATCAAGCATAATGATATCTGCGCCAGCATGTAAGGCTTGCTCAACTTCTTTAATGTTGGTGGTTTCTACCTCAACCTTAATGTGTTTTGGAATCGATTTTCTGATTTGTTCAACGGCTGGAGCGATTCCTCCGGCAACTTTGATATGATTGTCTTTAATCATCACCAAATCGTACAAACCAATTCGATGATTGGTGCCACCTCCTGTTTTTACGGCATATTTGTCCAGGGTTCTTAAGCCTGGAACCGTTTTTCTGGTATCTAAAATCTGAACATTAGTATGTTGTACTTCAGCAACATATTTTGCTGTTTCGCTGGCAATTCCCGACATGCGTTGCATCAGGTTCAGAGCCAGTCTTTCACCAGTAAGCAATGCTCTAAAACTTCCTTGTATTTCTACAATTACATCTCCTTTTATTACAGTATCACCATCTTTCACAAGAGGGGACCATTTTAGATTTGGATCTAGTTTTTTGAACACTCTTTCAGCTACAGGTAAACCTGCAATTACGCCATTTGCTTTGGCTGTCATACTTGCCTTTGCTACCGAGTTTTCAGGCACTAAATTATTGGTGGTGATATCACCATCACCAATATCTTCACGAAAAGCATGTTCGATGATATATTCTAATTCTTGAATATTCAATCCTAATTCTTCCATCTGATTGAAATAATATTATTCTGATTTTACTTCTATGGGCACAAAAGTAAGCTCTTTATTTAATTCTTGTATAGAGTGAGCAAGAAAGTCTTCATTTTCTGTGATAAAATCTTCCCGATAATGACCTCCGCGACTTTCTTTTCGTGCCAAAGCTGCATTTGCCATCAATGAGCAAACGCTTAGCAGGTTCTTCATGCGAATGCTATAATATTCATTCCGCTTAAAAGGGAAACTTTTTTCTGTTTCAGCAATTACATTCAATACTTCCATTAAGCCATCGGCACTCCTAACAATTCCAACTTTATTATTCATTGCTTCGGCTATATCATTCGAAAGGTTTAAAAATACTGTCGAAAGAGTATTGTCTATTTCAATTTCTTGACGATTCGAAGAGAAATTCTCTCGGTCTGATTTAACGCCTAAAGAGTGAGCGATTGCTCGTTTTCCGAAAACAAGGCATTCTAAAAGAGAATTAGAAGCCAATCTGTTTGCCCCCATAACACCAGTTGATGCCAATTCACCACAGGCATACAAGTTTGAAATATTTGTTTGTCCGTTGATATCGGTTTTTATGCCACCAACTGTATAATGTGCTGCCGGAGCAATTGGAATTTCACTTAGAAAATCGGCTCCGGACTCTTTACATTTTTCGTAAATTGATGGGAATCGTTTTCTTAACTTCTCACTATCTAAGTGCTTTAAGCTAAGCATAACATGATTGGTATTGTACTTTTGCATTTCGTTAAAAATGGATCGAGCAACAATATCGCGCGGAGCAAGTTCGGCCAAGTCATGAATTTCCAGCATAAAGCGTTCGCCATTGGAATTCAGTAAATGAGCACCTTCACCTCGAACAGCTTCACTAATCAGGAATGTATATCCTTTATCGGTATAAAACGAACTTGGATGAAATTGAATGAATTCCATATCGGCAATTTGAGCACCTGCCTGATAGGCAAGAGCTATTCCATCACCAACTGTGGTTTCCGGATTGGTAGATCGTTGATATACAGCAGAGGCTCCTCCCAAAGTTAAGATGGTCGATTTTGCCTGTACACAAAGATTCCTATGGTTTGTAATATTAAAACTCTTGGCTCCAAAACAATGTTTATCTGCTACAAGTAGTTGGTAAACCATCTGGTTTTCGAATATTTCTATTTTGTTGGAGTCCAATACTTTTTGGATGAGAAACTGAACCAATTTTTTGCCTGTAGAATCGCCACCAGCATGCAAAACCCTTCTTCTATGGTGTCCACCTTCCAATGCCAACGCCAGTTCACCATTTTCGGTATCGAACTGCATTCCCATTTCGATAAGGTCTTTGATTCGCTCCGGCCCCTCGTTTACAAGAATATCAACGGGCGTATAATCACACAAACCTCTTCCGGCTACAATTGTGTCTTCCAAATGCAATTCGGGGAAATCTGTATCGCTGGTAACAGCTGCAATACCACCTTGTGCGTAATAAGAATTACTTACATCAAGTTTCGATTTGGTAACAATCGCAACAGATCCATATTTAGAGGCCTCAATGGCCGAATACAATCCTGCAAGTCCACTTCCGATTATTAAAAAATCGAATTGTTTGTGTAACATTTTAGAAAAATCTTGGTTCGTGCGAAAATAGTTATTTTCATTCTATCGATGCTAATTTTAGATGAAAAATAAATCCAGATTCTAAAATCATATTGAAGATCAGAAAAAAAGGTGACAAAATTGCCACCTTTCTGATATTGAGTTCAACTTTTATTCAAGATTCGATAACAGGCTGCGTACTTTTGAAACAGAATCTACTTTGTACCTGGCGGCTGTATGTTTTAATCCTACCTTAATGGTAATGGCCGTATCGGGTAGTTCTCTAAACATGTATTCATCGGTCCAATCATCGCCAAGAGCCAAAATAAAATCGAAATTTTGATTTTGAAGAAATTGTAATGAAGCCATTCCTTTGTTGATTCCACCACTCTTCACTTCTATGACTTTATTTCCTTCCAGGATTTCCAGGTTGTGATTGGCAATCATGGTGGTTAACTCATCTTTTAATTCATTGGCACGTAGCTCACCTTGCTCGGGTTCCGATTTTCTAAAGTGCCATACCAGCGAATAGTTTTTTTCTTCGATAAATGATCCTGGTGTTCTGTCTACAAAAGTCTCAAGTATTGGACGAATACTTGGTTTCCAGGTGTCGTTGGCATTGGCTAGCATTTTCCACTCTTTGTTGTATTTCTTAATCCAAACACCGTGTTCTACAATCAAGTTGATTTTATGACCATCGAACCAATTCTCCAAACTTTCTCTATCGCGACCGCTAATAATTGTAATTACATTTTTAGGATCTTCTTCCAATTGATACAGGATTTTATGAAGCTCCTCGTCTGGTTTTGCATCGTTTGGATTCTTTTTAAATCCTGTTAAGGTGCCATCGTAGTCTAAAAATATGGATCGTTTTTGTGAATTGGCATACTCTGTTTTAATTTTTTCCAATATGGAAGTATTCACTTTTTTGGCATAAATTGAACTTTGCAATTTTTCAACTTTTCGTAGCGATTTCACAAATTCAGACGACCATTTGAACACATCGTATCTCTTGATTCGATCTTGAAGGTAAATCATTCGTTCTCTTTGTTCTTCAAGCGGCATGGTTAAAGCCTGGTAGATACTTTGGGCAATCTCTCCCGTATTGTTTGGATTAATCATAAGTGCTTCGCCCATTTCCTTTGAAACTCCGGCCATTTCACTCAAAATGATCACTCCTGTGCGGTTGGTACGGGAAGCGACATACTCTTTTGCCACCAAATTCATTCCGTCCCTTACCGGTGTAACCAAAGCAACATCACAGGAACTGTAAAGTTCAATCAGATTCTCAAAAGGTAATGATCGGTAGAAATACCAAACAGGTGTGTAGTTAATACTTCCAAATCTACCATTTACATTACCTACTAATTCGTCTACTTCTCGTTTTAAGTTGATATAATGCTCTACTGTACCTCTCGATGGAACTGCCAACATAATCAATGTAACTTTACCAATAAATTCGGGATACTCTTCCAAAAACTTAGCAAATGCTTGTAAACGGTTGGGTATTCCTTTGGAGTAATCCAGTCTGTCGATGGAAAGTATTAATTTTCTGTTGGGAGAAACAAGGAAGTATTTTTCCAGTTCACGATGAAGTTTCGATTTTTCCTGCAGTGGCTTCTGAAAAGTCTGAATTGCTGCGTCTCTAAATTTATCGTAATCAATTCCCATCGGAAACGAATCAACGATTACAATTCGGTCTTCGATGTGTATTTCGTTAAAAGAAATCTCGTAACCCATTAATCGACGTACACAACTAAAGAAGTGTCGCTGATAATCGAAAGTATGAAATCCAATTAAATCGGCGCCTAGCATTCCTTGAATTAATTCTTTTCGCCATGGTAATATTCTAAATACCTCGAACGACGGGAAAGGGATATGCAGAAAAAAGCCTACCGTAACACCTGGCTTTTGCGATTTAATCATTTCTGGTACCAATAAGAGTTGGTAGTCATGAATCCAGATGGTGTCGCCTTCTTCAAGTGTTTCCAAAGCCTTGTCGGCAAATTTCTGATTTACGCTAACAAATGCATCCCAAAGTTCAGGGCTATAGTCTATGTATTGAGCAAAATAATGAAACAGTGGCCAAATGGTTCTGTTGCTGAATCCATCGTAATACAAATCGATTTCTTCTTTTGACAGGTGAACTGATACACAATCTTCTTCGATTAGTTTTTCATCGATATTTGATTGTAATTCTTCATTCAAATCATCACTTGGCAAGCCTGGCCAACCGATCCATTTCCCATTATATTCTTTGTATACAGATCTCATTCCGGTAGCTAAACCACCAACACTAGGTACAAGTTCAATATGATCATTTTCTACATTTATACTTACTGGAAGTCGATTGGAAACGATGTGAATTCTATTCATAAAATGTGGTTTTTTATTTTGGTAGAAATGCTATGATTCTCGTGAAATTTCTATAATTTCCAAGCTGTTTCTAACACAATTGATTAAAATTTAACATGATTGTATTTGAAAAATCACTTTGATAATTCAAATATTACGTGTTAAGTGTTTGATTATAGGTGTGTTTGTGTGTTGTAAGTCTGTTGGTTTCGTTCTGGAAACAACAGTATGTTTTATGATTAAGCTCTAAAATAGTGATTTTTTATGAAGAATTTAAATTATGGAGTAATTGGTAATTGCCGTAGTGCTGCTTTAATATCAGAAAGTGGATCTTTGGATTGGGTATGTTTACCGCAGTTCGATTCATCTTCGGCATTTGCAAAGATTTTGGATAAGGAGAAAGGTGGGAGTTTTGAAATTATTCCTGAAAATTTAATTGCCATTAAGCAAGAGTATCGAAAATCAACAAATATTTTAAAAACCATTTTTGATTGTAGTGATGGTAGTTTTGAAGTGTTGGATTTTATGCCCAGGTATTTTACCGATAAGAAGGATTATTATGCACCACCAGATGTGATTCGCTTTTTTAGGTTGATATCGGGTAAGCCAAGTTTTCGTTTAAAGTATGATCCAAAATTGGATTATGCCCGCAATGAGACCAAGAGTAAAATATCGAGAGATGGTTTTATTAAATCCTATACTACTTCCGGCAATTACGATTCTCTCTATCTGTACTCGAGCTTCGAGGCATCAGATATTGTGGAAGGCAGAAGAATTACTCTGGAAAAAGAGGAGTTTTGTTTGGTGAGTTACAATCAGAAACTATTGGAGCAAACCCAGGAAAGAATATATTTGAAATTACAACGAACCAAAACGTATTGGTTAGATTGGGCCGAACGATCAAAAGTTCTGCCAAAGTATGGAGAAGAAGTATTAAGAAGCGCCCTGGTCTTAAAACTCTTGAGTTACCAAAAGAGTGGTGCAGTTTTGGCGGCATTAACTACTTCATTGCCCGAAACCATAGGAGAAGTGCGCAATTGGGATTATCGCTTTTGTTGGATCAGAGATGGTTCAATGGTTGTGAAAATTCTTACCCAACTAGGGCATTATAATGTTGCGAAGCGTTATCTCAAATTTATCATGGATATTATTCCTGAGAAGAATGAGAAAATTCAGATCATGTATGGGATCAATGGGGAGAAGAAGTTGTCGGAATATGAACTGGAGCATTTGGCAGGATATGAAGGATCGAAGCCGGTAAGAATTGGTAATGCTGCATACAAACAGAAGCAAAATGATATTTATGGTATTTTGTTAGACTTGATTCATCAGCATTTTGAAATGTTCGAAACTTCGCTGGAACATAGTGAGGAGTTATGGACTATTGTTAGGAGCATAGTAAAAGTTGTAGAAGAGAACTGGAAAAAACCAGATAGAGGTATTTGGGAGATTAGGGGAAGAAGTCTTCACTTTACTTTTAGTAAGGTAATGTGTTGGGTGGCCTTTGATAGAGCAGTTAAAATTGCAGATCTTTTAAAACGAGATTACTATGTTGCAAAATGGAAAGTGCTTAGACATTCGGTTAAGGAAGATATCTACAAAAAAGCCTGGAACGAGAAAAAGAAAGCTTTTAGCCAGTTTTATGGATCAGAAGATATGGATGCATCGGTTTTACTAATGGAACCTTATGGTTTTATTGATGCCAGTGATGAGAAGTTTAAATCTACAGTGCTGACCATACAAAAAGAATTAGAACACGATGGACTGATGTATCGATATAAAAATCAGGATGATTTTGGTACACCTAAATCAGCATTTACAATTTGTTCTTTTTGGTTAATCAACAGTTTATTTAAAATTGGTAAGAAAAAGGAAGCAAAGGAAAAATTTGAGAAACTCCTGAGCTATTCCAATCATTTGGGATTGTTTGCCGAAGACATTGATTTTGCTACAAAAAGAATGCTTGGAAACTTTCCACAAGCGTATTCTCACCTGGCCATTATCGAAACTGCCCTAAATTTTTCGGGAACTCAATTTGAGGATGAGGATAATTTGCTGGAACAATTGAATGGCTAATTTCAAATTTTTGAAATAAAAAAAGGAGCATTGATTTCAATGCTCCTTTTATTTTATTGTATGTCCCGTCCTGAAATAAGTTGACAGTAAATCGACTTATTTATGAAAATATTGAGAAAGACTGTAGCAAGGCGTACCCAACGAAATTATAATTTATCCTTTAAATTGTCAGTTGTACGTCAAGTTGAAGAAGGGGAAATGACCTAC
>NZ_RZNH01000174.1 GCF_013141825.1 Marinifilum caeruleilacunae
TGACCATTTGTGAAAAAATCAATACGCGGTGCCCATCTTTCTTCAATCTGGTCAATAATTGGTCTAAAAGAACCATCTTACCCGAAGACATGATCAAACCTCTTAGTACGTTTTCCCTAGTCATTTTACCATCCCCAAATTTCTGTAAGACGCGCTCTTCAGCATTATCGAAGAGATATGGATGGTTCGATGCCTTTTTCAACTCGTTCATAATATTCAGTAAAGAGAAATGACCCCCTTTAGCTCCGGCCGTGAGGGCCGAGTAGTTTTTAGTCAGAATATTTTTATAGTACTCAGTCTGTACGTCGGACAATTCAACTCTTAAAATACGCTCTGTCTTTGATGGAAGTGATTTTTCTACGTCTTTCTTCAACCGACGAAGAATAAAAGGCTGTATTCTTCGGTGTAAATCATGAATA
>NZ_RZNH01000175.1 GCF_013141825.1 Marinifilum caeruleilacunae
ACACACAGGACGTCCGTCAGCACACGCAGGACGTCCGTGGCTGTCCGTGTGTGTCCGTGTTAACAGATATTACCCAAGCTAAAGTAACATATATACCATCAATTAAAACACTACTAATCCATGAAGGTATAAAACTATTTGCAAGTATTCCTCTTAACCAAACCTCAATATTACCAAACATGTTTGATAATAATTCTGACGGATAGTTTGCAAGAGTTATTGTAATCCAAAGTACTATTAATAGTAAAACTATCATTATAGGAATTCCAGTAATCTTTGATACAAGTAACTTATCTATCTTCTTATGGAATTCGTTATACCTATCTCTTTCTTTTACTACATCTTTTGCAACCATTTCTGCATTCTTAACTAATGTTTCTACTATCTCATCTTCTATTGATTTTTCAACGCTTACTT
>NZ_RZNH01000176.1 GCF_013141825.1 Marinifilum caeruleilacunae
TAACAGATATTACCCAAGCTAAAGTAACATATATACCATCAATTAAAACACTACTAATCCATGAAGGTATAAAACTATTTGCAAGTATTCCTCTTAACCAAACCTCAATATTACCAAACATGTTTGATAATAATTCTGACGGATAGTTTGCAAGAGTTATTGTAATCCAAAGTACTATTAATAGTAAAACTATCATTATAGGAATTCCAGTAATCTTTGATACAAGTAACTTATCTATCTTCTTATGGAATTCGTTATACCTATCTCTTTCTTTTACTACATCTTTTGCAACCATTTCTGCATTCTTAACTAATGTTTCTACTATCTCATCTTCTATTGATTTTTCAACGCTTACTTCTTCTCTTATTTTGTTTACTTTGTCCATAGAATAATTATCAATATTAAACTTTTTAACTA
>NZ_RZNH01000036.1 GCF_013141825.1 Marinifilum caeruleilacunae
GAACGTATCGTTCTGTTTTTCCTTCTAAATCCCCTGAAAAATCAGGCGGAAAAGCGAGTGCAAAGATAAATAAAACTTGTTTTTAATTCCAAATGTTTTTTGAAATATTTTTGAAGTTTTTTTTACCCGATGCGATTTCTTTAAATCAACATCTCACTCTCAAAACTTTTAACTAACTCCTCTCGTTTGAGAAGCGGCTGCAAAGATAAATACTTTTAATTTAAACTTGCAAATGTTTTTTAAACTTTTTTTTCAAGTTAGATCCCCTCGAAAGCCTCATGGATACTAGTGCTCCAAAGAATCTTCTCTCTTACAAAAGCGGCTGCAAAGATAAACACTTTATTTTTACAAATCCAAAACTTTTTTGAAAAAAATTAAAAAACTTCAAAATCGTAATTCCTTTAAAAACCTATTTGCGGATAAACCGCCATTCTCTCCAGAACTACTCTAACGCCTTACCGTTGTAAAGCGGGTGCAAAGATAACTGATAATAATTCCTATTTCCAAATGAAAAAATCAATCTTTTTACCACCGTATGCCTAACACTCTGATATCCCGATGGAAAAAATTTAGAAATTTAGAAAAAATTAAACTTTTTTAAATTGAGCCTGAACTTAGGGTTTCAGATATGAAAAAAGCCCTCTTTGCTAAGAAGGCTTTTGCTATTATAAATCTTTCATCGATTTTTTTCTATCCCTTTCGATTTGCCAGGGGAAATTGTTTCCATGTGGTGCACCAAATTCTTTTGCGCTTAACTCTTCTGGTTTTAATCGGTAAACTTCAACATTCTTAACTGCGGGTGAGTTATAGGTAAATTTTCTATCGGTATATTGTGCCATTAGAATATTTAAAGCATCAACTTTCTTATCGTAATCGGTAATGAATTCAATTTTCCCTCTTGCCACTACACTTTTTCCTTTCATTCGGTAACTACATGCAACATGAGCATCTTGAGCAGCAAGTTCTACTGGCGTGCAGAAAGTAATACAAACTTGCGGGTTTGCTTTCATTGCATCGATCAGCTTACCAAAATCTGCTCCATGTAAATAGATATAATCATCGTGGTAACCAAAATTCATTGGTACAACATAAGGTTTGTTTTCAGTATCAATAACCCCAAGGTCGCAGATATCACATGAGCGAATTATCTCATCAATCTGTTTTTTGTCTTCGATAAATATTGTTTTCATTCTATTAGATATGATTTTTGAGAATTGATATTCTATAAGATTGTACGATTTCCTAACTCTTTCGAAATTGCATTTTTGATTTGATCGAGTACCATTTTTTGCTGCATCAGTTCCAACATACGATCAGCATCACCCGTTTCCTGGGCTTTTTGCATTTCCTGCAGTACCTCTTTCATCAATAAGCGCACTTTCTTGCCCTTATATTCATTTACCATTTTAGGAACCAAATCTTTTAATTTCTCCAATATGGTTTCAACAAAACTTCCATTCTTGGTCCATATTTTACTTTCCTCGTATGGTTCACTAAGGATATCAGCGGCAAGCTGACTCACTTTATCATTGGAATGATCGCGGAAAAAGGTTTTCGCATTAAAATTTTCATCATCTATATGTGAACCATATTGATCGAATACCAATTGATACAATGGATTTACCGATTCCAACTCATCCCTTTGCAGTTCTGAAATAATGAACTGCCCCACCAAAGTTTGATGCTCATTTCCTTCTTCGTCCTTATCATTAAAGAGAATTTCGGTGCCAAAATTCAATAGAAAACGCACCAGTGCTCGTTCCTCAAGGTCGCATTCATTCGCCGATCTTAAAAATCCTGAATTCTCAGCCATTTTTTTTGCTGGTTCCGGCTCATCAAAATCAGGTCGCTGATTGCGCTTCCAGGCTTCTTCTTTTCTCTTGTGAATGATCTTATTGATTTCGGTATACAGAACCCTTTCATCTACATTTAGAATTCCACTACACTCTTTCACATATACCGAACGCACAATAGCATCGGGGATAATGGCAATGGAACGTACAATATCAATAATTAAATTGGCTCGTTTAACCGGATCATCCTTGGCATCGTTTAAAAGGAGGTTGGTTTTGAATACAATAAAATCGGTCTCGTTTTGGTCTATATAATTGGTAAGCTCGGTTGCACCCATAGTTTTCGAGAAGGAATCAGGATCTTCTCCCTCTGGCAACAACAAAACCTTAGCGTTTACCTCCTGCTCCAAAACCAAATCGATTCCACGTAATGACGCTTTTATCCCTGCGGGATCGCCATCGTATATAATGGTAACATTATTGGTGAATCGTTTGATCAGCCTGATTTGATCGGGTGTTAAAGCTGTACCTGAAGATGCTACCACATTTTCGATTCCTGCCTGGTGAAAAGAGATGACATCGGTATAACCTTCCACCAAAAAGCACCTGTCGTTTTGAACGATAGATTTTTTGGCCTGGTAAATCCCATAAAGCACTCGACTCTTGTGATACACTTCCGATTCGGGAGAGTTTAGGTATTTGGCGGTTTTCTTATCGTTCTTTAGAGTACGACCACCAAAGGCCAGAACACGGCCGGCTATTCCATGGATTGGAAAAATCACCCTGCCTTTAAACCGGTCAATCAACCTGCTTTCTTTATCGATACTTAATCCTGTTTTCACCAGGTACTCTTTCTTGTATCCACTGTCGATGGCCTGTTTGGAAAATGCTTCCCACTCTTCGAGACAAAAGCCGATTTGGAATTTTTTAATGATATCGTCACGAAAACCACGTTCCCGAAGATAGCTCATACCAACAGCCATTCCTTGCGGGTGTTGATGTAAGTTGTGCGAAAAAGTCTTTTGAGCGAAAGAATTTACGATCATCATACTTTCACGATCGTTCTTTTGCTTTACCTGCTCGGGCGACAATTCCTGCTCAACAACTTCGATATGGTATTTTTTTGCAAGATATTTTAAGGCACCAACATAATCGAGATGCTCATGCTCCATGATAAAGTTAACGGAATTTCCACCCTTTCCACATCCAAAACACTTGTAAATTCCCTTAGCAGGAGACACGGTAAATGAAGGTGTTTTCTCGTTGTGAAACGGACACAAACCCAAATAGTTTACCCCACGTTTCTTAAGCGTTACAAAATCCGAAACAACTTCAGTTATCTCTGCCGCATCAAAAATTCTTGATATCGTAGCCTGATCAATCATACGAACAAAAATAGAAAACAAGATTGATATACATTCAAGGAATGTAAAAATTTAAAAACACTTCTTCGTAAAATATAATTTTATCTGCCTTTGAGAGTTTTATTATCAGATATCGGAACACATATTTTTGTGACAGATTGTATTAATGAGTAAATTGAAACTGAATTAATTCTTATGATGAAAAAACTTCTTTGTGCCATATTCATTTGCCTGCTAAGCATGCCACTTTTATCGCAGGAACATTTGCCAACACATGCCGATTACCTGGCTTTTGTACAAAGCAAAACCCTGGTTGTACTTGACGACAACCCCATGAGTGAATACAACTTTAGAATTCGCAATGTGATTAAAAAGAACTGGACCATTACCGAGTATGAGTTTATTTCCAATGCCGAATTTGAAAAGAAACGATTTGACCCAAACTATTCTTTTATCATGAATACCCTGGTGACTTTTAACAAGGATAAAACCAAAGCCAGGTATAATTTTTTGAGTTTGCTGATGGGTGGAAAAGAAAAGCGAATTGCCAACATGCCCGATTTGTGTTCGGTACCTTTATCGTACAAGCATGTACACGAAGATGTTTACGCACATAAACTACCTTGTTTTATTCGCTTTATGCAAAAACATGTGCAATTGGTGATTGAAAAGCCGGAAATCATATCAGCAAACATGCTGAAATACTATAATAAGAATGCTGCCCTATTACAAGGGAAAACGCTTTACTTGCTAATGGATGAATTACAAAAGGAAGTAAACAGCCTGGCAAAAATTAGGAAGATATATCCCGGTAAGGTAAAAATTGTGAGTAAGGAAGACTTGGAAGAAGCGATTGAACACAAATTGGACAATGTTGTTTTTCTGCATAAGGTTGGTCCGGAACAATGGAAAATTAAAGCCCGTTGCTTTAAGATATTGGTTGGAGCGAGTGATTCTGATTTTTATTATTTCGATTATCACATGATCAACAAAAAGCAAACTGATGGATTCTTGGCAAAAGATTTTAAACGAATTACCCAATAAATAATAAGGATGAAAAAGCTAGTTGTATTAAGCGGTGCTGGCATGAGTGCCGAAAGTGGAATCAGAACCTTTCGCGATATGGGAGGTTTATGGAATGAATATGATGTAATGGAAGTGGCCAGTCCAACTGCCTGGGCCAACAATCCTAATCTGGTTCATCAGTTTTACAACGAAAGAAGAAAGCAGTTATTTGAATGCTCGCCCAATAAAGGTCATATTTTAATTAAAGATTTGGAAGGATATTTCGATGTGGATATCGTAACTCAAAATGTAGACGATTTGCATGAAAGAGCCGGTAGTTCAAAAATTCTGCATTTACATGGTGAATTAAAGAAAGCACGTAGCACGGTTGATTCGAATCTTGTTTATGAATTAGACAAATGGGAATTAAAACTGGAAGATACCTGTGAAAAAGGTTCTCCACTTCGTCCGCACATTGTTTGGTTTGGTGAAAGTGTTCCTGCCATTTCCGAGGCAGCAGAAATTGTTTCGCAGGCCGATATTCTTTTAATAATAGGTACTTCCTTAAATGTGTATCCGGCAGCTGGTCTTATCGATTATGCACCAAACAACATCCCGGTTTATATTATAGATCCCAACCAACCTGCTGTTCATTCCAATAAAAACATCACTTTTATAACAGAGAAGGCAAGTGTTGGTATGGAAAAACTTTTTGAAATTCTGGACATTAAATCCTAAAATTATGAAAAACTTACTTGTTGCCTTATTCTCGATAATCGCTTTGGCATCCTGTAGTACCTACGAATCGGAAGTGCCTCTTGGAAATCCTGGAGATACCGAATTGGATGATAAGTTTCTTGGGAAATGGATTTTAAGTGAAGAGAAGAAAACAGAAGAAGTATCGGGCCATATAGAAATTATCCCTTTTAATAGACAGGAATACCTGGTTCAAATTATTGAATATGCCGATTCGACAGACTACCTTGAGTCGATCCTGAATTTTAGAATGTTCCCAAGTAAGATTAAGAAGGATATATATTATAACCTACAGATGTTGGGTACAGATGAAAAATCCAGTTTCCTGATCTACAAGCTAAAAGCAATATCGGGAAACCGATACAAACTTTTGTATTTGGCAAAAGATCATTTCGAAAAACAATTTAACTCAACAGGTGAATTTCGGAAGTATGTTGAAAGCAATCAGAAGGAGTTTAATAAAACTTTTATGACCGAAGGAGTTTTAAGTCGAAAAGTTGAAAAATAAAAAAAGCCGGAACTTATAATTCCGGCTTTTCTATATTATTAATGTATTGGACTAATCATCCATAGATTCTTCTTCCATAGATTCAACTTCTTCTCCATTGAATCCTGAGAAGTCTCTTGAAGCTTTCAATAAGTTTCCGGCATGAAGCGTAAGGTTCTTGGTTTCGTTCAAGATACCCAGATATAGAACAGAATTTCTTGTTCCTACTTTTTCTGCCTTAATTCTCTTGATTTGCTCTTTTCTGAACTTGCGAAGCGATTTCAACAAGTCTTTTTGTTTTTCAAGGGCTTTCTCAATTTCAGCATTCTCATAATTGCTGTCTTTCAATAAGCGGTTAATGGTTCTGAAGAAATCATCAAGTTTGGTTTGAATGATATTCAATTCGTTCACCTGCTCCTTGATCAAAGTCTTGTGATTGTTATCAACGTAATCGAAAGCCGGACCAGCAATGAAACTCATTGAGTGAGCAATCTCACGCAAGTAATCAATTAACTGTACATAGAATGGACCGGTTGCGATGCTATCTTCTGTCAATTTCTTCATCATCGCAGGAACCTGATCTTTCATCAGTTTAGCTTCCTTATCTAATTTACGCGCTTTTTTGTTGCATTCTTTCAATTTGGCACGTTCTTCGAAAGCCAGGCCATTTATAATTTTACCATATAGGTTTGGAATCTTAACCGTAATACCTGAAACGGCAAAAGTCAGCTGTTCAAAAATTCCACCTTTTATAATAATAGTATCATCATCTTCGGTAACGGTTTCCTCTTTTGCTTTAGATTTTCTCTTGTGGAAAACGTGAGAACGCACCACGAAGATAACTGCAAGGGCTAACAATCCGAAAATTGCAAAACCACCTAACCAGTTAATCAGGTTAGCGAAGATAAATGCCGCTGTAAACGCACTAAATGCAGTAAAGAACCATCCACCAATTACGGTAAGTACACCAGTAATACGATATACGGCAGAATCTCTACCCCATGCTCTATCAGCCAACGAAGTACCCATTGCTACCATAAAAGTTACATAGGTAGTAGATAATGGCAACTTAAGTGAAGTACCAATAGAAATCAAAATACTGGCTACAGTAAGGTTAACCGATGCACGAATCATATCGAAAGCAGGTCTGTCTTTAGGATCAACTCCAGGAATTACTACTTCTTCTGGTTTGCTAAATCGGTTGGCAATACCTTGCTGAACTGTTGCAGGCATCATGCGCTTAAAGTTACTGTTCGCAGATAATGAACGACGAACTAATAAACGTGCAAAGAAGGATGATCCAAATTTCTCGTCTCCCTCATTTTGGCTACTTAGGCCAATCTCTGTTTCGGTAACAGTTCTTGCTTTTTTAGATAACCAAAGTGTAACGGTCATCACAATACCAGCAATCACCAACAGGTAAGTCTCTGTTTGTACTTTCTGACTCAAAATACCCATTGTCATTCCGTAAGGATCGGTACCCGGATTAGCAGCAAATGCCTGGAATGATTTGAAACCAGCCAATGGCACACCAATAAAGTTTACAAGGTCGTTACCCGCAAAGGCCATAGCCAAAGCAAATGTACCAACCAATACAATCACCTTAAGGATATTTAAACGAACAAACCAAACTAAAGCTTGTAACAAGATCGTCCATCCAACAAATGAAACAGCAATAATTGTTAAAGTGTTGGATTTGATCCAAGTCAAAGTTTCTTTGGTAATAAAAGAGGATCCTTTAGCACCTTTAATCAGGATAAAATAAGTAATTGCAGTAATTGCAATACCTCCGAAAATGGCACCAAAATACTTGAATGTTTTCTCGTACTTGTACGTGAAAATTAATCGTGTAATCCATTGAACCAATGAACCCGATAAGAAGGCGATAACAACACTCAACAAAATACCGGTAATAATTGCCAGTGCTTTGGCCGAGTTAATGTAAGTTCCTAAATCGAGCAAACTTTGATCGGCAGAATTCATAATTTTAACAACGGCAACAGCAACAGCAGCTCCAAGCAACTCAAATACAATCGATACTGTAGTTGATGTTGGAAGACCTACGGTGTTGTAAAAGTCCAACAGAATAATATCTGTTAGCATTACCGCGATAAAAATGATCATGATTTCTGCAAAGTAGAATTGGTCTGGGTGGAAAATCCCTTTACGGGCTACCTCCATCATACCACTCGAGAAAGTTGCTCCTACCAAAATCCCAAGGCTGGCAATAATCATGATAGCCCAACGTGGGGCAGCCTTAGAACCGAATGCAGAGTTTAGGAAATTCACGGCGTCGTTACTCACGCCAACGATAAGATCGCTTATGGCCAATGCAAATAGCACGACCACAATTAGTAAATAAAAGTTCTCCATGTTATTAAGTTCGTAAATTCATCGCAAACATACGAACACATGGAGACTAAAATGTTTCGTTTTTATTACGTTTGTGTTAACTCTGTGTTAACTTTTTGTTTCCTCAGTCTTATTAAGCTTAACTAAATAATCGGCTGTAGCAACGTTTAAAGCCATTGGTACATTGTTAATTACGCAGGTTCTAATTAACGTTTGAATGTCGTGTTCGTGCCCATGAGGTGTTTCAGCATCAATTAGAAATATGACTTCATGAACCTTTCCTTCGAGTATTTGAGCGGCCAAAAGTATGTCACCACCATTGGGTCCATGTCCAAATGGCTCAACTTCAAGATCCAATACCGAATTTAAGATTTCAGAAGTATTAGTAGTACCTATTAATCTGTGCTTTTTCAACTCATCCAGGTGTCTTTTTACCCATGCAAGCATTACACTCTTTTTCTCGTTGTGTGCAACCAGGGCAATTGTTTTCTTCGTTTCCATAAGAATCTCTTATTAATTTGATTTGATGTTAATTTCTCTGTGTTTAGTGAATTTCTTCTACATGTAATCAAAAAAAAACATATTATTTAGAAGAAGTCTGTCCTTTCAAACAAGTTTTTTGTATTTTTCTGATTAGTACAACAGCACTTTACATTGTGTAATTCTTAATCTATATTGATTCGAATAGGAATATCTGATAATGATTGCTATCGTAGTACAAATATTGAATTTTAAATCACGATAACAAATAAACAAAGTATTCTTCAAATCAGTAATAAAATTGTAAATTTGTTAATATTATATTAATGCAAACAATATGAACTACCTATCTAAAATTCTATTATTGTCTGTTCTAATTTGTGGAATTGGCTTAAGTTCTTGTAAGGAAGAGGCGAAAGAACCCGTGAAAAAAGAAACCACCCAAAAAGTGGCCAAAAAGCAGGAAGTAAAAAAGCCGAAACCAAAACCTGTTGAAAAAAAGAAGTTGGAACCTGTGGTTGAAAAGCTTCCCAACAAATATTTCCTGATTGTTGCAAGTTTCCAGGAGAAAGCAAATGCTGAAAATCTTCAATCCAAATTAAAAAGTGAAGGTTATGTAGCAAATGTTCATGATGCCAATAATGGTTTTTACCGCGTTTCATACAAAGCTTTCGCTGATAGAAAACTAGCATTCCAGGAACTTGCATCGGTGCGTGCAACGGAAGAACACAAAGACACCTGGCTATATATCAAACGATAATTTTTAGGACATGGCAAGATTAAGCTATTTACTCATTCCTCTTTTTCTTCTTATGCTATCGTGCAAAGATGAAAAAAAGCTAACTACTGTTAGTAAGGACAATGTTGTTGAACAAACGGCAAAAAGACAGGTACCGGAATTAACGCCACCGCCTGAAAAACCAGAACCAAAATTGAGCAGTGCCGAAATTGCCAAAAACAGGGAAATTTTCGATTACCATATTGTTGCAGCAAGCTACAATTACCAAAAACAGGCCGATGCATTTAAAAACAGGTTGTACCAAAAAGGATATCCTGCTATTGTTTTGGAGAAGAATGGTAAATTCAGGGTAATTCTTCAATCGTTTAACAACAAAGAATCTGCTATAAAAGAGCTAAAACGATTGAGAAAACTCAATAAAAAACCAGATTTGTGGTTGTTGCGTCAATAAAGCTGAAGAAGCATTACAGTAGAGAAAATAACAACAAAACCTAATATAAAACCTGCATACACCTGCAAAGGAGTATGCAGGTTTAATTTTAAGCGGGAGTAAGCAAGAAGTCCTGCCAACAGAATTCCAGCCATAAAATACATGCGCATCGATCCGGCATAGAGGATGGTAAAACTAATCACCATTCCAATGAATCCACCAATACCGGCCATGTGAATGCTAATTTTCCATTTCGTAGAGATTAAAGCAATCATGCCAATAGAAATGATTGCAGCCAATTGCAGGTGAGCAATAATCCTGGTAATTGGGAATTTCATTAGCAAATAGAAACCCAAAGCGTAAAAAATAAGTGTTAATGCAAGGGGAACCATTCTCTCTCTTCGTTCTGTTAAGCCATAATCGGAAACAAACTTTTGCGCTTTTAGCAATGGAAGGATACTTATTGGCAAAAGGATGGTTGATATTCCAACAATTAAATAGATCACACGAATCAGCTGTGGAGGTGTAAAATCGAGAAAAGTGCCTGAATGAAATATCACAAAAATTGAATACAAAGGCATCAACATTGGGTGTGCTATTCCCGAAATTATTCTTGAAAGATTCATAATCTATTGGTTTATTTATCAGCTTTTAATAAGCCCGTACTTTAACAAAAGAAAGGTGCAAAGATAATTGTCTTTGCACCAATTCAGTATCTAATTTATTCTTTTTTACAATTCCTTTCTTAAGCGGGCAACCGGAATATTCAATTGCTCGCGATACTTGGCAACTGTTCGCCTGGCAATTTTATAGGATTTCTCTTTTAAAATTGCCGCCAGCTTATCGTCGGTTAATGGTTTTTTCTTGTCCTCGTTATCAACACACTCCTGAAGAATCTTTTTAATCTCACGTGTTGAAACCTCCTCGCCGCTATCGGTTTGCAAACCTTCCGAGAAGAAATATTTTAAGGAAAAAATACCAAAATGTGTTTGAATGTATTTTGAGTTGGATACACGAGAAATGGTTGAGATATCCAATCCCGTGATGTCTGCAATATCTTTCAGAATCATCGGTTTTAGTTTTTTCTCGTCGCCTTCCATAAAATATTCGCGCTGAAACTCGATAATGGCATTCATGGTAATCAACAAAGTGTTCTGTCGTTGCTTTATGGCATCGATAAACCATTTTGCAGAGTCGAGCTTTTGTTTCACAAACATTACAGCATCTTTCTGCTCCTTGGTCTGATTTTTCTTGTTGCCTGCATAATCCTGAATCATTTCAGAATAGGTACGACTCACATGCAATTCAGGAACATTACGTGCATTCAGGCTTAATCGTAAATCTCCATCTTCTTCTTCCAGAATAAAATCAGGAATAATGGTTGGCGAAGCTTTCACCATCGGATTGTTAAATGCACTTCCTGGTTTAGGATTTAGTTTCAGAATTTCATCGATGGCACATTTAAAATCTTCATCGCTTGCGCCTACTCTTTTCTGAATTTTATCGTAGTGTTTCTTTGTAAACTCCTCGAAATGTTTCTTTAGAATTAAATGTGCCAATTTAACATCCGGGTTGTGTTTGCCCTTTCGTGATATCTGTAATAACAAACATTCCTGCAAATCGCGGGCGCCAACTCCTGCCGGATCGAAATCCTGAATCACACGAAGCAGTTCAACCAATTCTTCGAAAGAGGTTTCAATTCCGGTTGAAAAAGCCAGATCATCAACAATATTGTCGATATCTCTTCTCAGGTAACCATCTTCGTCGATGTTGCCAATTAGGTATTCGGTTAAAGCAGCTTTTTCGGGTTCTAATATTCGTAATCCAAGCTGAGAAATTAGCAGTTCATGAAAGGTTGTTCCTCCCGAGAAAGGAATTTCTTCATGTTTATCGTCTTTTGAATAGTTCTGAGCAGATAATTTATAGGACGGGATGTCCTCGTCGTTCATGTAATCCTCTAGGGTAAATTCTTCTTTATCGGTATCGCGCTCGTTGTTATCTTCTGTTTGGGCCGAGTCTTGAAACTCCTCTATTTTCTCGCCTTCTTCGAGAACCGGATTTTCTTCCAGTTCTTTTTTAATTCTCTCCTCAAGCTGCAAAGTTGGAAGCTCCAACAATTTTATCACCTGTATTTGCTGGGGCGATAATTTTTGAAGTAATTTTTGCTGTAAACTTTGCTTTAGCATAAAAAATTGTGTTCTGGTTTAGTCGAAGCAAGGTACATAATCTGCGCTGAACTTACAAATATCGAGCCAAAACGAAAAAGTTAAAAATGATTAAAGGAAATTGGTAGCCAGTGGCAAGTGTAAACTATCAATGATCAGTCGTGGATATTCTTCGGAAAAGGGTATAAAAAAACCGCATCACGGTAGTAATGCGGTTCTATTTATGACCTTATTTCTTTTCTAGAATTCTGCATTTTTTGGAGTTCTTGGGAAAGGAATTACGTCGCGGATATTACCCATTCCGGTAACAAACAACATCATTCTTTCGAATCCAAGACCGAAACCTGCATGAGTTGCAGATCCGAAACGACGTGTATCTAAATACCAATCCATTTCTTCTGCAGGAATATCCATTTCCTTCATTCTGTTCATCAGCTTGTCTAAATCTTCCTCACGCTGAGAACCTCCTACGATTTCGCCGATTCCCGGGAATAAAATATCCATTGCAGCAACTGTTTTTCCATCGTCGTTCTGCTTCATGTAGAATGCTTTGATATCCTTAGGATAATCGATCAGGATAACTGGTTTCTTGAATTTCTTCTCTACCAAATATCTTTCATGCTCCGATTGCAAGTCGGCTCCCCACCCTTCAATCAGGTATTGGAATTTCTTCTTCTTATTTGGCTTAGAGTTACGAAGTATATCAATTGCCTCTGTATAAGTTAAACGTACAAAATCGTTCTCCAATACAAAGTTCAATTTCTCGATTAGCTCCATCTGGCGATCTTCTGCCTTCAAGCCTTTTTCTTCTTCCTGTAAGCGCTTGCTCAGGAACTGAAGATCTTCCATACAGTTGTCCAAAGCATATTTGATCATGTATTTCAGGAATTCTTCAGCCAAATCCATGTTATCTTTGATATCATAGAATGCCATTTCAGGTTCAATCATCCAGAACTCTGCCAGGTGACGAGTTGTATTGGAATTTTCGGCACGGAAAGTAGGGCCAAAAGTGTAAATTTCACCCAAAGCCATAGCTCCCAATTCACCTTCCAGCTGTCCTGATACAGTAAGATTGGTTTCTTTTCCAAAGAAATCTTCTTTATAGTTGATTGTTCCATCCTCGTTTAAAGGTGGGTTTTTAGGATCAAGGGTTGATACTCTGAACATTTCACCAGCACCTTCGGCATCCGAACCGGTAATTAATGGTGTGTGCATGTAGTAGAATCCTTTTTTGTTGAAGAACTCG
Organism: Marinifilum caeruleilacunae; assembly: GCF_013141825.1. Lineage (GTDB taxonomy): Bacteria > Bacteroidota > Bacteroidia > Bacteroidales > Marinifilaceae > Marinifilum > Marinifilum caeruleilacunae. The sequence goes on from NZ_RZNH01000036.1 coordinate 12,818, forward strand.
TGTACTGCATACGCCATGGCATGACGAATACGGAATACTGCGCTAAATGTATTGGTACGGAAACGCAAATGAGCCTTTTCTCTTAAGAACTCCAAAGAGTGTTTTTTAGGTTGAAGTGGATACTTTTCAGGATCGGCAACACCTAAAACCTCTATATTTTTAGCAGCAATCTCAACCGATTGACCACTACCTTGCGATTCAATAATTTCTCCATTAACCGAAATGGCTGCGCCTGTTGTGATCTTTTTAAGCAAGTCCTCATTAAAATTAGGAACATCAACAACTACCTGAAGATTTTGAATAGTAGAACCATCATTTAGAGCCACGAAATTAATTTGCTTGTTTCCGCGCTTTGTTCTTACCCATCCTTTCACATTCACCGTACTGCCTACTTCTGCAGAAGTCAACAGATCTTTGATCTTAATTCTTTTCTGTTCCATTTTAATTAATACTTAATGAGATGAATACAGCTACTAGCTTCAAGCCTCAAGCTGCAAGTCATTCTCAAAATTAATTGAGAATGACTTAGTTAAATCATTCTATTTCTGAAAGATATTGCATTAAAAAATCACTTTTTGCAAAATCGAACTACAAAAATATAAAAATTGCTTGCAATACTGTTTAATCGATGCTAATTAATTGAAAAAAAGACCGAACCTAAAGGCCCGATCTTTTATTCTGGTAATTTATCGTACAATTAATCTACCCCTGTAAATTTTATCTCCTCTTAGTTCTATAATATATGTACCGGAGCTTAAGTTGCCTCTTGGTATCTCAACCTGGTCCGACTTTATTCCTTTTCTTTGGTAAACTACGCTACCTCTTGCATCAAGTATCCGAAGAGTATATTCCTTGAAAGCCTGGTTCTCAAATTGAGCGTAACACCTGTCGGTCATCGGGTTAGGATAAACTGTTAATTTCTCTACTTTCCCTTTTCTTTCTACGATACCTGTAGTTTTATTTCCTGCATCTACTACATTAGAGCTTGATACTGCATAAGAATAGATACTTGATTTTATAGTAGCAGGATCACAAACATCTGGTGCTTCTATCTGAAGAACATAGTATAGAAATTCTTCTTCGCCCGGAGCTGAATTGTCAATGTATTTTGATTCTGAATTAGAAATCGAAGTTAACAATTGAAGGTCGTCAAGTGATGTTCCCCTGTAAATATGGTAGGTATCAAAGTCGAGCCCCAGATATTTATTCCAAGCCAGATTAATTGCTCCATTAACACCATAACTGGCCTGAAGTAGCATGGTACGATGTTCTTCACTCATTTCAGATTCAACTCCACAAACATCAACAATAGAAATTGCATAGGTATGTGAACGGGCAGCTGGATCCGAGTCCTCATCTATATAAAGGCTCTCCTGATCGAAAGGCATATTTGACACCAGTTCATATTGTGAGGAAGTATTTGATTCCTTATAGATATTGTATGAATCGATTCCATATCCATCCCGTCTTGCCCAAACTATCTCATTTTTATTGTCGGAATTCACAGAAACAATGCACAGATTCTGTTCCTGATAGGTATTTAATACTGCAATCGAAATGGTGTCAATATCAGAACAACCTTCATCATTGTATACTCTTAACCAGTATTTTCCTTCGCCAGGTGGTGCAATTAATTTATCGGTCGAGCCTGTTGACCATTTGTAGGAAGAAAAATCTCCATTGGCACTTAGCTCTGTTGTATTCGGACAGAAATATTCGCCTTTATTGGAAATGATATTTACATCCTCAACTTTCTCTAACTGCTCAATATTAGCTGTTTCTGTAGTCTCACATGAATTATGGTCTTTAACGGTAAGAGTATAACTTCCGGCGCTAAGATCGTATAAATCCTTAGTGGTTGAATTGTTGGTATCATTCCATAGGTATTCGTATGGAAGTGTTCCTCCTGAAACAATTGCTTCAATACCTCCTGAGTTTTCTTCACCACAGCTGTTAAAACTTTTCACTTCAACCAAGATTGGTTCTGGCTGATTGAGCTTAATACTGTCAATCGATACACAATTATTCGCATCGGTAACTGTCACAAAATGAAATTTTCCACCTCCTAAGGAATTCACAATTGAATCACTTGTGTTGTTTACATCATCCCATTGGTATGTAAAAGGAGCTTTTCCTCCAATTGGGGTAATTACTGCCATACCATCGGTAAGGCCATAGCAGGAGACATCTTTCTTGTCGGTAAATTTTAAGAGCGGATCATGCCCAACACTAATTGTTGCTATTTCTGAACAGCCATTGGCATCGGTAACAGTAACCGTATATTCTACTCCTTCTTCCAGGTTTTCTATCCTGCTTGTTGTACTGGCATTTGAATCGTCCCAAAGGTAGGTGTATGGAGATAAACCACCTGTTGGCTTACAAATGGCAGCACCATCAGTTCTGCCTGTACATGTAACATTAAAACCTTCAACATTTACAATCAAAGGAAGCGGCTCTGTAATTGTTAACTGTCTGTCTGTTACCAATTCACCATTCTTGTTTTTCACCAACAAGTGGTAAGTATCGGCCTGAAGATCTGCAAAAATACTATCGGTCTGGAATGTTTTTCCATTGTCAATAGAATACTGATATGGATGATTTCCTCCTGTTGGAGTGATAATTAGAGAACGATTACCATCGCCTGAACATGAACCATTGTTTACAGAAATTAATACCTCTTCGTTGGTACACTTGGTATATTTTAGGAGTCCTGATGCAGTTCCATACCACAGGTTGCCTTTAAAATCATCCTGAATGCAGTAAACTGTTGATCCTGGTAAAGCATTGTTAGGCTCAATATCAACCCATGACTCGCCAGAATATTGTACCAGTTTTGCTTCTGTTTCTCCTTGATCAAGATCTTTATAATAAGCAAGAATCACATTTTTTGCTGCATCTTCTCCAAATATAGAAGGATAATATTCACTACTCACTCCATGATCATCACCATCGTAAAATGTCCAGCTATCATTTTCAAAAACTGCCACATGTTGTTCAAAAGCCACCCAAACCCGATTTTGAGAATCAACAAAAGCTCTTTCCGTAAGCATTGTATTCCCTGCCGGTGTTAGTGGTACTTCAACCTCGCTAAATGCATTACCATCGTATTTATTAAACTTTCTACCGCTATAAAAAACCCACATATTTCCAAGCGAATCGGCTTGAATATCATTTACTGTATTGTCTAATAAACCTTCATTTTGTGTGTATGAAACGAACTGATTGTTTGAATATTTACTGATTCCATACTGACCATCGAAACGCAACCAAACATCGTCATTTTTATCAACAGTTACACCCATCACCTTATTGGCTTTCAAGCCATCTTCGGTGCTTAGTTTCTCAAACTGATTATCGGTATATTTGTACAATCCGATATCCGTAGCAATCCAAACATTACCTTTTGAATCACTTGCAAGCTCGTAGATAAAACCAGTAAAGCCATCTTCTTCCGAAAACTTAAACCATCCGGTTCCGTCAAACTTTTGTAAATTATTTGACCCATAATCTACACTTACCCATAGGTTTTTGTCCTTATCTAAAGTAGAGTTATTTACTCCACTGTTCAGCAGTTCACTTTGGGTATTATAGGTTACCCAATTTCCATCTTTAAACTTACTTAATCCTTCTCCAGGGTTAAAACCAAGCCAAATGTTTCCAAACAGATCTTCTCCTATGGCTGATACTTTATCAGATAACAATCCGTTTTCACTTGAATATTGGTACCAAGCATCATTGCTTAGGTATCCTACACCATTATCCGTAGCAATCCACACTCCTCCATTGGCATCTGCATAAATATCATAAATCCATGTAAGTGTATTATTTAGGTTTGGATTGATTCGAATAAATTCACCTGCCTGAAATTTAAGTAATCCAGATTCCCCTTCTTCTACCCAGTCGCTACTTGCCCAAATGTTTCCATCTTTGTCTTCTTCCAGGTTTTTAATTCCTCCTATACTTTTCCCTTCCGAACTCACAATAAAAGTAGCGCAAGAATCTATTTTGTTATCATTGAGTATTTTAAATCTGGTGACACCATCATTGGAACCTATCCATAACTGATCTTTATTATCAATTTTTAAGGAATAGATGTTTGCATCAAGTAAACCATCGGAATAAGCAAAATTGACGAATTCTGTTCCATTATATCGAGAGAGTCCTTCGCTTGTTGCAAACCACAAATTCCCATATTGATCTTCCTCAATATCTCTCACATCCATACCTGCTAATCCATCTTCTTTATTAAAAGTAGTCCAACTGTTTCCATCATACTTGTGTAATCCAAGGCCATTAAAGTCGGTACCAGCCCATATATTTTTATTTTTATCGACGTGCACACATTCAAATTCATTAGTCGTTTCAATAATGTCCCAATCTGAACCATCATACTTGCCAATTTCCAACCTGTTTGCAAACCACAACTTTCCTTCAGAATCTCTTTCTATGGCATTAATATAAGTATCGTTTAACTGCAAACCATCTCCCACTTTTGAAAAGTTACAAAGGCTATTCTCAACCACTGGTATTACCTTCAACACAAAAGAGACTCTTGTTTGACAGCCTTTATCATCAAAAACCGTTACATGGTAAAAATGATCAGCTTTCAAATTATTGGCGGTGTTTGATATAGAACCTGACTCTTCCCACAAATAAGAATAGGGTGGATTTCCTCCTTTAACACCAATAGTAGCAGAACCATCGCTTAAATCAGACCTGGAAATATTGGTGCTATCGGCAACAAATGCTTTCAGTTCTGCCGATTCATATGCAATTGTGTAATTGTCATCATCAATATTAAGCTGGTTAAGACAACCATTTTCATCTTTTACCTGAACCCTGTATTTACCCGATTTATCGACCAATTGATTTTTTTCATTACCTATACTGGTAAGGGTTTCCCCCAAATCATTAAAGAACCACTCATAAGAGTCATATTCTTTTTCGGTGCTTAAAATTTTATCCCCATCTCCGCAAAATTTTGATTCTTCTGTAAAAACAATTTCAGGAATTGCACCTGTATAGATTGTTAAGGTATCAGAAAAGCGCTTGTTTCCATTTTTATCGACAGCTGAAACAGAATATTTTCCTTTCTTATCTACTATGATTCCGTATCTTGATTTATCAACATCTAATTTGGTATCCCATTCGTATGACTGCATAAAATCATACACCTTAATTTCTCTTTCTTCACCTTCGCAGATGTTATTACTTGCATTTATAATTCGTAAATGATTTACATCACCATTCGCATCTGTTTTGAGAACATAGGCTCTGTTATTATTACCATCAATTCCCCAGGCTGCATTTCCCCAATGGTAACCTGATCCGTATATAAAATCTCCATTTAATTTAATACGCTGCAATTGACCTCCCAGATTTGAACCAAAAAACTTTTCCCAAAGCATAGTTCCCTCAGAGTTTACTTTAATTAAGTATGGATCTGTGCTATATTCCGCTTTATCAATGTTTCCGGCAATTAATAAATTAGCTTCTGCATCTTCCACAATATCTTCCCCGGCCAGATTGTTAGGAGTGTAAGTATTCTTGTTCCACAGGATATTTAAATTGGAATCGTATTTGCCGAACCACAAGTTTGATCTTAGTGATCCATTGTCATCATATTCAAATCGTCCTGCAAATGCGTAAGAACCATCACTACAATAATGTAAACTCCTTAAAAACTCATTTTCAATACTAAGGGTCTGAGTATTCTGAAGTAGATTTCCAGAATCATCCAATTTTGCTATCGCTGTATTCGCAGCCGCATCCTTGTAATACTCTCCACCAATAACATATCCCTCTGGAGTTTTAACAACTGCCCTCGGAGTAAAACTGTTCGGGTCGGAAATTCCATCTAAGGTGATTGAATTGTTTGCCCAAATCAAATCACCATTAAGGTCTACTTTTAAAAGGGCAGGACGAGTAAGTGGAGTAGACATTTGACCAGCGATGGCATAACCTTCTCCTGAAATAGAAATCAGATCGTTGCAATAATTGTAGCTGTTGCTATCACCAATTCTTTTTTCCCACAACTGATTCCCATTATCATCAATTTTTTGAAGGTAAATATGGTAATAGTCACCATACTTTAAATCTCCTCCAATAATGTATCCGTTATCTGCACCCGTACAAATTCTTTTTCCTAATATTTTTCCTTCAGGGTGTTGCAAAACTTTGCGCCAAAGAGTATCTCCTTTTTCATTCAGTTTGTATAATGACGTACCGCTTTCAATAGAAGTGAGAACCAATATTTCACCCGATGATGTAATACAAATGTCATTTGCTTGTTCCCATTCTTCATTAGGATGATAAAGAACTTTCTCAAATGTAGTTTGAGCATATAAATTGCTACAAATACAGATTAATAAGGCAATTAAGTAAAATTTTTTCATAGTTTATTAGTGTCAGATTATTGCTAGGTGTAAAACGATGTTAATTTAACATGAATCAATATTAAAGTCAAACTTTACAGCTTAAGTTTAATATTTTGAACTGATTATAAATAAGAATATTACATTTTATAAAATACATGTATATCAGTCTAAAACCTGAACTATAATAAGCATAAACAACACATCTAATAAGCAATAGTAAAAGGATTTTTAATGCAGATTTTAGTCACAAATAACATGACATTTTACGCAGTTTAAAAAACTCTACTGTTAATAAAATGCTTTCTTGTAATTGGCATATTCAATGTGAATAGAAGCTTGCAAACAAAAGATTGTTGTTTGAGTATTATCCCAGAAAATCAAGAAAAAATATTTTGTTGTGTCGTTATTGCAGGTCAAGAGTGAGTATTATTAACTAACTTAGATTCTGGAAACAGAACAGTTTTTAATCATTTAATTATGAACCTGTCGCACCTTAAAAAATATTCGAAACTAAAAGCACAATTGTTAAAAGTATTTGGGATTACTATCGCCTGGACTTTTATTGCCATTTTTCAGTTTCTTACCATTTATGCTGCCATTACTTCACTAAACCTGGATGTAACGAATATTGACCCGATGATTGCTTTTAAAGGGAGTGTACTTACAGGTGTTTTAGCTGGTTTATTGGGTGGCTCATTAACTGTTTTTATTTGGGAAAAATGGCTCAGAACAGAGCCTTATGGTTGGACTATTTTAAGCATTATTGTTTCGTATAGTGTTATCTATTATACTGTGCACCTATCGGTTGGGGTATATACTTATAGCAATCAGTTCAATTTACCGGCATTCTCTGCCAAAGTTTGGGAAAGCATATTCTCCGACTTTTTTAAATTAATGCAATTGCAAAATTATTTGTTCTGGCTTATGGTAGTTATTGGCACCTTAATCTACTTTCTGGTGAATGACAAATACGGACCAGGGGTTTTTCGCGCATTCCTGCTTGGTAAGTATTTTCACCCTAAAAGAGAAGAACGAATATTCATGTTCCTCGATTTAAGATCCTCAACTGAAATAGCAGAAAAACTAGGCGAAAAGACCTACTTTAACTTTTTAAAAGATTTGTATCGCGACTCTACAAGCAGTATTTTATTGGCGAAAGGTGAGGTATATCAGTATGTAGGTGACGAAATTGTTATTAGTTGGCCAACAGATAAAGGTGTTGAAAACGCAAATTGTATCAATTGTTTCTTCGACATCAGGCAGAACCTTCGGGCCAACAGCAAATATTACATGGAAACATATCATATCATGCCAGAATTTAAGGCTGGTCTGCATTATGGAAATGTAATGGCAGGCGAAATAGGAGTTATCAAAAGAGATATTGTTTTTTCGGGCGATGTTTTAAACACAACCTCGCGAATTCAAAACAAATGCAATGACCTGGGTGTAGATATTCTATTCTCGAAATTTTTGCTAAACAAGTTAAACCTTCCTGCCAATTTGTACCAAACCCAAAATGTTGGTGAAATACAGCTAAAAGGAAAAGAGAGTAAACTTTCACTGTACACTACACTTTAGGTTCTAATTGAAATCCCATTTCATATGATTCTCAAGCCTTACATTTCGATTTAATATAATAAAAATCAATTATAAATAAGATTGTAAATAAATCGGTATCTGTGCAATAAAGGTGTTAGATAGCAATATGACACCAATCTTCTCTTTACAAGCTTTTGAGCATCTTACAATTCTAACGAAGAATCAATAAATTTATCAAACACTCTGCTATTTCACCATAATAGAAAGTATCGAAATTAATTTATTTAAGCTTATGAAGAAGAATATTTTTGCAGGTTTTTTGCTACTAAGCATGTTTGCATCTTTCGCTTCCTGCAATTCGAAAGAACAAAAAGTTGAAGTGACTGAAAAACTAAGTTTCAAACAAATTGACAAAGAGTTTGGGATTGTAAAACCTTTATCGACAGAAGGACAAAAAAGAGTTGTAAAAAGATATGGTAGTATTGAAAACTATCGTGATGCTCTTATTAAACAAAGAAAAAAACTGAACAAGAATAAGGGTAGCAGTTATTGGAAAGTACTAAAGAAAAGACTTGAAAACTTATTGCAATAAATTTTAAAAAGCTGTTATATAATTATGTAACAGCTTTTTTGTGCTTTAGCCATGAATGAATCAAAAGAAAACATGATCTGTTATTAAAAGCAGTTCATTTTCACACATAAATAATTAGTACGAAAGCTTTCTTCTCCTAAATAAATATTTTTTTCAAGATTATTTCATTTTGCGAAAACGATTGATTTATTGAAACTTAGACACAAACGGACTAAAAATGACCTTGCTTAGTTTATGATTTTTTAACAAGATTATTAACTTTAGCGATTGCATCAATCAAAGTAAATCAATGATTCAAAACAAGTTAGTCAACTGCTTACAAGAAGCTATTCAAAAAAACCGGGAATTTCCGGCTTTCACAAACTACCAAAAAGACACCGTAACATATGCAGATGTAGCCCAACGTATTCATTGGATGCACATCCTTTTTAAAGAGTTGGGAATTAAGAAAGGAGATAAGGTTGCAGTAATTGGCCGAAACCTGAACAACTGGGCCATAACATACCTGGGTACCATTAGCTATGGAGCGATTATTGTTCCCATTCTTCCCGATTTTAATTCGAGCGATATTCACCATATCGTTACTCATTCCGATTCGAAACTGCTATTTGCCACCGAAAATATCTTTAACAAGATTGACGATAGTAAAATGAAGCAACTGAAAGGAATTCTTTCTTTGGGAGAGTTTGAAATTCTTTGCTCCTCTTGCGATAAACTGGAGAAAGCGCACAAGCTTGCGACTGAAAAGGCTGAGAACAATCCGGTTGACATTGACAACTTGAACTTTGCAGATCCAAAAGAAAATGACATTGCCGTTTTATCATATACATCAGGCACTTCTGGCTTTTCGAAAGGGGTAATGCTTACCTACAGATGTTTGCATTCGAATGTACAAATCGGTTTCGATTATATCGATTTTAAACCTCAGGATAAGGTAGTTTCATTCCTGCCATTGGCTCATGTTTTTGGCTGTTTATTCGAATTTCTAACCGAATTCTGTATTGGTTGTCACGTTACTTTCCTATCGAGGGTTCCAACTCCACAGATTATTACCAAGGCTTTCCAGGATGTAAAACCAAGACTCATTTGCCTGGTTCCTTTAATTATGGAGAAAATCTATAAGAAAAGAATATTACCGGTTTTGGAAAGCCGTAGGGTAAAACTGATGCTTAAGATTCCTCTGCTGGAGAAGAAAATTTACAAGAAAATCAGAACCTCATTAATTGAGACTTTTGGTGGCAATTTTATTGAAGTGATTATTGGTGGTGCTGCTTTGAACAAAGAAGTTGAAGATTTCCTGAAAAAGATAGATTTCCCATTTACTGTTGGTTACGGAATGACCGAATGTGGTCCGCTAATTAGCTACAGCCCTACAACAAAATTTCGATCTCATTCCTGTGGTAAGGTGGTTGATCGTATGCAGGTAAGAATCGATTCGAAAGATCCGTATAATATTGTTGGAGAAATACAGGTAAAAGGTGATAATGTGATGAATGGTTATTACAAAAACCCTGAAGCTACTGCCGAAGCAATGACAGAGGATGGTTGGCTTAAAACGGGCGACCTGGGTGTAGTTGATGCCGATGATGTAATTTATATACGAGGAAGAAGTAAGAACATGCTTTTAGGGCCGTCGGGACAAAATATTTATCCGGAAGAAATTGAGGCTGCGTTAAATAATATGCCATTTGTACAGGAATCGATCGTAACCGATGATAAAGATCACAAACTAATTGCTTTGATCTATCCTGATTACGAAGCCTGTGATGCCGAAGGATTAAATAAGGATGAAATTCAGCAGGCACTGGATAAAGACAAGCAGATCATTAACAAATCGATGCCTGCTTATATGCAGATTTCGAGAATTATTCTCTTCCCCGAAGAATTTAAGAAAACGCCAAAACGAAATATTAAACGATACTTGTATACTAATTTGTATCACGAATAATAGTAAGGAAGCCGATCAACTGATCGGCTTTTATTTTTTAAACAATCCCCTTTGTAGTTTGGTCCTGTGATTGAGTTTAAAAACCAAATCGACTACTGGCATCATGAAAAGTTGAGTTTGTGTATCATTATTCAAATAGTAAGCTTTATAACCTCCCGATAGAGAGAAACGACTGTTTTTGTGCCAATGTATTTTACCCTGGCTTTCGAGTGCATATTCTCCATCGAAATTGATATTGTAATAATCGGCCGTTATGGAAAAGTTGAAATTGCGGTATGCATTTCCGGCCAATTCCAATCCTGCAAAATACACCTTCTGATCGTTGTAAAAAGAGGCCGATCGCTGATAAAGCCAATAGTAATCCAACTTGGGAAAATTATCGTCGCCAGACTTTAACGAAAAGTCGAAACCCACTCGTGCGCTAAGAATTAAATCGGGGATGCGAATAAAGCAATCTTCCGGTTGTGGATTAAGTATTCGGCTCAATATCAGTTCATTTCTAAATGTGAATATATGGGGAACATCGGCCGACTCGGGAAGCTGATCCTGAAAACCTGAACTTCGCGCCCACTTTAAACCTAAAGTAGGATAATAAAAGGTATGCTGACTTGACAGAATGGTATTTTTCCCAAACCATTGATGCTTGAATCCAATATTGGGTGCCAAAGGAAATAGCAGGAGCTCCGAATTTAATTCTGTTTTGGGATAATTTCCATACCTGCTTTTGGCCAGCGCACTTAAATGAATCTCGCCCATCGGAACAACTTTAGCTCCTCTTTCGGTCCAGCTGCTATAATAATCCACCCTTTCTCCTCCAACCAATGGAACTTGGCCAAAGCAGAATTTTCCAACACAAAAACTTAGGGCTAACAAACAAATTAATTTTCTCATTGTTTATGGCTTTACATACTAAGCGTAAAATTCTGCATTTTATTATTGATACGCCATAAAAACTTGTCAAATGTTAAAACCGTTTTATTCATACCATTTACCGATAAAAATGAAAAGGTTACCTAATTAATGGTAATAAGGCACATTTCAAATTCTATTTTTATAATGCATAAATAAATCTCGATTACTGAAACACTGTATGTTAACAAAATTTAACTTTAAAAACTGGAAACTTTAGGAACATTTATAGTTTCCATAGTGTTATGTGATTATATTTGCAAGATGAAAAATCAGAAGGAAGATATTATTGAGGTGTGTTGGGAGTTGTTTTTTCAATTCGGAATCAGGAGTGTAACCATGGACGATATTGCTGCCAAACTAGGCATTTCGAAAAAAACCATTTATCAACACTTTAGCAACAAAACCGATTTGGTAGAACAGGCCATTGAATGGCAAATCAACCATCCAAAGTTCTCATTCATGTCGGAGAATATGAGCCAACTGAATGCCATTGATCAGTACATCGAATTTTACCGCTTTGTGGTAAGCCAGATTTCTAATTCGTGCGAATCGATGCGTTACGATTTGAGAAAATATTATCCGAAACTGTGGCACAAGTTTCACCTTGAAAAGCTAACCAGGTTTCAAAGCGAACTGTCTCAAAACCTTCAACAGGGAATTGACGAAGGATTGTTCCGTCCCGAAGTAAATATCGAGTTTATCAGTAAAACCATGGCTCGTTTTTATCTGAATATGGTCGAGGCCGATAATGTAATTCTCGAAAAAGAAGACATTGAAAATATAGAGTATCATAAAGAACTCGGTACCTACCATTTGCACGGCGTATGTACCGAAAAAGGAATCGAATATTTTAAAAATAATTTTTAATAGATCAGAAATAATGAAAAACATCCTACTATCATTTGTAGTGATTTTTCTTGTTTTCAGTTATCCCACACAAGCCCAAACTGAAGACAAAATTAACTTCACTTTAGCCGAAGCACAGCAATATGCTTTGGAAAATTCATATACGGTAAAGGGGACCGATTATGACTTACAGGTAGCCAGAAAAAGAGTTTGGGAAACCATTGCCGATGGACTTCCGCAAGTTGATTTCTCTGCCGATTACAACAACAATTTGGATGTAGCAGTTTCTCTATTGCCATCGGAATTTTTTGGTGGTGAACCCGGAACCTATACTCCTATTAAATTTGGACAGCAATATGCAAGTTCGGCAACTTTAAGTGTTAGTCAGAAAATTTTTGATGGCTCGTACATTGTTGGAACCATGGCAGCAAGAGTTTTCGTTCAGCTTTCGAAAGATCAGAAAGAGAAAACGGAAATTGAAATAAAAGATGCAGTTGCGCAGGCTTATTTTGCAGTTTTAGTTGCCAAAGACAACTATAATACGGTAAAGGATAACCTTGAAATCAACGAAAAACTTCTAAGAGAAACCAAAGCGTATTGGGAAAACGGTTTTCGCGAAGAGTTGGATGTAGATCAAATACAATTGAACCTGAACACCAGTAAAACTCAACTTTCTGATGCAAAAAGAGCCATTACCACTTCACTTACCATTTTGAAGTATACCATGGGAATGGATATCGATCATGCAATAGAATTGAGTAACGGTTTGACCAATCTTGTAGATCCAATTCGCTCAAGCAGTCCGGAAATTTCAAGTTACGATGCAGCAAGTCATATCGATTATCGCATTTTAGAAACTCGATTAAAATCTCAGAATCTGCTGATTAAAAATGAGCAAGCTCAATATTTGCCAACCATTTCTGCCTTTTACAGATATGGCAAGAACACCAGTACCGATTTCAGAAACGTTTTCAAATCGGAAGTGCCGTGGTTTAAATCTTCGGTGATAGGATTGCAGCTGAACATGCCAATTTTCTCGGCAGGTAAGAAAAGATCCAGGGTGAAACAGCAAAGAATCGAATACATGAAAATTGAAAATGAAATGTCAATGACTCAGCAAAATCTGAAAAAGGAATTGAGTCTTTCATTTTCGAATTTGCTGAATGCACAGGAAACCTACGAAAACAATCTTGAAGGAGTACAAATTGCCAAAAGAATTTACGACAGAACCATAATTAAATTTAACGAGGGGATTTCTACAAGTACCGACTTATCGGATAATGAGAAGCAGTACCTTGATGCCCATTCAAGATATATCAACTCAACTCTAAGCTTGTTGAGTTCTAAAATTGCTTTCGATAAAGCACTTGGTAAACTATAATTAAAAACATCCTACAAAAAATCATAAACAGATGAAAAAAATATTAATTGCAGCATTAATTCCACTACTATTTTCATGCTCTGCCAAAGATGCAGAAAAGGGATTGAGCAAGGAAGATCAATTGAAGAAGTACAAGTCGGAACTTGCAATTTTGAAGAAAAAAATCTCTGGACTTGAGAAAGAAATCAAAGACGAAGGCAATAGCGAGGAGTCGATTAAAGTAGCAGTTACTGAAATTGCCAACTCAAAATTCGAACACTTTATCCAGGTAACTGGTAATGTAGAAGCTGATAAGAACATCACCATTACTCCCGAAGCAAACGGGAATATCATTTCTATTGATGTTGTAGAAGGCCAAAGAGTTAAAAAAGGTGAAGTATTGGGAAGGCTGAATACTGCGCAAATTCAGAGAAGTATCGACGAGGTAAAAACCAATCTTGAACTTTCTTCAATACTATTCGAGAGACAGGAGAGATTGTGGAAACAAAAAATTGGATCTGAAGTTGAATACCTTGAAGCAAAAGCAAACAAAGAGGCATTGGAATCCAAGCTTGAGGCATTGGAGGCACAGAAAGATCTTGCCATCATTACAGCTCCTTTCAATGGAATCATCGATGAAATTCATCAGAAAAAGGGTGAGTTGGCCGGACCTTCAATTCCATTTGCTCAATTGGTGAATATCGACCAGGTATATGTTGAAGCTGATGTATCTGAATCGTACCTGAACTATATTAAAGCAGGTGAAGTTGCAGACCTGGAGTTTCCTGCAATTGACTTCGCTACCAAGGCTCCAATTTACCGTACTTCGAATATTATCGATCCAAGTAACAGAAGCTTTAAAGTTCGAATCAACCTGAACAATCCGGGTCATAAAATTAAGCCAAACCTAATTTCTGTTCTAAAAATCAAAGATTACGAAATCGACAATGCAATTGTGGTTCCATCAATAATTGTGAAGAAAGATTTTGAAGGCAGCTACCTTTACCTTGTAAAAAAAGAGGGTAAAAACCTGATTGCCAAGAAAACTTACATCAACATTTCGAAAACCTACAACAATTTGTCTTTGGTTGAGTCGGGCGTTCAACTGGGTGATCAGATCATTACAGAAGGATACTCGCAAGTTGTTAACGGAACACTAATTAGCATTAAGTAATTCGCAAAAAATGGACAATATAAAAGATAATACTTCGGCTGAAAATGTTCAGCGGGAGTTTAAACCCACATTTGGTGCGTTAAAGAATAAGAACTCCATTTTTATTCTAACTTTCATCCTGGTTATGTTTGGATGGTTTTCGTACCAAAGCATGCCAAGAGAATATTTCCCAGAGGTTGTTGTACCAAATATCATGATTTCAACACCCTATCCGGGTAACTCTCCTATCGATATTGAAAACCTGGTAACCAGACCGATCGAAAAGGAATTAAAATCGTTAAAGGGAGTAAAAAAATTAAGCTCTGCTTCTTACGAAGACATGAGTTTAATTGTAGTAGAGTTTAATACTGATATTCCGGTAAAACAAGCACTGCAGGACACCAAAGATAAAGTGGACAAATCCTTGAGCGAACTTCCCGATGATTTGGATACCGACCCAATTGTCGAGGATGTTGACTTTGCAGATTTTCCGATACTGAATGTAAACCTTTCGGGTGATTTTGGTTTGGATGACCTGAAGGAGTTTGCAGAAGAATTGCAAGACAAATTCGAAGCCCTTCCTGAAGTATCGGAAGCAGACATTAAAGGGATAGACGAAAGAGAGATTAAAATTAATGCTGATTTGCACAAAATGGAGGCAAACGGTGTTACATTCCACGATGTTGAATTGGCCATTGGCGACGAAAATGTTACCGTGAGTGCTGGTACTTTAATTACCGATAACACTCGAAGAAGTATTCGTACAAGCGCCGACTATAACAGCATGCAGCAAATCGAAAACACCATTGTTAAGGTAACAAATGGTAGAGTAGTTTACTTAAAAGATGTTGCAGAGGTGGTTGATGGTTACGAGGAACTTTCATCCATTTCGAGATTGAATAATCAGCCGGTAGTATCACTTTCCTTAACCAAAAAATCGGGTGAAAACCTATTGGCCGCCACCGATGCGATTTATAGAATTATTGGGGAAGAGAAAGAAAATGGTGCGCTTCCAAGAGGATTGATCGTAACAGTTACCGATGATACTTCGGAGGACGTTCGCGGACAGGTTGCCGATTTGGAAAACTCCATTATTATGGGGATGCTTTTGGTAATTATTGTTCTTTACCTTTTTATGGGATTAAGAAATGCCCTGTTCTCTGGTTTGGCTATTCCAATGTCGATGCTGATCTCTTTCATCATTTTGAACCAGATTGGTTATACCGTGAATCAAATGATTCTTTTCTCGCTGATTTTGGCCCTGGGTATGCTTGTGGATAACGCAATTGTTGTGGTCGAGAATGTTTACCGATTACACGAGGAAGGATTATCGAAATTGGAAGCAACCAAAAAAGGTGTTAGTGAAATTGCCGGTCCGATTATCTCATCTACCGCAACTACCTTAGCGGCTTTCTTCCCATTGTTGTTATGGGGTGGAATTATGGGTGAGTTTATGAAATACCTGCCTATTACACTAATCATTGTATTGGCGTCATCATTATTTGTAGCATTAATTCTTAACCCGGTATTTACAGCAACATTTGTTAAGCTCGATGATGTAAATAAAAAAATGAACAAGAAGAAATTCATCATCATCGGATCGGCCTTTATTGTGGCTTCCATGCCATTCTATATCCTGAAAATATTTGGTGTAATGGAAACTTTCCTGATGGCCAACCTACTGATGATTATCGGTGTAATTGTATTGTTTAACCTGGCTGCATTAAAACCATTTGCCCGTTGGTTTCAAACAAAATTACTCGTGATTCTTGAAAACAGGTACGAAAAAACATTGCGTTTCGCCCTAAAAGGAATCAGACCCTTCTTATTCTTTGTTGGAACCTTCATTTTAATGATCGCCTCCATTTCATTCTACTTTAGTACGAATCCTCTTTTTGTTTTCTTCCCGGATAACGATCCTAAGTCGATTTACGTAACCATGGAGTTGCCTTTGGGAACAGACATTCACAAAACCAACGAACTTACCAAAAGAGTTGAGGTAATTGTGAATAAAACCATGAAGCCGTACGAGGATATTATCCGTTCTAAATCAACAAATGTTGGATCGGGTAAAGGTGCAATGTTCGAGTCGGACCGAGCTCCACATAAATCATTAACAACCATTTCTTTTGTTGAGTTTAAAGAGCGTGGAGGAGTGAGTACTTCGGATATTATGAAGGAGTTAACAGGCAATTTTGAAGGCTTTGTTGGTGCCAAAATATTTGTTGAAAAAGACGACCAGGGACCTCCTGTTGGATATCCTATTAATATTGAAGTATCGGGTGACGATTTTGAAAACTTGCTGATACAGGCAAATCGCGTTAAGCAATTACTCGATGATGATCGAATTCCTGGTGTGGAAGAGTTAAAACTAGACCTGGATCAGGGAAAACCTGAAATGTTAATCAATATCGATCGAGATAAGGTTCGTCGTTTTGGTTTATCAACCAACCAGGTAGCAAGAGCTTTGCGTAACTCTCTTTATGGATTGGAAGTATCCAAATTTAAAGATGGTGAAGATGAATACGATATCATGCTTCGTTTACACGATGATTACCGATATGATGTTCCTGCATTAATGAATCAGAAAATTAGCGTTATGAGTCCAATCAGCAATGAAATGGTTCAGGTACCAATTTCGGCTGTTGCTGATTATGCTTACGGATCGACATACGAAAGAATTAACCGTATCGAGAATACTCGTGTGGTAACCATTTATTCGAATGTGAAGGAAGGTTTTAATGCAAACATTATTAATAGCAGAGTAAGAGAATTATTGGCCGATTTCGAAATGCCTAAAGGTTATTCCTACAAACTTACCGGTGAGCAGGAAGAACAGGAAGAAACACAAGCTTTCCTTGCACAGGCCTTGATGATTGCTCTTGCTTTGATCACTTTAATACTTGTATCTCAATTTAATTCTGCCATTAAGCCTCTTATTATCATGATTACAGTACTATTTAGTACCATTGGAGTGTTCCTGGGTTTGGGAATTTTCCAAATGCCTTTCGTAATCCTGATGACTGGTATTGGTATTATTTCGCTGGCAGGAATTGTGGTAAATAACGGTATTGTATTGGTCGATTATATCGATTTATTGAGAAAGAGAAAGATAAAGAATACCGATATGACGGGACGAAAGTACCTAAGCTCAGCAGAAGAAATAGATTGTATTGCGCAGGCAGGTAAAACACGTTTGCGTCCTGTACTGCTAACTGCCATTACCACGGTATTGGGACTTCTTCCTTTAGCCGTAGGGATGAACTTCGATTTCTTCTCTTTATTGAGTGAGTTCGACCCTCATTTGTCGTTTGGTAGCGATAGTACAGCATTCTGGGGACCAATGTCGTGGACCGTAATCTTCGGACTAACGGTGGCAACATTCCTGACTTTGGTAATTGCTCCGGTAATGTTCCGATTGTCAACACAAATTGAACATCATATTTACGATTTGTTCTCTAAAAAATAGTGAACCAGGTTTCATAAACAATAATAAAGATTAAGCCGACCCCGAGTCGGCTTTTTTTATACCCATTAAATTCACTTGATTTCCGTGGTTTTTAACTAAACAATATGTGATTGTTGATAAAAAATTTACTCTTTTCTCATTTGCTTTTATTATCTTGAAGAATCTTAAACCATAATCGATAACATACTGATTTATCTAATTTTAGAAGATTATTTATTAAAAATTAAAATGAAATTTTCATCATTAAATATGGTTTGTTTATCCACAAAATACGTGGGTAAATAAAATCAAGCAAACTGATTTTGGGCAAAAACATAATAATTCGTAAATTTTTTAAATATGAGTTTGTTATTTCCAATCAACCAAATTAATCATATTCACTAAACCTTTAAACATGGAAATCATCTCGGTAATACTGCAAATTTTAATCTTATCTGCCCTTGCTTTTATCATTTCTTTCCTAATTCAGGAGAAAAGAAATGCAGCTGCAAATTCAGGTGTGGAGGAAGTAGAAAAGGAAACAGAAGTGAAAGAATCAACCACAAATTCACTTGTTGCTTCCGATGAGAAGAGAGAAGAATTTCTTCGAATCAATGCTTTCTTCATGAAGATTTTGTGCGAAAAAAAGAGCAAGAGCAACTTTAAGAGGCTCCAGAAGGAATTTCTGGAACTTGGAACGCGACTGTACTATTTGGCTTCGGAATTAACCATTCGGAAGTTTTTAGAATTTAAATCTCTAAGTTCTTTTGTAGAAGGAACAGTACACGAGCACAAGATTGCTTTGTTATGGTTTGCCGAGTTTAATGTTTTGCTCCGTAAAGATTTGGGATTGGAAACCTCTCCGGAACAGATTAAGGATTATCTAAACATCATTCTTACCTATTGGGATGAAGATGAGATGGAAAAGCAAGAGTTGGACGATTTAAAAGACCAACTGGCCGATTCCATTGATAATTATTTTAGTGTGTTCAATGTAGGGACATCCTTAAACTAAAAAAAGTGCCGAAAGGCACTTTTTTTATTGTCTTATTTTCGTTGATAACAACGTATCCAGTCAATTTCCATTGCAGCATTTAAATGATTAGCTGCCTCCTTTACTGCTACACTAAAATTTAAATACATGGAATCCTGCGGAACTCCTGTTGTTTGAGTTTTTACCGGAACATCGTTAATTTTCCAAATCAATTCGTTTGCACTCCAGTCTAAAGTATAGATAAAGTAACCTTTACTCAGGTCAATACCTTTTACTTTGAACTCCTGTTTCTGTGGGGCATTTTCGCTTCCCCAGAAGTTAGCATTCATAATTTTGCCTCCATTCAAAGTTTTGAAAACATCGATATGCGGCAAGCTCTTATCTGCCACCATCCAGAATGCATTTTGCACTTGTGCCGGATTACTCACCTTTATTTTGGCTTCGAATCTGCCATATTTCTGACGGAAAGAATTTCCTGTATTGATAATGGCCGAAGTGTAATCAAACTTTTTAGGAACAAAGCCCAAAGATGGATTCCAAACCAAACCTTCCTTGCTCTCCTTTTTCGCGATTAAGCTTGCCGAAGATCCAGCAATTTTAACATTCTCACCGTCGGTAAAAGTGTGTAGATCTGTTTCCAGACTGTATCCCTTATCCATTAATTTATCGCCCCAGAAATAACGTGTAATCCACTTGTTTCCGTCTAAGCTTCCAGAATCGAATTCCTCAGAAAAGGTAAGCTCCCACTTTTTAAGTTCCTCAAACGGATTTTTATTTTTCAATTTGAAATATTTTACAAATTTCTCGGATGATTTCAATTGCTCATATTCCTGAAGCTTTTTAAAATCTTCCGTTTTTTCGAATCGTTTCTTATCTAATAGAAAAGCTTTTTCTTCCTTAAATTCTTCTGAACTTATCCTCTCTTCGAGTTGATAATATTTTTCGAGTTCAGCAGAATTATCCATCTCCTTGTATATGCGTAAGGCTCTTGATTTTTGAAACTTGAAGTACTCTTTCAAACGGGCAGAGGATTTCAACCTTTTGTATTCTGCAATCTCTTCTGCATTTTCTTTTTTATGCAGTTTGGAGGATTTTTTAAGAAGTTCCAACTCTTTAAAACGGGCTAAATCTTCCGAATCGGCAACCAAATTATAAGTTGATAATTCCGAAGAGTCTTTTAAACGAAAGTAAGTTTTAAACTTGCGCGAACGCTGGTACTTTTTAAAAGCTCTTTCCTCCTGGAAAAGTTCACTTTTCTTGAAGGATTTGCCTTCTATCATCTTTTTATTTCTCTTGAAATCATCAGACAAAACCAACAATTCCAGTTCGTTAAACTGCTTTAATTCATCCGATTTCGAAAACTGTTCGAACTCTTCGAAATCACTTCTCAGCTCATCTCTTTTTTTCTCGATCGCAACAGTGTTTGATGCTTTGCGAAGTTTTGATGCTAAAAAAAAGCCCATATTTTTAATTCTTTAGGATAAAAACGAATGCCCAATTTATACAATATCGTTAAATAATCATAATCCGAATTTTTGTGAAGACAAGAGTATTTGAAGGTAATTTATTGCTTCACAAACTGATAAGTAATTGTTCCTTTTTGGGTTTGTGGACTCGAATTGCTTACATTAAATCTCGATCGCTTGGTTGCATCAATGGCCGCTTCGAATAAGCAATCATCAATCACACTGCACTGATCTTCCAATATTTTAGCTTCTACAACTCTCCCACTTCGGTTTACCCCTATACTAACAACGATCTTACCTTCGCCTTCGCACTTAAAAACCGGAATTGGTAAATAGATCTTATGACGTCCCTCAAGACTATAATAAACACTACTTGGTCCGCTGTATTCAATACTTTGAAGCGAGTCTAGTAATCTTTGTTTTTCCCTCTCTTCGGCAAGGCTTAAACTGTCTTTTTTATACTCGTTTATACCATCATCGCCGCTCGAATTATCATCAGATCCATACTCATCCAAATTCTTCTTGATTTCATCAATCATATCCTCCACTTTTTGTTTTGGATCGGAATTTGATTTTTTAACGTTTTGGTTTACGGCAATTGATCGCAGAAGTTTGTCTACGCTTTCGTTAATTTCAGAATTTTTTTCTTCTATCTCTTTTTTTATTTCTTCCTCTTTCTCTTCGAGTATCTGTTCAGCTACTTCTGGTGGGATATCAATAAAAATTTCGGCTTCGAGAAACTCTCTCTTTGTGTGAAGTTTAAAAGAAAAAAGCAGGATTAATAAAATCATGTGAAAGGCAAGAGTACCCATCACTCCGTATTTGTTTCTCTTTAAGAATCCTCTGAATTCAGACAGTACATAGGGAACAAATTCTTTGATTTGCTCGACTATTATTTTTCCTATTTCAGAAAATGATTTCATGGTTTATCTTCTCAATTCTTAAAGCTTCTGCAATATTAACGAATCTTATTCAAAATTATTAAGAATTCAAGCGGGCATCAAGCGAAATCAATAAGAATATATAAAAAAGAAAGCCGCTTAATAAAATTAAGCGACTTCCAAGAGAACTTCTATTATCTGAATTTACTAAAACTTCCGTTCTTTAATTAATTTGCCATCAGCATCCCATATGTACCATGTTCCGACTTTATCTCCTTCGTGATATTCCATTTCGTAGCGCTTTACGCCATTGTCGTCCCATATGTACCACTTGCCGTGTTTCTTATTCTTCTTATAGTTTGCTTCAGCAATTTTTATTGATTTATCGTTCCAGGTGATCCAGGTGCCATCCATTAAACCTTTCACGTAGGATCTAACTTCCTGAACTTGTTCATTTTCGAAGTAAAGAGTAATTTTTCCATTTCTCTTTCCTTCTTCAATATTCATTTCAATTCTTTTTACACCACTCTCATAAAACTCAGTATATGTTCCGGTGTATAAATCTCCTTTTGTATTGTAATACAATCCTTCGATTTCCTCAATTGCTTGAGAAAAAGTGTGATTCGTAATCAGGCAAAATAATATCCCTAAGATTACTCCAAGTTTCTTTATCATTTACTCCTAATTAGTCCTTTTTAAGTACCAAGCGAACAACATTGTTTTTACCGCTTACGTTTACTTCTTTCATTTTATTATCTGTATACGAAATGTAGCTCGACAATACATTGTACTTACCAGGAACCACATTCTCAATTTTAAAATTACCGTCGAAGTCAGTATATACAGTTTCATTCGAACCTTCGAAACGAATTGCAACACCAACCAAAGCTTCACCAGTTTCGTTGTCCAATACAACTCCCGATAAACTTGTTGTTTCAATGCCAACCAATTCTGCTTTTTCAACTTCTCTGTCACCCTCAGGTGTAACTACCTTAATTGCCTGACTTCCTAGTCCAACAAAAAGTAATGCGATAAAAAGGAAAACAAATTTTTTCATTGTTTTTAATTTTTCTGTTTTAGTAATAAATCTCTGTTTCTATATTCAATTCATCTCATCGAAAACAAATTATCTGTTAACTTAATTTGTTTATCTTTAGAGTTAATCGTTCTTCGGTGAGCAATACACCTTTAATTACACTACAAAAATAAGGTGGCGAATTTTCCTGTCGATTAGATGAAGCTTATCAAAACCTTAAGTGATGGTTAACTTTTTATTGAGAAAATATTACAACAAGGCGTTTTCGAAACTAAATCGCAGAGTATCCGGACTTTGGAGTGATTTTATCAATCTGTTTTATCCCAATTTATGCCAGTCTTGCAACAATGTTTTGTTCAAGAACGAAACTGCGATTTGTAGCCGTTGCCTATATCAAATTCCAAAAACAAATTTTCACTTGCAGAAAAATAACCCTGTTTCCATTCTTTTTTGGGGCAGGGTAAAAATAGAACAGGCAACTTCCTATTTTACATTTTCAAAAGGAAGCAAATTTCAGAAGTTAATCCATAAACTAAAATACCATAAGCGAACCGACATTGGTATAGAAATGGGAAAGTTGCTGGCTTATCAATTAAAAGAATCAGATTTCTTATTGGATATTGATGTGATTATTCCTGTTCCTCTTCATCCGAAAAAAGAAAAAATGCGGGGCTATAACCAGGCAGTGCTAATTGTTAAGGGTATGAATGAGATTCTGGATATTGATTCGGATACTGCCAATCTGTACCGTTCTGTTTATACCCAATCGCAAACCAGCAAATCAAAAATGGAACGGTGGGAGAATGTTGATAACATTTTTAGGCTTCACGATCCAAGCAAACTGGAAGGAAAACATGTCTTGTTAATCGACGATGTTGTTACAACGGGTTCCACACTTGAAGCCTGTGCACAGGCAATATTAAATACAAAAGGTAGCAAAGTTAGTATTGCTACCCTGGCATATGCTTAATATTTCGATTACTAATGGATAAAGTTGAAAGGCCTAATTTGCCGCATCAACAAATTTATATCCCACTCCTTTTACAGTTTGGATATAATCATCCCCAATTTTTTCACGAAGCTTTCTAATATGAACGTCAATCGTTCTATCGCCAACAATAATTTTTTCTCCCCAAATCGAAGAATAAATTTCGTCGCGAGTGAAAACTTTTTGCGGACGAGAAACCAAAAGAATCAATAGTTCAAACTCTTTTCTGGGCAGAGAGAACTCTTTACCATCCTGAATAATCAGGTATCTTTCTCTATCGATGGAAATGTTTCCAATGGTAATTAATCCATTATTGGCATTGCTACCTTCGTCAGAACCTCTTCCTGATCTTTTCAGTAATGCCTTTACCCTGCTAATAAAAACTTTAGGCTTAATTGGCTTGCTGATATAATCATCTGCACCTGCTTCGAATCCTGCAATCTGAGAATAATCTTCTCCTCTTGCCGTTAAGAAAGAAATCAAAACATCCGAAAATTCGGGTAGGGATCTGATTTTCTCACAGGTTTCGATACCGTCCATTTCTGGCATCATTACATCTAAAATTATGAGATGTGGATGCAATTTTTTCGCTTTTTCAATTGCCTCTTTACCGTCGCCGGCAGTTGATACCTGGAAACCTTCTTTTTTAAGGTTATAACTTAAGAATTCCAGAATATCCGACTCATCGTCTACCAATAAAATTTTGTAATTACTACTCTCCATTTGCTATTGGTTGTTTAGTTCTTATTATTTTGATTTATCAAGTGAAAAAGTAAAACTAGTACCTTCGCCATAAGTACTGCTTACATTAATACTTTGGTTGTGAGCATCGATTATATGCTTTACAATTGCAAGACCCAGTCCTGAACCTCCCATATTTCGTGCTCTACTTTTATCTACTCTGTAAAAACGCTCAAAAATACGAGGCAAATTATCAGATTCAATTCCGATTCCATTATCTCGAACCTCGATAAGCACTTTATTATCCATGCTCATTACTTCGATAATCGTGGTCCCTTTATCCTTACCGTACTTTATCGAATTTACTATTAAATTATTTAATACCTGAAAAATTTCCTTCTTATCTGCGTACACAAATTTGGGTGCATCCACACGTTGAACGAATTTTAGTTTAATCCCATTTTTCTGTGCACGAATCTCCTGCATCTCCAACACTTCACTAATCAAATCAGTAATATTGAATTTTTCGTACATGAGTTTCAATTCGCCCGACTCCAATTTGGATATCACTTCAAGGTCTTTTACAATGGTGATCATTCTATTGATACTCTTCTCGGTTCTTTCAAGGTAATTTCTGTTGATCGATTTGTCTTCCAAGCCGCCATCGAGAAGGGTTAAGATGTAACCTTGTATATTAAAAATTGGTGTTTTAAGTTCGTGAGAAACATTTCCAATAAATTCTTTTCTGAATTTTTCCTGCTTTTTCAATTGTGCCACAAGTGAACCTCTTTGCTCGCTCCACTCCTTTACATCTTTTTCGGCTTCTGCCAGGATATCTGTGCTTTTTACCTTGTCGCTTAAGTCTTTATCAATAACTTGTGTGTCGTGTATGGTTTTATATAGCATTCTTACTTTCGAATACAAAAACCGATTTACCAATACCTTACTTACACTGTAGATAATCCATCCGGCAAAAATTCCAAATAAAATAATGTAGGTTGGCTGAATTGGCACAAAAAAACTAATGGCACAAAAAGCCACAACCAATCCACCAGCAAGTAAACTTACAAATACACTAACTTTAGTTGATGAAATAATTTTCATTTCTCTGTTTATATTCCCCGAAGATGACAATCTCCAGGTATTTTGTTTTGTCATTAGCATTGCACATCACATTTAATAATGCCTTGCAAATATTTAAATAAAAGTAGGATATTTTCTGAAAAGGAAGTTAACTTTTCGTTAATCTTATTGTATTTCAGAGCCTTGAATCTTAATTAAATCTTAATATTTCTTCAATAATATTGCATTATTTATTCTGCACATATAATAAAGGAAAAAATCATCCCTATTCTATCAATTTTTAAGACGGAAAAATCGCTTTCGCAAAATCATTTTTTTCCAATTTTTTTTGAGCTTTTCCCTTTGAAATATTACTGTAATTTTTTCTTCATGTTATCGTAATTAACACGTATTAACAGCTGTTTATCTGCAAGTTAAAACGACTCCTCCTTAAGTAACACTCAAACGTTTTAACTGTATTTTTACAAGTCATTAACATTATCGATTGCCCTTAACTTGGAGTTAACACAGCAATCGATTTTTATAATTTTTATTTAAAACCACCTTATTATTCTGCTCATATATCATTCCTAAAATCGCAATGTGATTTGAAAGTAAAAATCGTATTGACTTATTAAGGAAAAAAATGACAAAGCAATTATTATTAGTTTTATTTCTATCTCTTTCTTCATTTGGTTTATATGCGCAGAAGGGAAGCATTAGCGGAAATGTGAAGGATGGTAAAACCGGTGAAGCGTTAATTGGAGCTTCGGTTTTTGTTGATGGAACTACACTCGGAACCGTAACCGATTTTGATGGGAATTATACCATTCCAAATGTTCCCGCTGGAACTGTTACAGTAAAATGTTCTTTTATTTCGTATGAAACTTCTTCTAAAGAAAATGTAAGTGTTAGTGAGGGAAATTCGGCGCTTGTAAATTTTGTTATGGGAGAATCAACTGTGGCATTGGAAGATGTAAAAGTAGTAGCTAAAGCCAACAGGGAATCTGAAGTTGTTCTTTTGATTGATCAGAAAAAATCGATTGGGATAAAGCAATCAATTGGTGCGCAGGAATTGGCATCGCAAGGTGTATCTGACGCAGCAGCAGCAGCATCTAAAATATCAGGTGTAACGAAAAACGAGGGATCGGGAGATGTTTATGTTCGTGGTTTGGGTGATCGTTACCTATCTACTACAATGAACGGACTTCCAATTCCATCGGATGATGTTGACAAAAAGAATATCGATTTAAATTTATTTGGTACTGATATTATTAAGAACATTGGTATCAACAAAACTTATTCGGCAGGAGCTTATGCCGACCAATCGTCGGGTAATGTTGATATTGTATCGAAAACCCTTAGTGAAAAAATTACAATTGGTTTAGGCACAAAAGTAAATACAAATGTATTGCAAAGTGGTGTTTTTGACAATTTCAAAACGACTCAGAACTTTAAGGATGTTAGTTTTGGATTTTATGACCTACCCTACCAAACTGTTGATGCAGTAAACAATCAGAGCTGGAATACCGAGAAAAGAGATTTGCCAATTGGTTATGACTTCTCTATTCTGGCAGGTAAAAAGTTTAAGTTATTCGATAAAGATCTATCTGTATTTGCAACTCTTTCTCACGAGAACGAATCGGAATACAAAGATGGTATCTACAAAAAATATCGTTCTAACGTTCTCGACAACTCTTTTAACGATGTAGAGCAGTTCGAGACAAAAATAAACACTACAGGTTTATTAAACATGACCTACGATTTCGATGCCAACAACAATATCAATTTTAATACGGTTTGGGTTCACAAAACATCGGACCAATTATATGAGCAAGGCAGAAATGGCGAAGGTTATGTTTTCGATCAGGATCCTCAAGAAGATGGTGCATTCGTTAGAGATCAAAATTTAAAAGAGACCAATTTGTTAATCAATCAGCTTTTGGGTTCTCACAAAATCAACGAAAAAAATACCATTAACTGGGCTGTTGCTTACAACCAGGTAAAAGCCGAAGAGCCAAACCGTATCCGTAACGAAGTAAATATTCTTGATGAGAATACAGTGCAGTTTGCTCACGTGGGAGATTTTCAGCAAAGAAAATCACAACAAAATATTGAAGACAGCGAGTTGAATGGATATTTGAAAGATGAGATGATTTTCATCGATCAGGATGACAAAAAATTCAAATTAAACTTTGGTGGTAATTTCAGAATGAAAGAGAGAGATTTTAGCTCTCAATTCATTGGGGTTAGAGCCAAAGGTGTTCAGGTTTCTTCTATCGATAATTTGGATGAAGCATTGCTAAACAGAAGTCTTTACTCTAACAACAGCTTAATTATTAGAGATAGAGTTGCAGATACTTACAATGCCACATTAGATGTATTTGCTGCTTATGTAGATGCTGGTTTCCAAATCAACAAACTATCGGGAACAGTTGGTGTTCGTTACGAGAAAGATGAGATGGAAATTGACTGGAATGTGGCCAATTATGTGGGTAGAGTAGGTAGTCTGTCGAACAGCTACGATAATATGCTTCCTGCTTTAAATGTAAAGTATCAGTTAAACGAAAAATCGGCATTGCGTTTTGCGGCAAGCAAAACCATTACATTGCCCGAGTTTAAAGAGTTGGCACCTTTTGAGTACGTGTCTCCAACTGGTCGTGTAACAAAGGGTAATCCTGATCTTAAAAATTCTGAAAACTACAATTTCGACTTAAAATGGGAGATGTTCCCAACTGCAAAACAATTGGTTTCAGTATCGGCTTTCTATAAAATGATTAAAGATCCAATCAACCTTGCACAAACCAGGGGATCATCGGGAAATTTTGTTTACGAAAATACAGGCGACAAAGCTGATGTTTATGGTTTTGAGTTCGAAACAAGATTTGCTTTAATCAAAGCAGAAACGACAGAAATGCCTGAGTTAAACCTTGTGCTAAACGCAACTAAAATGTGGTTTAAGCAGGATCTACTAGAAGAATTCCAATACAATAATAAAACTGAAAGCGATTTACAAGGTGCATCAGACTTTATTTTGAATGGTACACTTAGCTTCTCGAACAACAAAGAAAAAGAGTTTATGGCCACTTTAACAGGGAACTACTCATCGGATAAGGTTTTCGCCTTGGGTGCTCCTGAAGATTTTGCCAACTCTGCTACCCTTTTTAACAACGAGATCATTGAAAAAGGGTTTGTGACTCTTGACCTGGTTCTTAGCAAAAAACTATCGGACCGTATCTCTATGAAACTATCTGGAAAGAATTTATTGAATCCTGATATCGAACAAACGCAGGAAATTAAACCTCTATCCGGAGAGGCTTCGAATGAAGTTGTAAGCTCATACAAAAAAGGTATCAGCCTTAGCTTAGGCGTTAAAATCAACTTAAATAAGTAATTACTAAATAACTTTTTATATTCCAAAAATTGAAATTGAAATGAAAAAATTAACGATTAAAATCTTAGGTCTTGCAATCTTGGTAATGCCATTTTTATCTAGTTGTTCTGATGATGATGATCCAGCTCCGGTACCAGTACCAGAAGTAATTGAGCTTTTAGGATTAGGTGAAATGAACGGTCAGTTAAGCGAAGATTACACTCTTGATGCAACAAAATCGTACGAGTTAACAGGATCTTTTATCGTACCTGAAGGGGTTACCTTCACAATTCCAGCCGGCACTCAAATTACAGCTGAAAATGGTGGTACTGATGTTTACATCGCTGTTTTAATGGGTGGTAAAATTAATATTAATGGTACAACTGCTAATCCGGTTGTAATGTCTTCTGCAAATGGAAACCCTGGTGATTGGGGTGGATTAACAATTTGTGGTCAGGCTACAACAACTGCAGGAGCAGGTTCGGAAGCTGAAGTAGGTGGATTCATCTATGGTGGTTCTGATGATACTGACAACTCTGGTGTAATCAAAAACCTTGTAATTACAGGAACTGGTGCTCAGATCAACTCTGAGTCTCAGTACAACGGTGTTTCTTTCTACGCAGTAGGTTCGGGAACTGTTGTTGAAAACGTAGCTGTAATCAACGGTTCTGATGATGGTGTTGAATTCTTTGGTGGAACTGTTTCTGTGAGCAACTTGTTCTTGCAAAACAACGAAGATGATGCTATTGACTGGACTGAAGGTTGGAATGGTACAATTACCAATGCATATGTTGAGCACACAATTGATGATTTCTCAACTGTTGTAGAAGGTGATAAAGTAAATAACAACCCTAAAATTATCAACCTGACTGCTGTATCCACAACAGGTGGTACTGCTCTTCAGTTCAAAAAAGAGTCAGGTGCCACAATTACCGGTTTGTCTTTGAGCGGTTATGCTAAGAGTATCGATATGAAAGATGATGGTCCATTGGCTAATGTAATAATCGATGGTGTTGAAGCTGATCCTGCAAATTCATACAACGCTCCTGCAACTGTTGATCCATCGACTTGGACATGGGTAAACGCTGAATTGGCAGAAGTTGAAACTTTATCGGGTAATGTTGATTCTGATGTAACTCTAGATGCTTCTAAAACTTACCGTTTAACTTCTTCTTACATCGTTCAGGATGGTGCTACTTTAACAATCCCAGCTGGTACTAAAATTCATGCTGATGCAGGTGGTACTGATGTATACATCGCTGTTCTGATGGGTGGTAAAATCAATATCGAAGGTACTTCTGATAATCCGGTTGTAATTGCTTCTGACCTTTCTCAACCAGGCGATTGGGGAGGATTAACAATTTGTGGTAAAGCAACTACTTCGGCAGGTGTTGACGCTGAAGCTGAAGTGGGTGGTTTTATTTACGGTGGCACTACCGATGACGATAACTCAGGTTCTATTTCTTACCTTGTAATTAAAGGTACAGGTGCTCAAATTAACTCAGAGTCTCAATACAACGGTGTTTCTTTGTACGCTGTAGGTTCTGCTACAACCATCGAAAATGTAGCTGTAATTAATGGTTCTGATGACGGAATTGAGTTCTTTGGTGGAACTGTTTCTGCCAGCAACCTTTACCTGGAAAACAACGAAGATGATTCTGTTGACTGGACAGAAGGTTGGAACGGTAAAGTAACCAACGCATACATTTCTCACACTATTGCAGGATTCTCAACTGTATTCGAAGGTGATAAAGTTAACAACAACCCACAATTCGAAAACATTACTGCGATCTCAACTGTTGGTGGAACTGCTCTTCAGTTCAAGAAAACTTCTGGTGGTTCAATCACTGGTTTGTACCTTGAAGGTTACGATGTAGATCTTGATATGAAAGACGAAACTACAGCTAACGAATATGTAAACAATGTTCAGATTGACGGAGGAAATCCTGATGTAACACTTGTTGCTGGTGAAACTTTAAGAAAGTATACTTTAAATGCTGGTAAAGATGCAGCTAAAGTTGATATCTCAACTTGGTCATGGATCGAAGCTGGTTTGTAAT
This sequence comes from Marinifilum caeruleilacunae, assembly GCF_013141825.1. Taxonomy (GTDB): domain Bacteria; phylum Bacteroidota; class Bacteroidia; order Bacteroidales; family Marinifilaceae; genus Marinifilum; species Marinifilum caeruleilacunae. Next base: position 43,534 of record NZ_RZNH01000036.1, read on the forward strand.
CAGATTTATAACAAAATAAGAAAAGCAGACTCGTTTGGGTCTGCTTTTTTTATGCCTGTATTTCTTTAAAAATATCTTGATTTTGTTATTTCACCACCTCCATTTTCAACTCCTTCCAGTAATCTAATCCATCTTGAAGCGAGCAAACATGAATGTTGTACTTCTCGTAAATAAATTTTCCGGCAGTAATACTTCTTTCACCATACTTACAATATAGAAGGTAGGTTTTCTTAGGGCCTAATGAATCGATAATCTGGTATAATTTTTCAGATGTATCGGCCATTAAAGCTCCTTCGATATGTCCTTTTTTAAAATCTTTTTTAAGCCTTACATCAATCATTACAGCTTGAGGGTTCAACTTCGAAACCCGCAAAAACTGTTTAGGACTTAGTACTTGCACAGTATCTACTTGCGAAAAAGCATTCTGCTGAATCATCAGTACAAATAGCAATGCTATTACGATTTTTACAAATTTCATTCTACTAATATCTTGATTTTATACAAAATTAAACTCCACTATTTACTCTTCAACAAAGAAAAAGTCGGACATGATATCATTCGAAATAAATACTCCTTCATCGCTTAATATGATAGAATTATTTTCTTTTCGGATGTGCTTCGACTGAATGTATTTGGTTGCCTTTTTCTCGCAATGCCTGTACAAATCATCGCCAAATTGTTCTTTCACCAAATTCAAGTCAAGTCCCCAATAAGTTCGTAGCGATGTTAATACCAGGTCATTAAATCTGTCGTAAAAATTTAAATCTTCCTTTTCAGAAAACTCACCACCTTCTGTAACGGCTTTCATGTACTTATAATTGTGGGCAATATTCCATTCTCTTTCTGTATAATTGTATGAATGTGCCGAAGGACCAATTCCAAGGTATTGTTTTTGCTTCCAATAACTGGAATTGTGTCGCGATATAAAGCCTTCTTTACAAAAGTTCGAGATTTCGTAATGGGTAAATCCATTTTGTCGAGCCGAATCAATTAAATATTTAAACTGATTAAAACTCTCCTCCTCTTCCACCTCTATTAACTGACCTTTTTCCAGTTTTTTAGCAAATACAGTATTCGGATCGTACATTAAATGATAGGAAGAGATATGCTGAATGTCCAGTTCATAAACCAGGTCGAGATTCTCCATCCATTTTTCCATGCTCAATCCGGGTACACCATAAATCTGATCAACAGAAATATTATCAAAACCATAAGCCTGTGCTCTTTTTATGGTATCATAAGCCTCTTTCCCACTATGTCGTCGGTTCATCAAAATCAAATCTTCATCATGAAAAGATTGAATTCCAACACTAAGTCTGTTGACCGATGAATTTTTTAAGGCAGCAAGATACTTTTCACTCAAATCATCCGGATTGGCCTCCAAAGTAATTTCTGCATCATTTTCTATATTCCAGTATTTCGAACATTCATCAATCAGCATTTGTATTTGTTCCGGCTTGTAAACCGATGGAGTCCCGCCTCCAAAATATATGGTGGATATGGATTTTTGATCCAGATAATCTTTTCTCAGTTCCAACTCCTTTTTAAAGCAGTCCAGCATTTCATTGGTAGATTGCAAAGAGATGCTCTTGTGAAAAGCACAATAGTGACACAATTGTTTACAAAAGGGGATATGAAAATAAATTCCTGACATATCATTTTAATTTTCTTGCAAGGTAGAAGCATTTCTCTTATTTTCCATGTTTGATTTCAATTTAGACATTCTTCTGTTGATAAATTCACAAAACAGGATTTCGATTTACATGCAACACTTTGCATGATACAAACGTCTTTACTACAAAGAATGACAATCTAAACCAAACAACTATGAAAGGATATAAGAGAATAATTTCACCAATTTTGATTTTATTAATCAGCTTTGCAGCCAACTTACCAACATTTGCAGATGGTATTAGAGGCAATGGAAATGTAAAATCGGAAGAGAGAGAGGTTGGTAACTTCGAAACCATTAAGGTGAATGGTGCTTTTACAATTTACTTATCGCAAGACGATGATTACAGCCTAAAAGTAGTTGCCGACGAAAACTTATTGGATGTAATTACCAGTAAAATGAAAGGTGATGTGTTGTATATCACTACAGAGAAGAGCATTTACAAATCGAAAGAATTAAAATTGTATATCGGTTTTAAACACCTTAGCGAAATTAAAGCCAATGGTGCCATTTCTTTAAAATCTGACCAGGTGCTACGATTTGATGAACTGGATATTGAAATTAATGGTGCCTCTTCGGCAGATTTGGAACTAAGTGCAAACCGTTTAAGTATCGACAATAGTGGAGCCTCAACCATTAAACTGGCCGGAAAATCAGAAGAAATTGACATTGATATTTCTGGTGCCGGGAGTGTAAATGCAATCGCTATGAAAGCCCTTAAAGGAACAATTGATATTAGTGGTGTAGGAAGTGGAAAAGTATATGTTCTGGACGAATTAAGAGTGAGTATTTCGGGTATTGGTTCGGTAAAATACAAAGGAGATCCTAAGGTAACCAGCGATATTTCCTTCCTTGGAAGTTTGAAAAAGTATTAAATCAATATATACATCAAGTAAAAGCTCTGCAGAATTTACAGAGCTTTTATTTTATAGATCAAGTTTGATATTTCTTAGTCTTTTTTAAAACCAATTACAGCATTGGAAACTGCTCTTGGTTGTGGAGGCAAAGAGAAAATATTTCGCTCGTAATTTGCATTGTAAGGCGATATATTCAAGGTTTCGCCCTGAACCACCAATGTTGAACTTCCTCCTGGATCAAATCCCATTGCTTTTTCGATATTGTATTGCTCTAAAATACCAGCCATATCGAAATGGGTTGCTCCTACCGATTCGCGAATTCTTCCATTAATGGTCAGCACATAAAGATCTCCTTCCCGATCTATTCCTACCGCAATTTTTGGTCCTCTCATATCTGTAAAATCCAATCGGGCTGCCTGTGTTTGAATCGAATTTTCTTTTTTCCATCCTTCAATATGCATGTCTAAACACTGCTTTCCCTGGCTTAATAACATTGGACCCGCTTCAACCGCATGTAAAACATTTTCCAAACCCTTTACAGTGATATTTATCTGATCACCAAGCTTTGCTATAGGATCTTTCATCAACCCTTTAGGAATACATAGCGTCAATCCTACAGGAATTTGTTTCACTTCTTCAGCATCACATATTATCTCTTTTACCGTATTTCCAGCCAATCGGTACACAATACAATCTTTGGCCGGAATCATCTCTTTTTCGTACATCAAATCGAAATAAGAACATTCCGATGAATCGAATGAGTTGTATGCATTAGCTTCAAACTCAAGTTTTGTATTTCCACTTTCAATTATTAATCCTTGCTTACAATTCACCCTTTTAATATCCAAAGAACCATTCTTGTGAACCAACAAAGCAGGTTTATTAAAAAGAGGTGTACTCAGGCATTTTCCATTTGAAATTAACAAACCCAATGGAGAGCCTATGTACGATTCCGGTAAGCCCAATTTTCCAACCAATTCCGGATTTAGGATGTAACCACCATTCCAGGCAATTTTCGCTTTACAATTGTTCTTACTTTCAAACTCGGCTACAAAATTGGTTACTGTTTGGGTTTGTAAAGAACTTACTGCAGTAAATTCCCAATTCTTCAAATCGGCCTTAATGTTTGCCTTAGCTAAAATCCCATTCCATGGATATCCATCATCATAAATACCGGTTACATTAGAATATTCTACTTCAGATTTTGCTTCAGCCGATTTAGAAATATTTTCCAAAACCAATTGCAATGGCGAAGCTTTTTCCTGAGCATCTTCTTTAATTAATTCCAGAAGTTTTTGCTCACCAAGTTCTGCACTTAATTTTTGAAACAAATCAGAATGTAAAAGTTCAGAAAAATCTTTTGCAGTTTGTATTGGAGTTGGGTAAGCCAATGTGGTACGCACTCCGGCAGGTACAAACTGTATGTATCCTGTATTGTTCGGAATTCCCATAATATTTGCCGCCAGCTCTGTGGTTACTTTTCCAATATGAAACCTGTCGATATTTAAAATATCGGTCATAAAAGCAGCATTTCTTCTGTTGGAAATCAGGTAACCTTTTTTATCCATTACTTTGCGCAAAACCTTTATGGCCTTCTCTCCCATTTGTGGAATATGAATTCCTACTGTTAACGATTCAATCGAGATAATCTGTAGAATCTTTTTATCGTACAGCAGTTTTAATTCCTGATCGGATCCGTTTTCAATAAATTCACGAATGTCCGAAGCCGTTGTCCAGTTGGTTAAAGCTTCTTCAGGAGCAAATACATACACATTCTCAATCTTTAATTTTGAAAGTTTCTCTTCATCAATCGGGTCGAACATGTCCATATTCAACCTGTTCTTAATCGAATTTAGAATAAAATACTCCAGTTCATACTTCACATATTTACCCGGAAAATAAGCCAATGGGATATTCTGTTTCATTTTTTGAAACAAAAAATCCCTGTCATCAATTGATATTACCGATGAAGAAGTGAGTTGAGAAAGTGCCAGATTTTTATCCAGGAAGAAACGTGAAGAACCACTAATTCTTCTTCCTATGCCCGGAGGCAAGTGTTTCGATTTTACGAGATTTACCATTCCCGATAATTCCTGATGTGTAAACTCATGAAATGGGTAATGGTTTTTATTTCTATGTCGATAAGTAAATGAATGGTCGTGTCTGATTTGAATTTCGCCATTTCTAACATTGAACAAATTATCAATTGAATTGTAGAATTGATGAATCTGCTCCAAACTTAAATTTTCCGCTTCAGGATGATCTTCCACCTGCTTTCTGGCAAAGTAAAAAGCACCGCCTCTTATTTCCTGTTCTTCCATTCTAAAGGAACTCGGATCGATTAAAGATTTCAGGTAAAGCATGAATCCAAGCCTGCCATATCCCGGAAGGTAATGCCTGTTTTCGGTATTTAACAGGGCTTTTACATCATTATTTATAAAATTCACCTTCTTTTGGTAAACTTTATAATATTCCTTTACCTCTTGCAAACTCTCTTGGTTCGATTGCAACTGAAGGTATAATTTTTTTACAATATCGTTTATGCTCGAATTCAGCGAAGAAATACTATACCTGTTATTGATCACTTTCTTATTGTGACTTACACTGCGGTGATGAATATGTGGAAAAAATACCTTTTCGATTACCTCGTTAACATGCGAATCTCTAATGCTTCTGCCTGTAAATTCTATCACTTTAAGCCGCTCTTTCTCGGGCAAATGCTCACCAATTACCTCGGCATATACATTTTCGGGTTGGTACCTTCTGCAAAAAATTGGAACACCTGCAGCAGCGGCTTCTAAAATTGGTAAACCTCTTCCCTCGGTTTTCGATGGCAATAATATCAGCGAAGAAATACTGTACAAATCAGGAATTCCCAATGGGTTTTTAAAATGATTTTTAAACCTGTCTTTATCCATCTCGCTAAATAAAAAACCAAGATAAATTCGATTTCTAAATTCCATTTCTATTTCTTCCAAAAGTTCCTGGAAACGCTTTAGTAACTTCTGAAAATAGGGATATTGTCCCAATGGAATCGGACCAGTAATCAGGATGGTAATTTTTAAATCATCCGATTCTCTGATTTTCTCTTTTAAACTATCTACCTGCAACATTTTTGATAGCAAATCAAATCCCAATTCTATTCTTTTGCGTGATATTACGCGAGTTGGTTGCAGAAAAATGATATTTTCAGACAAAAACTTGTGCATCGCCTTTGTCTTGTACCCAATGTAAATAGGTTCCGGGTTCTTGCGACTTACCAGCTTGTATTCAATTACATCTTTTACCGAGTAACTGATCAATGCATCTTTGTGGTATCTACTCAACATTTTCTCCATCTGGTACATCGATTCAATCCTTCTCCTTTTGTTGATGTCATCATATTCCGACATGTCAACAGCAGTTCCTATTTCGGTTACATTGGCCGGATTGTGTCCTTTAGAATGAATCAAATGATCGCTTTGCTTTTGATTGATATTTACATTCATCCACGAACGCGATTCCCAGGGAAACAAAACTTCGAGCTGAGAGAAAAATTCTCCCAAATGTGAGTTTAGAAAGAAGAAATCGCGAGGACCTTTCTTTAATCCTTTTACCTCTTTCGTGATTTCAGAATTGCCACCTTCCCAATAAAAATCGTGATTGTTATTGATAACAGGAATTCCCATAAATTCTGAAACCAAAACTGTAGCCAATGCAGCAGAAACATTACCAGGGTTAGAGCAGAGGTTAATCAGGTAAAGCAATCCAATATCATTCTTCTCGATATACTGCCCTAATTTTTGGCAAATGCTTAATGTTTGCTCCCAAAACTTTACAATTAAAGCATTGTATTCTTTGCTTCCCCGTTCAAGTTTGGTAAAAAAGAAATCTTTGTATAAATCCCAATCATCAAAAGCTTGCATTTCTTCAATGGTACAAGTTTTGGTTCCCGGGTTCATAATTTTCGAAGCTTCGGGGTAAAACTTTCCGGCGATGTAATGAACAGGTGTATCTTTTCCTAAACTATTTCGAAAGGTTTTCGCGTATTTTTCCACCTCAATACTAACTCCATCAATCGAGAAATAGAATGTAATAAATGCAATTCCTTTTTTATTGATATCGGCTTTAAAATTTTCGAAGGACTTGTTGAACTCTACAACCGGAATGGATTTGTTTTCTTTAAATCGATCTATAAACAGGCCCAAGTCGAACCAGGTGTTTATTTTTTCACTGCGCAAAACATCCATCATTTCAGTTGTCGTCATCTTCATATCAGGTAGAATTCAGTTTAACAAAATTTCAAATAATATTCAAATTACGAAATTCCCCTAAATTGATCAATACGTTTTTGTACCTTGCACAATTATAAATAGATCGTAATTCCTGAATTTGGCATATTACCATAGGGAAAACTATTCACCTGAGCTGTAAAAAATTATGAAGTTTAAATTGTTTTGGCGCAATATAATCTGGGCATTGATTGTTTTTATTCTCTGTTCCATTCCTGGAGATGATTTACCGAAAACATCGGCCATTCATATTCCCCATTTCGATAAAATCGTTCACTTTGGAATGTTCTTTATTATGGGAATTTTTTTACTTGCCGAACTCAATTTTCAAACACGATTAAAGCAAATTCATATTGCTTTAATTACGCTGTTTTTAATTGCGGCTTATGGTGGTGGGATTGAATATCTGCAACAGCATTATTTCACAAACAGAAGTGGTGATTATGTAGATTTGGCTGCAGATATTTTAGGAGGAGTATTTGCGGTAATCTTATTTCCCTGGTTAAAAAAACAAAAGGACTTGCTGTTAAATCGCAAGCCCTTTAGTGAGATATCTTTTTTGAAGAAAATACTATAGTGTAATATACTCATTTGTATTTTCCATTTCTGTAATCAACTGACCAATTGTTTTTCCTTTAAACAAATCGTAGATCTGTTTTCTGATGTGTCCAAACTGATTGTGAACCGGACAAGCAGCCTGTGCTTTATTGTCAGATTTACATGGACGAATACCAATTAAACAATTTTCGAACATATCCAATCCATCAACAATTTCCACAATATTCATCAAGGTAATCTCAGCTGGATCTTTTCCCATTCCAAATCCTCCATGAGGACCTTTTGTTGATGTAAGTAATTTTTGTCTGGCAAGACTTTGTAAAATTTTTCCCAAAAATGGTGTTGGAATTTCTAACTCCTCCGAAATCTTCTTAATTCCTATTTTCTTGCCTTCTTTTGCATTTAACGACAAATAAATTACTGAGCGAATTGCATATTTACAAGTATTCGATAACATCTTTAAATTTTATTTTAACTCCACATTTATCTAACAATCAGAGCAAAGATAACAATAATTACTCCCAATAAAGCATCTTTAATTCTTTTATTCCTTATTTATTATGATTCTTCCTATTGGGAACAGCCCATTTACAAAGGAATTTTATCGATTCTCTTTTGATGTCTTCCACCTTCGAATTCGGTAGTTAAGAAAACATTAGCAATTTCTTTTACCTCTTCGAATGAGATAAATCTTGCTGGAATTCCACATACATTTGCATCGTTATGAGATCTTGCCAAACCAGCAATTTCTGCTGTCCAACATAAAGCAGCTCTAATTTTCTGATGCTTATTTGCAGTCATCGTAATCCCATTACCGCTACCACATAGCGTAAAACCAAAATCGAATTCATTTGCTTCTACAGCTGCAGCTAATGGATGAGCTGTATCAGGATAGTCCATGCTTTCTTCTGAATTGGTTCCGAAATCTTTTACTTCGTATCCTTCTGCTTTTAATATTTCTGCCAACTCATTCTTAAATTGAAATCCTGCATGGTCAGCAGCTAAGGCAACTCTCAATTTTTTCATCATTTAAAATTTTTACAGACGACTTTATCGTCCCAATTAAGCTATGTTGTTCAAGTAAATTTTGGAGTACAAAACTAAGTATTTTTAATGAGTAGTTTCTAAAAAGCTAGCCTTTCAGCTTAAATTTCTTCATTTCTACCCCATTTCTATTCATAAACAGTAATCTGAATTTTCAACTTTCTGTACGTAAAGCTTTTAAGAAGACTAATTTCTCTTATAAACAAAGTTGTTCACATTCAGTTAACATACTGTTGATTTTTCCTTATTAAAATATCTAAAGTTTTTTTTGGAGTTAACATTTTCTCAATTGTATAGAAAAAATTTTACCTGATACCAATTTTATTTTTTACCAGACTATTCAAAGCTTTCAACCGGTTTTCAACAGTATGTTAATATTCTCCAAAGAGAAAAATATTAAATTCTGAAGTTATTAACAAGAAGTTAATAAAGTAGGTATTTCACTGTTTTACAAGATCCCTGTATTAACAATATCTGTTAATATCCTGTTATTAGACTAAATTCTATCAGAAAAGCAATAAAAAACCAGTACTCTTACCAACATTATTAACAGGATATAATAATCATCTTATTTTTTAGAAATTTTAAAAAAATTAATATTAATAATATGAGTGTTGATAATTGTAATTTGGACGAAAAGAAGATTGAAAGGCAAACAAGAATTAGTTGTGATGTTTACTTAATTATTTAGATGATTTTGTTATCTTGCAATCTATAGAAAATCCACACTGAAGAGAATGAGCTGGGAAACGAAAAATTATTCCATACTTCTTGTCGAAGACAACAAACTAAACCAGACAGTAGTTAAATTTACCTTGAAGCGATACGGATACAATATCGATGTTGCGAATAATGGTATAGAAGCTGTTGAAATGTATAAGGAAGGTACTTATGATTTTATTCTAATGGATGTAATGATGCCAGAAATGGATGGATTAGAAGCAACAAAAATCATAAGAGATCAGGAAGAAGGTGACGAACGTATTCCAATAATAGCTCTCACAGCCGATATAATGGTTGCTAACGAAGAAAAATGTCTCGAGAATGGTATGGATGCACACTTGTCAAAACCTTTCGATGTAGACCATTTATTTAAGGTTTTAACCGAACTGGATTTGTAATTGACAATTTCCTTCAATTTTCCTTTTTCTTTATTTGTTCAGGATTTTTTATCCTATTTAAAGATTTCAAATTAATTTTGTCGAATGGATGATCACCTGGACATAAGAAGTCATAACTTTTCCGATAAGGAAAAAGAGTTTGATAACAAATTGCGTCCTCTGCAATTCTCCGATTTTAGGGGACAAAAGAAAATTGTAGAGAACCTTAGTATTTTTGTGGCTGCAGCAAAAATGAGAGAGGAAGCACTGGATCATGTCTTGCTTCACGGACCTCCCGGTTTGGGGAAGACGACCTTATCGAATATTCTTGCCAATGAATTGGGAGTTGGACTAAAAGTTACTTCGGGTCCTGTTTTGGATAAACCTGGCGACCTTGCCGGTTTACTAACCAATCTGGAACCAAATGACGTTCTTTTTATCGATGAAATACATCGTTTAAGTCCCATTGTTGAAGAGTATTTGTATTCCGCAATGGAAGACTTTAAAATCGATATCATGATTGATAAAGGTCCGGCAGCAAGATCGATTCAATTGGAATTAAATCCATTTACATTAATTGGTGCAACTACCCGATCGGGTTTGTTAACTTCTCCATTACGTGCCAGGTTTGGAATCAATTGTCATTTGGAATATTACGATTTACCAGTACTTACAAAAATTGTAGAACGTAGTGCCGGCATTTTAGATGTTGAAATTACACATGAAGCTGCTGGCGAAATTGCATCCAGAAGCAGGGGAACACCAAGAATCGTAAATGCACTTTTGCGAAGAGTAAGAGATTTTGCTCAGGTAAAAGGAAATGGATCCATCGATATTGATATCACCAAATTTTCGCTTGAAGCTTTAAATATCGATAAGCATGGTTTAGATGAAATGGACAACAGAATACTAAATACCGTAATTGATAAATTTAATGGCGGACCGGTTGGGATTTCTACCATTGCAACAGCTGTGGGAGAAGATAGCGGAACCATCGAGGAAGTCTACGAACCATTTTTAATTAAAGAAGGTTTTATCAAGAGAACTCCACGCGGTAGAGAGGTAACTCCATTGGCTTATTCTCACCTTGGGAAAAACAGGTTTAACGATCCCGAATTACTATTTTAATTGTTGATTGAATGAAAAGATTTTTATCGATTCTTTATACACTTGCAACTGTATTGATTATTGTAGGTGCACTTTTTATTTTGCAATCGGAAAGTTATGGTATTGCAATGTTAACATCCGGATTGGGTTTAAATATCCTTTACAGAGTTTTCACTTTAAATGTTCAAAACCTAAAGGAATTTAAATTGCCAGATATATTTAAAGTAATCGGAATTCTGATTATGATTTTTGCCTGTATTTTAATTTTTACCAATTCGGAGCAAAAATTTAATATGATGATACTGGCAGTAGTTCTGGATGTGATTATTAACTACAAAGAAATTTCGTTGAAGACAAAATAGCAAAAGGAGCTTGTGACCAGCAAGCTCCTTTTAACATCCCTAGTAATTTTCCTAAATAGCAATATTCTTTCGAGTATTAGACGAAGAATATATTTCGTTAATATTTTGTTTCAATATAGCTTCAATTTTTTCTTTCAATACTACATTTGATTCTGAGAATTTGAAAGGAATGGTAAAGTAAAATATGGATCCATCTCCTAAACTTGAATCAATGTAGAGTTTACCACCAAGAAATTCTACAATTTCTTTGCTGATGCTAAGGCCTAAACCTGCACCAGAGTGTTCTCTTGTGTATGAGTTATCCACCTGGGTAAACTTTTTAAATATTTTTGCCTGTTCCTGATCACTAATGCCCGGACCTGTATCTTTTACATAGAAAAGAATATTGTGTCGGTCTTGAATGGCACAACCAAAATCGATTTCACCGGCATTGGTAAATTTGATTGCATTATCCAGCAAATAAGATAAAACTTTGTTCAGTTTTTTGTGATCGGTAAATATTTTGTTCTCACGCAAATCTTCGGTATAGTTTAAAACTAAGTTTTTACCGCTCATACTAATTTTTTGCGTGTATGCCGAATACAAATTAATCAGTAAATCATGAACTTCAATTTCCGATTCGTTGTATTCCAGAGCACCGCTTTCCAATTGCGATAGCTCAAGGATCCTGTTAAAGAGATCCAGTAATTCTTTACTGCTCGATGTCAGTATTTTTGTAAATTCATTCCGATCCTGTTTCGATAAGGAATCATCACGGAGAAGTTCTGATGCCCCTACAATCGCGTTCATCGGCGTTCGAATTTCATGCGACATATTTGCCAGGAATGCATCTTTCAGCTTTTCGGTCTCTTTAAGCTGAGCACGTGCCTCCTCCAACTGTCGTTGCAATTCTTTATATGTAGGACGTTTCTCCATTAATATGAATTTGACATTAATTTTTTTTTACACTTTTTGACCTAAGCCTACACTACAAGGCTCAATCAAATACATCTTAAAAAGATGCAATTATGAAAATATGGTATGGGAATTTGTTAGACTAAGATGTCTTCATCTATTGTTTTGTCCTGGTAACCACCAAGAACCTGGTCTAACTCTTGAGTTGTTAATTTTTCAAAGGTGTTCATTGTGAATAGGATAAGAGACTAGTAAATATAAAAATTACTATCTACTTATTCAAATTTTTCTTAAACCAGGATATCTTCATCGATTGATTTATCCTGCATTCCACCTTTAATGTTTTTTAAATCTTCTGTGTTTAATACTTCGAAATTTTTCATTGCTATTTTAATTTGGTCGTTAATAACTAGGAAAATACTTTTTTGGAAAATTTGGATTACTTGGGTCGAGGTCGGTTAAACTAGGATATCTTCATCGATTGATTTATCCTGCATTCCACCTTTAATGTTTTTTAAATCTTCTGTGTTTAATACTTCGAAATTTTTCATTGCTATTGTTATTTGGTCGTTAATAACTAGGAAAATACTTTTTGGAAAATTTGGATTACTATGGGTCGAGGATGGTTAAACTAGGATATCTTCATCGATTGATTTATCCTGCATTCCACCTTTAATGTTTTTTAAATCTTCTGTGTTTAATACTTCGAAATTTTTCATTGCTTAATTTGGTCGTTAATACTTAGGAAAATACTTTTTTGGAAAATTTGGATTACTATGGGTCGAGGATGGTTAAACTAGGATATCTTCATCGATTGATTTATCCTGCATTCCACCTTTAATGTTTTTTAAATCTTCTGTGTTTAATACTTCGAAATTTTTCATTGCTATTGGGTCGTTTTTTTAGTTTTTAAGGAAACAATTACACCCCTTTATTCCGGTTTTTAGAAAAAGGTAACCCTGCGATTGAAAGTTTTTTTAAAAAAAAGTGAAAAAAACTGCATATATTTAAATCCTTTTAGGAAACACTGCGTATATAAAGCATTGTTTCTAAGAAGATTAAGAAAAACTACTTGAGCGTGAAAAAAAATCTAAAAAAAGTTCTGCTTTTCTCTCTTTTACTTGTTTTGCTCTCTGGCGAAAACAAGAATTTGGCACTTTCCTCCATTCTTACTGAAGATCAAAAGGTTGAAAACCTTAAACCTGATTCTGTACTGGTTAATCAATTTAATCGTGCCTTGGAATTTTTCAGGGCTCGGGAATTTCAATATGCGGTTCAATCATTCGAAAATGCAGTTGGAACCATCGAAAATGGTGGGGTTAGCGATAAGAATATGATTTATCGTACCTATGTCAATTTTGGTGTGATTAAAAAACAATTGGGAAAAAGAGCTGATGCATTGAAGTATTTTAACATGGCAGAGCTTTATACCATTGACAATTATGGTATTGAATCTGCTAAGTTGGTACCTATTTATGTTAATACAGGGAATATTTATAATGAAATTTTAGATTTATTTAAGGCTCAAAGTTATTATGAAAAAGCCTTGTCACTAATTGGTGATGGTCATTCACGCTACCTTTCGCATATAAATAATAACCTTGGTAACAATTATTATAACAGAAAAGAATTTAAAGTTGCCTTGAATTATTATATGAAATCATTGTCAGTTAAGAAAGAGACTAATGATAGAAACATATTTAAAACTTTAAATGGAATTGCGAACTGCTATAAGAACCTGGGTAATTTTAAAGAAGCGGATTCTTATTATTTGCAAAGTATAGATATAATAAAATCACAGGGAGACGAAAATCATTATAACCTTGGGCATCTTTATCTCAACTATGGAATCTTTCAATATAAAGTAAAGAATACGGACAATGTTTTAAAGTATTTACAATTGGCCCGTGATATTTATGAAAGTAATTTCGGTCCTAAACATCCTGATGTTGCAATCTGCTTAATGAATATTGGTGAATTTTACGGTGATCAGGACCAAAATCTGACTTCGCTTAATTTTTATCAAAAAGCAATCATTTCTGAATTGGATAATTTTGTTGATTCTACCATTTATACCAATCCTACTATAGAGAATATAGAACCACAAATAGTTATTCTAAGTATCTTAAAAGGGAAGGCTAACGTATTTAGCCAATTGTACGAAGAGAAAAAACAAGTTAATGATCTGGAGTTCAGTCTTGAAACCTACGATTTATGCTTCGATATTATCGATAAAATTCGAATTGGTTATCAGGATGAAGAGAGCAAATTGGCCTTGTCGAGTAACGAAAAAGATACCTATACCAAAGCCATTGGAATTGCTGTAAAGCTCTACGAAATTACCAAAGATCCGATTTACAAAGAGAAAGCATTTAAATATGCCGAGCGCTCAAAAGCTGCCAGTTTGATGTCTTCTTTGAATGATGTGAATGCCAGGAATGTTGGTGGGTTACCGGTTGAATTACAGGAAGAAGAATTGCAATTGCGTAAGGATATTGCCAGTTTCCGTGAAAAGGTTTATGAAGAAAGAAAGAACATCCAGCCAAACCGTGAGAAGATTGCAGAATGGCAGGGGAAGTTGTTCGAATTGAACGAAAAGTATGACCAAATGGTGCTTCGATTCGAAGAGGATTACCCGAAGTACTATGAACTGAAATATAAAAATGCAACCATAGAAATATCAGACCTCCAGTCCAAATTAGATGCTGGAGAAACACTGCTGGAGTACTCCATTTCGGATTCCACTTTGTTTACTTTTATTTTAACAAGAGATTCTTTTGAGGTTACAAAGAAGGATTTCGATGTAGATAGTTTGAATCATCATATCGAAGAGGTGAGAAATTGTTTGAAGACAAATGATTTTGCCGAAAACAGTGCGGACTATTACAAGAACTACACTAATTCAGCCTACGAATTGTATCAAACTTTTGTAGCACCACACGAAAAAGCAATTGCAAATAAGAAATTAATTGTGGTGCCTGATGGAAAAATGGCATACGTTCCTTTTGGAGTATTGATCAAAGATAAAGCGGATCCAAATCGAATGAATTATCGTGATTTGAATTATCTAATTAAATCACATACAGTAACTTATCACAATTCGGCAACCATTGGTTTTACCATTGAATCGGCTGGCTTTAGTTTCACAACCAGTAAATCTGTTTTGGCATTTGCACCATCTTATAAAGGAATTGACGATTCTATTTTATATACCGAAAGAGCGTACAGAGACAAGTTGTATCCACTGCCATATACAAAGGAAGAGGTAAATAATATCAATAATGTTATGGAAGGTGATTTGTACCTGGATGATTTGGCCACAGAACAAAACTTTAAAAATCACGCAAGTGATTACGATGTGCTCCACCTGGCCATGCACACCATTATTGATGATGAGAACCCAATGTACTCGAAACTGGTTTTTACACAAACTGAAGACAGCATACAAGATGGTTTATTGAATACGCATGAAATTTATAACATGAATTTTAATGCAAGAATGGTTGTCTTAAGTGCTTGTAATACAGGAGATGGTAAGTTGCAGAAAGGGGAAGGGGTAATGAGTTTGGCTCGTGGTTTCTTCTATGCCGGTTGTCCTAGTATTATCATGACTTTATGGACAGTAGAAGATCAGACAGGTTCGAACTTAATGACCAATTTCTATTCATACTTATCGCAAGGATTGAAGAAGGATGAAGCATTGCGCCAGGCCAAATTGAAGTATCTTGAAACTGCAGATCCATTAAAATCTCACCCTTATTTTTGGTCGGGATATGTTACCATGGGTGATGTTGAACCACTTTACGATTTAGATTTGAACAACAAGCTTGTATGTATGGGATTGGGTGGATTGTTCATTATTCTATTGTTCGTATTCAGAAAGAGAATGGTAAGACGAAAAGTAGCATAAATTATCAAGTAAAAGATATAGGAAAAGGCTAAAGCGCAAGTTTTAGCCTTTTTTACTGTTCGCAATTCTGTCCTAACTTCCGAGAATCTTTACAAAAGGAACAATCATCCAATTTTAACTTTCTAAAATAAATAATCGAGCACAAGTAAGAAGCTTATAGTTTGTTAGAGAATAAGCAGGTTTTACAGTAGTATCCAATCGATATATTATTGATCTTTTTAACGTATTTGAATAGATTCTAACGATTCATATCTACACTTCCAATAAAGTGTAGTTTTTAGCGCTAAAACCTGCCTTTTAAGCTCTTTTAAATTAAGAAAGATGTTATGGGATAGAAATCTGAAAAATCTGCCGGAAAGGCCTAATAATAGAAGTCATTGGACGATCATGCCGGTCAAGAAATCAGAGCAAAAGTGCCGATATGGATTTATAAGCTTGAGTTCCTGCAAAAAAGGAAAGCCGCTCAATTGAATTGAACGGCTTCATATATGTGTTGATGAATGAGTGTAATCTATTCCAGTTTATTAAGAATTTCCTGTGCTTTCGCTTTGTAGAAACTATTTCCTCTGGCAATGGTGTTGAACTGCTCAATGGCCTTTTCTCTTTCGTTGGTCATTAAGTAGCAGAAACCCAAATACCATTCAGATTGCTCTATAAACAGGTTATTCTTATGACGGATAACTTTGGTAAAGTTTTTATTCGCTTTATGATATTCGCTGATTTCCAGGTTGGAAATACCCGAATAAAAGTTACTCGTAATGTTAGTGCTGTCCTTATCTAATATTTGCTTAAACAAATGAAGGGCAGTGCGATAATCCTTAGCTTCGTAGCTCTTAAGGGCGTTTACCAGCATATTGTCTATGTTGGCATCAGCCGAACGAGTATTCACTACGATTTCATAAGGCTTATAATAGTTGCTGTATACCTTCTCGTTAGAGTAAGTGCCTTTGTTATTCACCAGGAACATTAAACTACCCAGCCCAATAAACAGAGCTAATGATGCAGCAACAATATTCCACTTGGTTAAATATTTAAATTTGCGCTTCTCCTCTTCTTTCGGAGGTATTTCAATCGCCTCTAGCTTGCTTCTAAGGTCCATAATATCATTTTCCATTATGGCCTCGTCAACCTCTTGGTGTAAATCCAGCTCCATCTGTAAATCTGGATCATCAAGGAGGTCCTTCTCAAATTCCTTTAGTTGATCGTCAGACAATCCACCATCAAGGAAATCCTCAATTCGGTCAAAATTCATTTCACTCATCATATACTTCTTTAAATTCATTATCACTTTTGATACTATCTATCAGCATTTGTTTACACTGATATTTCCTTTTCTTTGCATACTTCTCGCTCTTGTAGCCCATAATTTCGGCAATTTCTTTAAGCGAGATTTTGTCTAGAGCAAGTTGAAGAACCTTTTTACAATCCGGACCAAGATTTTGGAAATGTTTCTGATAAAGTCGATACCTCTCAGTTTGGTCAAAAGTTTCAGAAGCTTCGTCTAATCTGTTATCCAGGACTCCTTCCGAATTGATTTCATTACTGTTCTTTTTCTTCTCAAGTTGCTTTAACCACAAAAGTTTGCAAATGGAATAGATGTATGTTTTAAAGTTACAACTAAGAACCAATGGTTCTTTTTTCATTTTACGATAGATTACAATAATAGCCTCTTGGAAAAGATCGCGTGCGTCTTCCTCGTTCCCATTATTGTTCTCGATAAAATTGCGAATACTCGGAAAGAACTTTTTGTAGATGTAGTTTAATACATCATTGTTGCTCATACTGATTCCCTCAAGTATCGCTTCGGTAGTGTAATCCATATTTTCTATCCCTTTATTCCCTTTATGGCCAAAAGGTAACCCTCAAAAAGTGAAAAAAATTTAAAAAAATATTAAACTTCCACATAAGTGGCTGAAAATGAATAAAATAAAAATGAAATTTTTTTTGAAAAAAATCTGTTTTTTTTGATTTATTATCATAAACCAAAGCAATATACTATTATTATTGGTATTAGGTTACTGTAAACGGCTATTTTTTTGTGACGAATCACTAAAAATATGATGTAAGTGTAAGCTTTTGTAGGAATAGTGTGGCGTAAAGAATAAAAACTATTATTAGTGCACTGTACAAAGCACAAATTTTATGTGGAAGGATTTTTACTCTTCCAGGCAGATACAAAGGGTACAAAAAAAAATCGATCCTCGTATGAGAATCGATTTTTTGTGGGCGATATAAGATTCGAACTTATGACCCCTTGGGTGTAAACCAAGTGCTCTGAACCAACTGAGCTAATCGCCCTTGTTATTGGGAAATTTTGCTTTTTTGTGGGCGATATAGGATTCGAACCTATGACCCCTTGGGTGTAAACCAAGTGCTCTGAACCAACTGAGCTAATCGCCCTTGCCCTTAAAAGCGATGCAAATATAAGTTGGAATATTCTTATCTGCAAGAATAATTTTTAAAAAAATGAAAAAAATATTTCCCGAGGGCCTTATTCTTCGAGGAAAGCCTTATTTTTATCAGTCGTAAAAAATTGATACTATGGAGAATAATTTAGAGAGAGACTGGAATAGTCTTTTATATAAAATTTCTGAAGAATTTAATGTGGATGCCGATTTAAATGGAACTTTACTTTTAATTGGCATACAAGAACGTGGTTTGGGCTTCCAGGAAACTTATAGCAAAGAAGAAAAGTGGGATCATATCGATTTGGCCACTTGTACCCTTTTAATGAAATGGAACTATTATTCCATTGAAGGATATGATGAAGACAATTGGCCTATATTTGTAAAGAACAAAATGGTTCCTCCTTTTTCGAAAGACAAAGAAAACCAATTATTAAAATCTTCGATTGTTGAATATTTTAAAGATAACGGATATTTAAACGAATAACAGCAAAGCTATACAAATGAAAAAACTACTTTACCTGGCAATTTTACTAAGTCTTGTATCCTGCCAAGAAAAATTAGAATTGGGAAAGAAAAACCGAATTGTTGAAATCGAAACAGAATATGGTGACATTAAAATCAAACTATATGATGAAACACCATTGCACCGCGATAATTTTGTAAAACTGGCCCATGGCGATTATTTTGATGGTACATTATTTCATAGAGTGATAGATGGCTTTATGATTCAGGGCGGAGATCCTGATTCAAAAGCTGCTAAACCTGGAGTACGTTTGGGTGAAGGTGGACCAGGTTATAAAATTGATGCAGAATTTAATCCGAAATTAATTCACAAACGTGGTGTAATTGCTGCTGCACGCGAAGGAGATGATGTAAATCCTGAAAAGAAATCGGCAGGATCGCAGTTCTACCTGGCGCAAGGTGTTGTATACACTCCCGGTGGACTGGATACTTTATTAATCAAATTGAATGATCGTGTAAAGAACAGGATATTTGAAAAAGTACAGAAAGAGAATGCAGAGGAGATGATGAAATATCAGGCCGAAGGAGAGATGGAAAAGGTGAGCGAAATCATCGACCAGATTCAATTGAAGGTTGATTCTATTTTTGAAACTCAAAAAATCAGCTTTGCACAGAACCAAATTGATGCCTATACCACAGTGGGTGGTATTCCGCATTTGGATGGTAACTATACTGTTTTTGGCGAGGTAATTGAAGGGATTGAATTTATCGATAGCATTGCCAAGCGCGAAAGAGATGAATATGATCGACCATTGGAAGATGTTTCCATGAAAGTGAAGATCCTTCAATAGATCAGAAAATATGGATTCAAAAGCTTCGGAAATTATTTCGGAGCTTTTTTTGTGATGCATATCAATGATATTTATATTAGATCAGTTTTTTAAAAGAGTCACGATGAGAAAAATAAATCTATTTCTGATACTGTTTTTATTTCTAATTCCTACGAAAAATAGTCTCGCTCAAAGCACGAATTCAATTATCCTTATCGAAACCAATATGGGAAATATGAAAATCATGCTTTACAAGGAAACGCCTAAGCATCGACAAAATTTCCTGCAGTTGGTAGAGAACGATCATTTCGATGGAACACTTTTTTATCGTGTGATTAAAGGTTTTGTTGCCCAGGGCGGTTCGCAGGATTCGAGAAATGCACCAGCCGGTAAGATGATTGGATACGGAGATGCAAACAGAACTATCGAATCTGAGTTCCATCCAAAGTTTTTCCATAAGAAAGGAGCCATTGCTTCTCCGCGCCAGCCCGATAAGGTAAATATCTTTAAGGAATCAGACGTATCGCAGTTTTACATTGCTCACGGTCGCGTTTTTACCGATGCCGAACTTACAGCAATGGAGAAGGAAGTGAACGTTCCTTTGCGAAAGCGTATTGTAAAGCGATATCTTACGCCAAAGAAAAGACAGATCCTGGATTCACTAAAAAAGGCCAAGAAAGTAGAGGAGTTTCGTGCCATTGCCAATAAAATTAAGGAATCGATAGATTTTGATTATAGTGCTGCAAGAGAGAAATTGGAATTTACACCAGAACAAAGAAAGGCTTATACAACAGTTGGTGGAGTGCCACATTTGGATGCAAATTATACAGTTTTTGGTGAAGTAATTAGCGGATTAGAGGTATTGGACAAAATTGTAAACCTGAAAACCGATGGCAACGACCGACCTTATACCGATGTGAAGATGAAAGTAAAAATTCTGCAGTATTAAATCCTTTTGGTATTTAGCCATTTGCTTTTGACCGAGGAGAAAAAAGTTTTTGTAACTTTGCACACTATTGAAAAAAATAAAGAAGTAAAATCATGCTTGACAAAATAAAAAACCTGCTTGATGAGCTGAATGGATTTTCAGCAACTACATTGGAAGAGGTAGAACAATTCAGAATTAAGCACCTTAGTAAAAAAGGTAGCATTGCTTCCTTGTTTGCCGATTTTAAAACTGTTCCTAATGAAGAGAAAAAAGCTGTTGGACAAGCTTTAAACGAGCTTAAAACAGTTGCTATGGATAAAGTAAACTCTTTAAAGGAGAGTTTTACTGGTGGTGAATTTGCCAAGTCTGGTTTAGATTTAACTTTGTCTGGCGATCCTGTAAAATTAGGTTCTCGTCATCCACTTTCGTTGGTGAGAAACGAAATTACAGAAATTTTTGCTCGCTTAGGATTTACCATTTCCGAAGGTCCTGAGATTGAAGATGACTGGCACAACTTTTCGGCATTGAACTTCCCGGAAGAACACCCGGCTCGCGATATGCAGGATACTTTCTTTATCGAGAAAAATCCGGATGTAATTTTGCGTACACATACTTCATCGGTACAGGTACACGATTTACAGGAAATGGAATTGCCAATTCGTTGCTTAACTCCTGGTAGAGTATTCCGTAACGAAGCAATTTCGGCTCGTGCTCACTGTATTTTCCACCAAATTGAAGCGCTTTACGTAGATGAGAAAGTTTCTTTTGCCGATTTAAAGCAAACACTGACTTACTTCGCTAAAGAGTTCTTTGGTGAAAAAACCGAAATCAGACTTCGTCCTTCTTACTTCCCATTTACAGAGCCTTCGGCCGAGGTAGATGTTACCTGTTCGCTTTGTGGCGGAAAAGGATGTAATGTTTGTAAAGGAACCGGATGGTTAGAGATTTTAGGTTGTGGTATGGTTGATCCAAATGTATTGGAGCTAAACGGTATCGACAGCAAAAAATACTCAGGTTTCGCATTAGGTATGGGTATCGAGCGTATCACCATGCTAAAATATGGTATCAAGGATCTTCGTTTGTTCTTCGAGAACGATATTCGATTCCTTGAACAATTTACCGCAGCAGGATTCTAAAAAAATCAAATCGAAATATAAAAAAATGCCTTTCATGAAACTTGAAAGGCATTTTTTATGGCTTATAATTAATAAGGAACACTCCTTACATTACTTTTCGTGATAAATAATTTCAGAAGTTACCGGTATCACTTTTTTGTACAGAGCGCTTACACCGCAATATTCTTCTTCCGATAATTTTACAGCACGTTCGATCTTCTGATGCGGTAAATCCGTTCCAAAAAATTCATAAATCACATGCATGTTTTTGTAGTAGCTCGGTTGTTCTTCGGTAAGTTCTCCTTCTACCGATACCTTAATATCGTCGACACTAACCCTCATTTTTTTCAGAATCATGGCCATGTCTATTCCAGTACACCCGGCAAGAGCCGTTAGCATTAATTTCTTCGGACTCACACCTTTTCCATCACCCCCAATTTGTGGTGTGGCATCGGTAATCAATTCATGTCCGTCCATATCTGCTTTATAGGCAAGATTTCCTTGCCAGTTCATTTCTACTTTGTGTTTCATTGTGTAAAGATATTTAGAGCTACAAGCAGCAAATTTCACTTGCGAAAACTGCTCTTGTAACACTCCTGGTATTTGATATTTTCTTCTACTAAAATTAATAAGAATTTAATTGATATAAGAGTCCAAATCACTATTGGAGAAGTAAAACTTAAATTAGTATATTTAAACCTGATTCTAAAACTGGTGAAATTAGAATTAGTAAATCATTAAAAGCAGCTGTTTTGTTAGCAAAGCAGAAGTTTTTTTAAAAGCTATTTTATAAAAAGTTTTTTCAGTAGAAGTAGAAATGAAGCAAAATCTTAATCTTCCGAACTGCAATCAGTTGGCTGAGAAATTCGCTGTGAAGTTTCCAGATCTGGGTGTTGACGATCAGAATCTTTTATTTTGGGATGAAGATGTACATTTTCATAAACGTGGGAGTGTAATCTACTCAGAAGGTGATTTCGCCAAAGGTTGCTTTTTTCTTTATTCGGGTATTTTAAAGGTATTTAAAACCGGGATAGAAGGAAAAGAACAAATTATTCGTTTTGCAAAAGAGGGTGATTTAATTGGATTTAGATCGGTATTAAGTCATGAACGTTTTTGCACTTCCGCAAAGGTTATCGAAGATGCCGTTGTGTGTTTTATCCCTGCAAATATTCTTACCAAACTCATACAGGAAAATTCGAATTTTGCATTACAGTTAATGAAAGTTACCTGTAACGAACTGGGCGAAGCAAACAATTACATTACCGATATTGCTCAAAAAACAGTAAGAGAACGATTGGCCGAGATATTGGTACAATTAGAAGATGCTTTCGGTTTAAACGATGAAGGCACACTTAAAATTTCTCTTACACGCGAAGAATTGGCCAATATGGTTGGAACAGCCACCGAATCGGTAATCCGATTGCTATCGGAATTTAAATCGGATAAGCTGATAGAACTCAACGGTAGAAAAATAAAAATATTAGACAGCAGAGCACTACGAAAAACCGGTGGATTGCTGTAAAAGTGATGATAAGAATTAAGAGCCCGTTCATGTATTGAACGGGTTTTTTTGTGCAAAAGAAATTCTTCACTGCCATTATTGGCAATAATATTTTTTATTTTAGCTAAGTACTATATAGCGAATATTTATTTTACTAGCCGAATGAAAAACTTACTAAGTATACTGATTTTCTGTTTTATACTCTTTATTGGTATAAAAGCAGAATGTTTAGCGCAAACAAAAATTGAAATTGATTCCTTAGATTCGAAGAATAATTTTAAATCAAGCAGTTGTGATACCATAAAGACAATAAGAAATCCTTTTAATAAAGGGAATTTTATAGCATGGCAGGATCTGGTTAAAGGCAGAATTAGTGGTGTTCAAATTACTCCATATGATGGAAGTCCAGGGGCAAATTTTTCTATAATCATGAGAGGTGCCGCTTCGTTGAATAGAGACGAACAACCTTTAATTTACCTAAATGATATGCCCATTACCTTTGGATCTGATGAGTTTGGCAATTTGCTTAGTACAATAAATCCTAAGGATATCGATTCTATTCAATTTTTAAAGAATGCTTCGGAAACTGTGGCTTTTGGAGCAGGTGCTCATAATGGTGTGATACTGATTAATATGAAAGAAGCATCAACCAGGAAAAAATTAGATATTTCATTTACAAATGCTGCATCCTTCTCATTCCGTAAAAATCAAATTGATGTATTGAATTCTGATGAGTACAGATCGGAGATGATCAATTTTTTAGAGGGAAATCAGGAGGATTTAAACTTATTGGGCAATTCAGACACAGATTGGCAGGACGAAGTATATCGAACTGGTTTTGGTAGGGATCACCATTTATCTGCAGCAGGAAATATTAACAAGTTTAAATACAGACTAGGCATTGGTCTAAGCAATAAAGATGGTGTTCTAAAAAAGAGCAATTACAAACGAAATAGCATTCATTTAAATATCAGCAAAGAATTTTTTAATAGCCTTCAACTGACTTTCAATGCTAACCTGTCTGATAGTCAAGAGAATGTTGGTAACAAAGAAGCAATTTCTGATGCCTATAGCTTTGATCCGACTCTACCTGCAAATGAAAATTCAGGAGCTTATTATTATCATGAACACTATGGTCGTTGGTATAGTATGAATCCGCTTTGGCGAATAAATAATTCGAAAAATAAACTTAATACAAAACAGGAATATTGGCAGCTTAATGCAAAGTATAATTTGCCTTTTATTGATGGTTTGGCCTTAAGTGGTCTGCTAAGTAAAAATATTACCGATGCTGATAGAATAACGGCATTTGAATATTCAGAGAATAATTATTCTTTTTACAATTCGGAAGATACACACTATAGAAGCAATACGAATTTGCAAAAAATTAAGCTTGATTATGACCTAAAATTAAATGGCTTTGTTTCAAAATTAATTGGAGGTATTTACTATCAAAATCAAACAATTCGCGAAGAATTCGAACGTAATTTGGAATATGGTGAATCGATTATTAAAGAGTGGTTCAGACCTAAAGGAGAGCTTAAATCATATGGCGGAATGTTTGATATAGAGTTTCTGGATAAATATACTATTGGTACAGTGTATAGAAGAAACAAAGCAAAGGATTCAGACTACCATATTGATTATTCAGGCGTTTACTTTAGCTGGAACTTAGGCAAGGAAGGGTTTTTGAATACATCCTCTCTTTTTGATGAGTTTACATTGAGAGCTTCCTACGGTTTGCATGGAAAGAGCAATATAAAAAACAAGTATTTGGTTCCTGAAAGACATCATTCAACCAATATTGGGATTGATTTTAGCAGTTTTAACCATCGATTATCTACAAGTATTGAATACTACCACCTAAAACACAAGAATGTAATTGGATTGATACAAATAGCTGCTGGAAGTGGATATTCAAATTCAATTCTGCGTAACATAGGCTATATTTCTAATAAAGGAATTGAGCTTAGTGTTTTTGCAGAGCCAATTGTATCCAAACAATTAAAGTGGCTATTGCAGTTTAATGCCTCCTACAATAAAAATGAGCTTGATAGATTCAAGGCTAACGACATAAATCATCTTTCCTTACCTGGTAATTACTGTATAACGTCAAAGCTAATTGGACAAATCGATACCTAAAATTAAGAGATACTTTTTTATCTAACAATAGGTGCATGATACTTAGCTAAAATGCCATGCATAACTATTGATTATAGAGAATTAGCCACGGTCATGGCTTCAGTTCC
>NZ_RZNH01000177.1 GCF_013141825.1 Marinifilum caeruleilacunae
CCCAGGCCGACAGTCGCTACTCTCCTTTGGCCTGGGCTAGAATAAGATTTGCCTTTCAGGCAAAAACTGCAAAATAAAAGTTTGCACTGTTTAAGGGACATTCAATAATTGTAGCTGCCCTATTTGCATCAGGATAAATCGTGCCTGAATGGAAGCAAATTCTTAGTAAAACCGGAAGCTGAGAACTTGTTCGAAGATCAGCCGGTTGCACTTAGAATTTGCAACAATGAAGGTGGGATTTATCATGTAGCCTTGAGCTTTTTGGCTTCGTTTTTGGGTCAAGCCAAAAATGAAGAGACCTTTCAGCTTGAAGCCAGGATTAAAACGCTAAATAATATTTGAATTAGCACATTCCGTTGCATTAAATTCCCAGAACAAATCGACAGAAACAAGTGCAACGAAATAATTCATTACCATAAACCCAGGCCGACAGTCGCTACTCTCCTTTGGCCTGGGCTAGAATAAGATTTGCCTTTCAGGCAAAAACTGCAAAATAAAAGTTTGCACTGTTTAAGGGACATTCAATAATTGTAGCTGCCCTATTTGCATCAGGATAAATCGTGCCTGA
>NZ_RZNH01000178.1 GCF_013141825.1 Marinifilum caeruleilacunae
GCAGCAGCTGCAGACGACGCTGGGGCTGAAGGAGGACGGCCGGGCGCTGTTGTTCACCGTCGTGAGCCGGCTCACCAGCCAGAAGGGGCTGGATCTGCTCCTTGGCGCACTGCCGGGAATCATTGCGCAGGGAGGGCAGCTGGCGCTACTGGGATCCGGCGACCCGGATTTGCAGGCCCGTTTTCTTGCCGCTGCGGCGCAATACTCCGGGCAGGTGAGTATCCGGATCGGTTACGACGAGGCGCTGTCGCATCAGATGATTGGCGGCGCCGACGTCATCCTGGTGCCCAGCCGTTTTGAACCCTGCGGTCTGACCCAGCTCTATGGCCTTCGCTACGGCACATTGCCGCTGGTTCGTCGCACCGGCGGACTGGCGGATACCGTCGCCGACTGTTCGCTCGAAAACCTTGCTGA
>NZ_RZNH01000179.1 GCF_013141825.1 Marinifilum caeruleilacunae
GACCAGGTACGGTCATTACGAGTTCGTAGTGATGCCGTTCGGTCTGACCAATGCACCTGCCGCTTTCATGAAAATGATGAACAGCGTGTTCCGGGATTTCTTGGATGAATTCGTGATCATCTTCATTGATGATATCCTAATTTATTCCAAGGATGAGGAATCTCATAGGAAACACTTGAGAGCCGTGCTGGAACGATTACGAGAACACAAACTCTATGCTAAACTCAGTAAATGCAGTTTTTGGCAGAAGAGTATTGGGTTCCTCGGCCATATTGTTTCCGATCAGGGCATCTCGGTGGATCCAGAGAAGATCAGGGCAATCAAGGATTGGCCCCGACCACGCAGTGCTACGGAAGTCAGAATCTTCTTAGGGCTGGCAGGTTACTATAGGAAGTTTGTGAAAGGATTCGCA
>NZ_RZNH01000180.1 GCF_013141825.1 Marinifilum caeruleilacunae
AAAGTGCAATAAATTTCGAGGAAGTTTTCAGGGAATTACATAATTTATTCCAACTTACCGCCCTTTCTTTGGATCAAAGCTTTTCTGTCCTTGTCCAAATGTAATTTAGTAATGACAAGCTTGGATGGGTGCAAGTTAATTGGAACGGAAGCACCGTTGACCTTTTCCTTGGTAACCTTGTCAACTTGAACGGCAAATTTCAATCTGTAAACAGATGAAATCTTACCTTCTTGACCCTTCTTGGAACCACGAACAACCAAGACTTCATCGTCTCTTCTGATTGGCAAAGCCTTGATACCATATTGAGCTCTCAATTCCTTGGATAATGGAGCAGATAACAAAACACGACGTTCAGAGGATGGAGCAGTGAAATAAGCCTTTCTGGCCTTTCTTCTGTCAGAGGAAACGTCTA
>NZ_RZNH01000181.1 GCF_013141825.1 Marinifilum caeruleilacunae
ACTTTTTCCATTGATGAAAAAGTAAGCAAAAAATCTAGGGCGTGTAAGTTCAAATCACTTATTCTTGAAAACTATAAGTGCGGTGGGGTGATTTTCGAAGCAAGTTCGAAACTTCCCCTCCTTACTAATAGTTTTCTGCACCTAACTGCTCTGAACTTCCAATGCCCGGATGAAACTGCAAGCTTTTAAGAGACGACCTTCTCTATAAATAACATTTAATGAATCTTAGGAGATAAATTTCGAGCGGGAGGTGCCGATCGGGTGCGATGCGGGGCAGACCGATGCCATGAAAAGGCGAGCAGCATCCGATTGGCTTGATTCTTTTGTTTCTTTTCTCATCTAAGGAGAAAAGAAAGGATGCCAATAACTGCTCAAGCCGCAGGGGCTCGTACTTTTTCCATTGATGAAAAA
>NZ_RZNH01000182.1 GCF_013141825.1 Marinifilum caeruleilacunae
TAACTAGAGTAGTTAAAAAGTCAGATATGGAGAGAACGTTATTATTAAATAGAGAAATTGATGACTGGAAGTCAAACGATAAAAAGAAGGCATATAAGGAACGCGGAAGAGTTTATGCAAGTTGCTCATTTATTGAAGTATCCTTTTCTCAAATAAGGGCTGTTGATGTTGAAAAAAAAATTGAGAATGCCGAACAACTAAGAGATCTTACAAGAAATATTGTTAAGAACAAAACCAGCTCTTTGAACGAAATTACACCCTCAAAGAATCGTGTAACTAGTGCATGCAATTCCGAGAGACGTACGACTAGCCAAGAAGCAAACAATCTTGAAGGCTACCATAGTTGTGCACAAGGTACCTCTCGAAGCGCTTCTATCACCAAAAAATACAGCAAAAAGACTACTAGTC
>NZ_RZNH01000037.1 GCF_013141825.1 Marinifilum caeruleilacunae
ACTTGCAAATGTTTTTTTAACTTTTTTTCAAGCTAGATTCTCCCGAAAGCCTCATAGATACTAGTGCTCCAAAGAATCTTCTCTCTTACAAAAGCGGCTGCAAAGATAAACACTTTATTTTTACAAATCCAAAACTTTTTTGAAAAAAAAATAAAAAACTTCAAAATTGTAATTCCTTAAAAATGCAATCGTGGTTCAACCACTCTTCTCTCCAGAATTACGCTAACGCCTTACCGTTGTAAAGCGGGTGCAAAGATAACAGATAATAATTCCTATTTCCAAATAAAAACTTCAAGTTTTTTGGCAAAAAGAAATAGCTGCCTGAAAATCAGTAGCTATTTTTTTATGTGGAAAGGGAAAAACAAATTACGAAATTTAGTTGAGAATGTCCAACTTAATTTTGAAGATTTTTTCGCATTAACTTTCTCTCTGCCTCGAATGATAGATTTGGCAGTTCTTTTTCCAATATTTCCATTCCGGAAATGGTATTTTGAATGAATTTTTGATGCGATTCGGAATCGGGATTAAAAGGACGATGTTCGGCTGCTGAAATCATCTTCTTTATTTTTTTCATGTAATCCCTGGTTGGCTTTTCCATGTATACATCTGTAAAGCGCGACCATATGTAATTTGTTGAAGTGGAATTCATGTGAATCATATCTTCGTGATAGAACCTGTAATCTCTTAATTCGTCCATCACAATTTCGTAAGAAGGAAAATAGCTAACATGCTCGAACAACTGTACCAACTGATCGACAGCCAATAGCAAAGTAGATTTGCTCAACTGGTTGCCATGGGCTCCATCTTTCCAGTGTCGAATTGGACTTACGGTAAAAACAATTTTCAGATGTGGGTTAAAAAGTGACAAGGACAGAATCAAATCTTTATAGAAACGAACAATTTCGTCAACCTCAAGCCGGTAACGATTAAATGATTTGGCCGGTTGCTTATGGCAATTGGAAACAATCTTACCAGAATCGATTAATTCGTATACCCATGAAGTACCAAATGTAATGAATAGAATATCCGCTGTAGCGAGATCTAAAGATGCCGATTGCATTTGGGTATTGATTTTTTTCAGGCACTCTTCGGAAGATACAGACGAAAAACTCCCATGATGTGAGTAACTAAAGTACAAATCGTTGGCAAAATTAAGGTCTTCTTCGGCAAATGTTTTGTTATCGATTAAAAGTTGAATGCTGTTACCTACACTAATAGGATTGTAAATTACACCAAATGGATTCAAACTTGTATTGAATTTATTTTGCACAAGCAGTTTTCCAATGTTCTCGACAAAACAAGAACCCAGCATTAGAATTTTCGAATGGTAGGTAACTTTATATTCCGATTCCGGTATGTCAACAATTGTTCTGAATTGATCCATGGTCAACTATTTCTTGAGTAATTGATTTATCCAATTGCAAATGTAATCGAACACTTCCTGATTACAGGTTTCATTATGCAATTCATGATAAGCATTCTTCCACAATTTAAAGGTACAGTTTTCCTGATTTTTATCGGCAAAAAACTTACTGGCAGCAGAATCGGTAATTTCATCCTCATCGCCATGCATGAGCAAGAGCGGTTTTTTAATTTTCTCCTGAGAATTGTTTACAAAATAACCCGCATCGTAAGCATCTACAAACAAACGCAAGGATACCCAATGATGCACAAATTCATCCTCATCGTATTTTTTGCAAACTTCTGCATCGTGAGAGAGCAAACTTGAATCGAATTTGGTTTTGATACTGAATTTTGGAATCAATGCATTGAATAATCTCAGCAATGGAATTACAAATTTTGGTGGTGCAGCCTGGGAGATAATCCAGGGCGAAGTTGAAATTACGCCTTTATAATTGCCGTTTCTTCTTAACAGGTGATTCAATACCTCTCCTCCACCCATGCTATGTCCGTATAATATAAGTGGTAAGTCTGGATATTTTTCTTCTGCATTTTTCAGGAGCAAATCGATATCATTCATAAAATCGTTGTAAGAAGAAATGACTCCCCGCTTCCCTTCTGATAAACCATGTCCTTTTTGATCGTAAGTTAGCAGAGCAAAACCTTTGTTTACAAACCTTTCGGCCCAATGCAAATATCTCGAACTGTGTTCACCAATGCCATGCACCAATACAATTACCGCTTTTATATTCTGTGTAGGGAGAAATTCTTGCGCAAAAAGTTGGGTTTGATCTGATGACTGGAGGTGGAAGATTTTGTGTTGCATTGAGATTTTTTTTTGTATTGACTATCAGTTAGAATCGGGAGCTTAAAAAACCTTTATATTATACTTTTTCCTCAAGCCGGAAGGCTCTTACTTTCTCCATTGATGAGAAAGTAAGCAAAGAATCTAGGAAGTGTAAGCACAAACTTCTTCTACTTGAAAACTTTAAGTGCGGCGGGGTGATCTTCTCATTCTTCGAAGCTTCCCCGTCTTTCTAAAAGTTTTCTGCACATAAGCACTTTGTCCTTCCAATATCCTATAAGTCCGATCTCATTTTAGCTTTACATTTTGAATCTTTTCGGATTCATTCTTAAACAAGACAAATTAATGAGCATTTATAAAAGGAATTAACTCTTGATTTACTTTATCAAATAAATGATTATTTTTTTAATTGGAATTATTAAGACTTATAAAAGTAGAAAGAAAATGCAGAAACAGATCATAATTCGCACCGATAAGCAGAATGCTTTATATGATATTACCCGGCAGGTGGAAAAAGCGGTGGCCGAAAGTGGCATTCGTTCGGGCATGGTAAATGTATATGCACAGGGTGCAACTGCGGCCATCATGATTCAGGAAAATTGGGACGATTCGGTTCAAAACGACGTAGTTACACTGCTAAGAAAATTGATTCCTTCGGGGATTTGGGAGCATGATGCACAGGACAACAATGGCGATTCACATTTAAAAGCCGGAATTGTTGGGCCAAGCGAATGCATACCAATTGTTAGTGGTAAAATGGGTTTATCGACCTGGCAAAATATTTTCTTTTGCGAATTTGATGGTCCTCGATCGGAGAGAAGTATTATAATTACGTGTTTAGAGATCTAGAAAATCGAGATTTCTTTTGATTCCTTTGAATTTTGTTCTCTTGACAGCCGAATTTCTGAATATCTCGCCAAATTTATGGGCATCCATTTGCTGCCAATCTTCTTTCGACATGCTTAATAAATCGGGATTGGGTTCGAATTCGGGAACCTGATGTGCTTTCGACATGCGATTCCATGGGCAAACATCCTGGCAAATGTCGCAACCAAACACCCTGTTTTGGAATTTTCCTTTTCCCTCTTCGGGGATTTCCCCTTTCAGTTCGATGGTATAATAAGAAATACACTTGCTTCCGTTTACCACATAGGGTTCGGTAATAGCACCTGTTGGACAGGAACGGATGCAGCGATTGCATCCTCCGCAAAAATCGGCGTAGGTCGGATTTTCATATTCGAGCTCGATATCTAAAAACAGCTCGCCAAGAAATAGAAAGGAGCCAATTTTTCGATTGATGAGCAGGGAGTTTTTTCCAATCCAGCCCAGGCCGGCTTTCTTGGCCCATGCGTGTTCGAGTATGGGAGCTGAGTCGACAAATGCACGGCCCGATACTTCCTGTATTTCTGTATTGATGTATTCGAAAAGTTTGTTTAATCGATCTTTCAACACAAAGTGATAATCTTTTCCGTAGGCATATTTTGCAATGACGGGTGCTTCGGGATCGGATTGTTGCTGTTTGGGGAAGTAATTTAAACCGACTACAACTATGGATTTTGTGTTTTCGACCAATAATCGTGGATCGAGGCGTTTCTCGATATTGTTGGCCATGTATCCCATTTCGCCATGATAGCCTTTTTGAATCCAGGAAAGAAAATTTTCTTTTTCATCATCGAGGAAGTCGGCCTTTACAATTCCGCAAAGGTCGAGACCAAGCTCATGGGCTTTTTCTTTAATAAGGTTCGATTTTGCCAGAAGTGAGAGATTCATGTTGGTAAGTTAATGATTTTGGTTAAAACCCAAGTTTTAGGCTGCCTTGCCAGCGGATGTGTTAGGGATTGAAATGAAAACCCCGGAGTGAGGAACGAACGAGGAGTTGCAATGGAAAGCCCGACCCGACAAAGGAGGGGAACAGCCTGAAAAGAAAATGAATCCAATTTCTGGTATAAAACTTTCATGATGAAATTAGAAGAACGAAGAAAAATGAAGGTTTTTCGTGACTTTGTGATTTTGTAAATGTGTATTCCTATGGTTGACTGGGGATAGAAATTAACAATTTTGCTATTACAAACTTTACACTTTTCAAGACATCCATAAAAAAAAGGGCCGAAACAGCCCTTTATATTTTTCAACCTGAATTCCATTAAAAATATTCGCCACAGAAAGTCAGGTTTGTTCAAGATTTAGTTTAAAAATTACGAAATTAATATCGGGATATTATGAGAAATTTTTAAGCTAAAGATTGGATGAAGATGACTTTATTAATTTGCTTGTTTTTGGCATAAATTCCCTCATATTCTCTTGAAATATCCCGATATTCCTTCGAAAATCTGAGAAAATTTCTACTCAAAATCAAATCAAACTGTGATAATATTTTTAATGGAATTCAGGTTTATAGAAAACCCAGTTCGAGTTTTGCTTCTTCGGTCATCATGTCCTTATCCCATGGTGGATCGAATGTTAGCACAACGGTAACATCTTCGATCATTGGTAAGGCTTTGATTTTCTCGTTTACTTCTTCTAAAATCTGATCGGCCATCGGACAATTAGGAGCAGTAAGGGTCATCAATACCTTCACCTCATCTTCTTCGTAAAAGTCGATTTCGTAAATTAATCCCAGGTCGTAAATATTTACCGGGATTTCGGGATCGTAAATGGTTTTTAAAACCTCAACGATTATTCCTTCTGTTTCCTTTTTTCCCATCTTGTATTTTATTTTACATGATTGAAAGCAATTCCGTACATCTTAATTTGTTTCACCATTGATACCAAACCGTTTGATCTGGTTGGTGAAAGGTGCTGTTTTAAACCGATTTCGTCGATAAAGTTTAAATCGGCATTCATGATATCTTCAGGAGATTGATTGTTGAATACTCGAATTAACAATGCTGCAATTCCTTTTACGATAATGGCATCGCTATCGGCTTCAAGTTTCACTTTTCCTTCTTCCAAACTTGCATTGAACCATACTTTCGACTGGCAACCTTTAATTAGGTTTTGTTCGGTTTGGTATTTTGCATCCAATCCTTCCAAATCGGTTCCCAACTCGATTAGATATGCGTATTTGTCCATCCAATCTTCGAATCCTGCAAATTCTTCAATAATTTCTTCCTGAATCTCGTTTATTGTCATCTCTCTAATTGTACTTGGTAAAGAGTAGTGTATATTATATATATAGAATACAATACTCCATTTATTTTAATGGCACTAATGTACAAACATTTTGCAAACTTTTAGGATTCCCTTATAAAGTGCGTCGATTTCTTCTTTTGTATTGTAGAATGAAAAGGATGCACGTACGGTTCCATCGATTCCAAAATGCTGCATTACCGGTTCGGTACAATGTGTTCCGGTACGAACGGCAATTCCCATCTGGTCTAAAAGCATTCCCATGTCGTAAAAATGAATTCCATCGACAAGGAAGGAGATTACAGAGGTTTTGTGTTCGGCAGTACCATATATTCTTAGTCCTTCGATACCCGATAACTTTTCGGTAGCATAAGCCAGTAGCTCCTGCTCGTAAGCATCGATGTTTTCCAGACCGATGTTTTCTACATATTCGATGGCAGCACCCAGGCCAATGGCATCGATATAATTAGGTGTACCCGCTTCGAATTTAAATGGCAACTCGTTAAAAGTTGTGCCTTCGAATCGAACTTCCTTAATCATTTCGCCACCGCCCTGCCATGGTGGCATTTCGTTTAGCAAATCTTCTTTACCATACAAAACGCCAATTCCTGTTGGGCCATATAGTTTGTGACCAGAGAATACCAAAAAGTCGACATCCCACTCTTGTACATCAATTTTTACGTGTTGCACCGATTGGGCTGCATCTACCAATACCTTAACACCGCGCGCATGGGCGATGTCGATAATTTTCTGGATTGGATTAATGGTTCCCAAAGAGTTGGAGATGTGATTGACCGCTACAATTTTGGTGCGATCGCTAATTAATGCATCCAACTGATCGACAAGCAGTTCTCCCTTATCGTTGAAAGGAAGTACTTTAAGAATGGCTTTTTTCTTCTCACAAACCAATTGCCAGGGCACAATGTTCGAATGGTGTTCCATTTCGGAAACAATTACCTCATCGCCTTCGCTGATGTATTTATCGGCAAATGAATTGGCCACAAGGTTTACCGATTCGGTTGTGCCTCGTGTAAAAATAATTTCGTGAAGATGTTCGGCATTGATGAACTTCTGCACAATTTTACGTGCATTCTCGTTTCCATCGGTGGATTTGTTACTTAAATAGTGAACTCCACGATGAATATTAGAATTGTACTTGTAGTAATACTTCACCATTTCATCAATCACCTGTGTAGGTTTTTGAGTGGTTGCAGCATTATCGAAGTACACAAGTGGTTTGCCGTGCACTTGTTCCTCAAGAATAGGAAAATCTTTACGTATTTTTTGAATATCTATAGCCATTCTTTATCAATGATATAAATTCTTAATGATTGCAGGCAATCGCACAAGTATTACATTTCGAAATTTCTCCACGTAATCTTTTATCAACCAATTCGTCGATTCTTTCTTTTAAAGGCTCAACCCTGATTTTCTCGATAATTTCGTGAGCGAATGCAAACATCAACATCTGACGCGCTTCTTTCTCATCGATTCCTCTTGCACGCAGGTAGAACAATGCATCTTCGTCCATTTGTCCGACAGTTGCACCGTGACTACATTTTACATCGTCGGCATCGATTACCAGCTGTGGTTTTGTATTGATTACAGCATCGTTAGAAAGCAACAAATTGTTGTTAGACTGGAAAGCCTGCGTTTGCTGTGCATCTCTTCTTACGAAAATTCTTCCTGCAAATGCGCCTGATGCCTGGTCGTCCATTACACCTTTAAAGTGCTCGTTACTCAAACAGTTTGGCTTGGCGTGATCGATAGATGTAAAGTTATCTACATGCTGATCTCTGTCCATCAGGTACATTCCGAAGGTATTGTTCTCGCAATGCTCCTCATCAAGAATTACATGATGATTGTTACGAATGGTTCCCCCGTAAAGAGAAATGGTATTCGACAATACATTGGAGTTGCTCTCCTGGCGAATGAATGTTGAATTTAAAATTACAGAGTTTAAATGCTGATTTTGCAAAGTATACAAATCGAAGATTGCATTTCTTGCAACATTTACCTCTGTTACCGAATTGGTTAAATATTTATGGTGTGTTAAAGTATGATCGCACACAATAATTTTTGCCTGCGCATTTTCTTCAACAACAATTAAGTTTCTTTGAGTAGCCATTAGGTCGCGATCGGAACGAAGCAGGTTTACTACCTGAATCGGCTTCTCGATTACCACACCTTTTGGTACGTAAATAAAGAATCCATCCTTAGCCAATGCTGTATTTAATGCAACCACACCATCTTCGTCGGTTTTGGCGTATTTGCCATAGTGTGCATTAAATATTTCAGGATATTTTTCGGCTGCTTCCTGAACACCACAAATAATTACTCCTTTTGGCAGTTCAGTTAGCTCTTTATTGTTTCCATAGTACCAACCATTTGTCAATAATACCATATTGGTATCCAATTCAGGCACATCGCACTGGAAAATCTCATTCAAATCAACATCAACCTGCTGATATCTAAGATTTACATTGTATGGATGATCGAAAGCCGGAATCAAGTTGGTATACTTGTAATTCTCGTTGGCACGAGTAGGCACGCCCAATTTCGAGAAATCCTGGAATGCATTCTTGCGGGTTTCGTTCATCACATCCGACGAACCCTCTAACAACAATTCATTTCCTTGATTAAACAAATCGGCGAAATCCTTATTTATTGTATTAATATCGGCCATATCTGACAAATTATTTAATTGAGTGTTTCACCACTCCTTACTATCAACTATTTTCCGTTCTCTTCTTTAATCCAGTCGTATCCTTTTTCTTCCAGTTCAAGAGCCAACTCTTTTCCTGCAGTTTTTACGATACGTCCATCATATAATACATGAACAACGTCAGGTACGATGTAATCCAACAAACGCTGATAGTGAGTAATTACAATTGTTGCATTATCGCGTGTTTTCAATTTGTTCACACCATTTGCAACAACACGTAGTGCATCGATATCCAAACCTGAATCGGTTTCGTCCAATACAGCCAACTTAGGTTCAAGCATTGCCATCTGGAAAATCTCATTTTTCTTTTTCTCACCACCCGAGAAACCTTCGTTTACCGAACGGTTTGTTAGTTTCGAGTCGATTTCGACCAATGATTTTTTCTCGCGCATCAATTTCAAAAAGTCAGAAGCCGATAGTGGATCCAAACCTTTGTATTTGCGATGCTCGTTAACAGCAGTCTTCATAAAGTTCACAGTAGAAACTCCAGGAATTTCGATTGGATACTGGAATCCAAGAAAAATACCTTCTTTGGCACGATCTTCAGGTTCCATATCCAAAAGGTCTTTGCCCTGGAAATTTACTTCACCTTCGGTTACATTAAACAAATCTCTACCTGCCAAAACTGAAGCAAGAGTACTTTTTCCGGCACCATTAGGTCCCATAATTGCGTGAACTTCACCTGGCTTTACATCCAGATTGATTCCTTTAAGGATATCTTTTCCTTCGATGGAAACGTGTAAATTCTTAATGCTTAACATTTCTATATTTAGCTTTTTGCCCATTTGGGCGAATTACTACTTTATTAATTTACCAGTTGCTTGTTTCACTGGCAGAAAGCCCGGCACTAAATAGCTCCAGGCTTATATATATTATCCTACCGAGCCTTCTAAGCTGATTTGAAGCAATTTTTGTGCTTCAACAGCAAACTCCATAGGCATTTTGTTGATTACCTCTTTTGCATATCCGTTTACGATCAAACCAATTGCATCTTCGGTATTGATACCACGTTGGTTACAATAGAAGATCTGGTCTTCACCAATTTTTGAAGTGGTAGCTTCGTGCTCCACCTTAGCCGTTTGGTTTCCGATTTCGAGATATGGGAAAGTATGTGCACCACACTTATCGCCCAAAAGTAATGAATCGCACTGCGAGAAGTTACGAGCACCTTCACAGTTTTTGGCCACTTTTACCAATCCTCGGTAAGAGTTGTTACTCTTTCCTGCCGAAATCCCTTTCGAGATAATGGTACTCTTGGTATTGTTACCAATGTGAATCATTTTGGTTCCTGTATCGGCTTGCTGGTGGTTGTTGGTTACCGCAACCGAATAGAATTCGCTCGATGAACCATCACCTTTCAGGATGGTTGATGGATATTTCCAGGTAACCGCCGATCCGGTCTCAACCTGTGCCCACATCAATTTCGAGTTCACCCCTTCGCAAATACCACGCTTGGTTACAAAGTTGTAAATACCACCTTTACCATTCTTATCGCCAGGGTACCAGTTCTGAACGGTTGAATACTTCACCTCTGCATTATCTTTAACGATAATTTCAACGATAGCCGCATGCAGCTGGTTTTCGTCACGCATTGGTGCTGTACATCCTTCCAGGTAACTTACGTATGATTCCTCTTCGCAAACAATAAGTGTTCTCTCGAACTGACCTGTATTTTCTGCATTGATACGGAAGTAAGTAGACAGTTCCATAGGGCAACGAACGCCTTTTGGAATGTAAACAAACGAACCATCGGAGAATACAGCCGAGTTTAGTGCTGCATAAAAGTTGTCCTGAATTGGAACTACAGTTCCCATGTACTCCTGAATCAGATCTGGGTGATCCTGAACTGCTTCGCTGAAGGAACAGAAAATAATTCCTTTTTCAGCCAAAGCTTCTTTAAAAGTAGTTTTTACCGATGATGAGTCCATTACCACATCAACAGCAACATTGGCAAGAATTTTTTGCTCATCCAAAGGAATTCCCAACTTGTCGAAAGTTGCACGAATTTCCGGATCAACATCATCCATGCTCTCCAGCTTTGCTTTTTGCTTAGGAGCAGAGTAGTAAATGATATCCTGGTAATCAATTTCAGGAATATCCAAATATGCCCATTCAGGCATTTTCATCGTTTTCCAATGACGGTAAGCCTTCAATCTGAAATCGAGCATGAACTTAGGCTCTTTCTTTTTCGCCGAGATCATGCGAATGACATCCTCATTCAGACCTTTACCAATGTCATCGTTCTCAATGTCGGTTACAAAGCCATATTTGTATTCGCTCTCAGTAACCTCATTTAATATTTTATCTTGTTCTTCTTTCGCCATAATACCAAAATATTAGATCCTGACCGATTTCATTCGCTTTCGCGGAATTGTTATTTCATACCAGTAAGATTCAATTTTTGTCTTCGAAACTATTCTTGCATAGGCTTTAAAAACCTATTGTTTCTGCAAAGCAAATAAGAATTTGTGATATATCCCCCTCAAGCCCCTCTGAAATCAAGTGCAAATATAAGAAAGTATTTAAATATCTTACTGATATGATGCAATAAAATACTTCCAAGTCCTTATTAACTGAAACGTAAATTTTTGGGAATGGATACGTTTGCATGAAAGAGATTTTACTCCCGCCCAAAATTCCATTTTTTATACTAAACAAAAAGTTAGGATTGTTTGTTTCAGCTCCTTAGTAAAAAGTTAAGTCGATGCTGAATATGCGTTTGTCGGTATTGGGTATGTGTTTGTCGATGTTGGTTGGATTTCTGATTGTTTATGGTGAGTTTTTATGGAGATTGAAAGTAACTATAAACATTAAAATTTAAGATTATGAAAAAACATTTTATTTTGCCAATAGCCTTGGTTTTAATTAATGGACTCATTTATTCTTGTTCAAATGATCCGTTTATGGAAAAAGAAGATCAACCAAAAATTGATCAGTCGAGTGAACCAAATAACGATCCTAAAGTTTTAAAACTTGGTCAAATCATTGCCAAATCATTAAAAAATTCTAATGTTGGTAATTTTATTCAATCAGAAGCAATTAAGAAATTTGATGGTGATAATAATTTCATTCTAGCACTCGCCTATAATCAGAAAATAGATAATGAATCTAAAGTAAAGTCTCAAAAAAAAACATTCATTGAAACTTTATCCATGTACATTAAGTCTGAAAATGATAAAACAAAAACATCAAATTTTGAAACGCCATCACTTTTTAAAGAATTAGAACAAGACTATCCTCTAATGCAAATTGCAATTCCTGAAATATTTACTGAGAGTGAAGAAGGAATTGACTTTGCTCGAAAACCTCCGCATGTCGTAATACTTCCTATCGATTTTGATGAAAAAACAACAACAACGTTAACTGCGATAGATAATGAAGGAAATTCATACCAAATTGATGCTAACGAACCACCCGAGGAACCTGTTATTGTAATAAGTGAAAATGAAAGATTAGTAGCTATAGTTAAGAACGAACTAGATAATATTAATCATCACATGGGGATTCCTGATTTTGAGACTGAAGACCATTATTATTACCAAAGAGGCATGGTAATTCAAGAATTTAACGGTCGCGGATTAAATAGCGGTTCCTCTTCCTCTTCCTCTTCCTCTTCCTCTAGATCAAGAAGATACGATAGAGATCAGAATGACAACTTAGATAACCTATTAAAGGCTAAATTTATTAGTAAATCAGCTCTGCGGAGTGTAGAAAAGTGGACTCAGGGAAAGCCAGAAGTAAAACTAATTGTTGTATTTGCCAAGGATGACGATAACCAGTTAGGAACACTTACAAAATACCTTGGCAAAAAAGGTTGGTACCATAGAAAATGGTTAAAACTTAAAATTGACACCAAAACACTTAACATTCCAATGCTACAATGGAATAAAAATGAATTCGGGGACAGAATGAAATATGTTTTCATTGAAGAAGATGCTAACAGAGGTTCTAAAAATATAGACATTGTATTAACATCGAAGATTGATAATCAGAACACAATAAATACTAAAATCACTCTAGAAGTTAATAAAAATGATGATGAAATGGGGGAAGCTTTGTTACAATATACTAATACTACAGCTGGAGAAGGCACTAAGCATTCTACTGGAATTTTTGAGTTTTGGGTTAACCAAAAATAAATTTCAGTTACCATGATTACAAATTGTATAAAAGATAATCTTCTAACTTATTAATATCATGATATATATATTAACTAGGATTAATTTGATCTTACTTATCCTTATCTTACTAGCAACACCTGTTCTCGCACAGAAAAAACTCAAAGCATCATTACGAGTAGGAGCAGGCGCCGTACTCAACACAGGAATTGATGGAGTGGGATTTAATATGGAACTGCCTATTCAAGCATGTAAGTATTTCGAATTCTCCCCATCTGTTTCCTATGCGCGTATAAAACCCAATTATGAAACAGATTATAAACAGCAGGTCTATCTGCAGAACTCGACTAACAATTCAATTTCATATGGTGGACGAACCTATCAATTAGGAAACTCTAATTTCTTTACCTCAAGCAATAGTCAGTTCGGATTAGATTTGAATGTAAGGTTCAAACCACTTTCATTTCTGTCAAAGCAATTACCATTCGACATTGCTTTAGGTATAGGATATGGTTACAAAAGCGGTATGGACATCCTGGAAAATTCTTCTGATAATGGGAATTATTGGATTGCACACCGATCGTGGAATTCGATGGAATGGAACCCATTCCTCCTGGATGTAAACTACCAACTTAATAAGAAACACAAGCTAGGTGTGCATTTTAATATTTACGGTGGTAATGATCATATCAGTCAGTTGGGATTTCATTTTATTACGTGCTTATAACTTCAAATCAAACATATCATAATATTTTAACCCCGCTCTTCTTCTTGCTGACAATTAATTTTATTACGTTCATCATTTAGTTGAGTTGTTTGGGTTACCTTTTGCTCTTTTAGGGAATTAATATGTATAACCAAACATAGGGGACCAATAATTATGAATTACGAAACATTACTAACACGAGAAAAACACCTGAAAAAACTCATAGAACAAGAAAGCACAGGCACACCGGAACAGTTAGCCAGCAAGCTAAACACCTCTGTAAGTGCCATATACAGATTAATTAGAACGTTAAAAAAATTAGGAGAGGAAATCGGCTACTCAAAAATCAAACAAACTTACTACTACAAAAAGCTAACAAAATAGAAAATGATGCTTGAATTTTGATCTTATTTAGAATGGCATTTTATTTCTACTATAATAATTATTATTAATGCCATTCAGGACTTCTACCTTCCCCCTTCCCCTTGATTCAGAATAGACTTAATAAAAATAAGCAAACTATCATCAAATGATAGTTTGCTTACATAACTTAGTTCTTGAGTTCATTCAAATGTGCACATGATCAAACTCAAGTCCATTGTCTCATGCGAAGAGATAAGGGCAAAATTAAAGTTAATTTATTATTAAAACTTAAAATTTTGACAAAATGAAAGAATTGAATTTCGAACAAATGGAAAACATCCAGGCTGGCGTACCTATGATGGAATATTGTGCAACCATACATATGATTTTCGAACACAATCCTGATCAGAGAGATACTGAAGGAATGCGTTATGCTTTATCAATTTGTTATGGAGCTGGATATTAATTCAATTATAAATATTATAAAATGAAAGAATTAAGCTTTGAGCAGATGGAGAATATCCAAGCTGGTATTTCTGCAAAAGAATATTGTAAAACTGTACGTATGATCTACGAAAGTAACCCTGACGAAAGACATTCAGAAGGATTGATGTATGCTATGAATCTTTGTCACGCATTGGGACAATAGACCTCTTTTTAAAATATCTGGATTTCTAGTAATTCAGATATTTTTTTTATTCCTATAACTTGCTAGTTTCAACAAATCGCCATTCATTACATTTCCCCCTCAAATCATAACTCTTTCGATTCATACATTTAGTCATCCTTATAAGATTATTTAATAAATGAAGTTTTATTAGCTATTAATGCCATTGATCGGCTAATGTTAAAATAGTAGCATTAACATCCCCAAAAAACTTAACAACACAAAAAATGACATTCTATTCTTAATCTTATTTAGAACAAAATGTCTATTTAATTATAATTGTTATTCTGTATGTATACTAATCCTTATCTTTTACCAAGTATTACTGCCTACAAAATAGACTTAATAAAAATAGGCAAACTATCATAAAGTGACAGTTTGCTTACATAACTTAGTTCTCGAGTTCATTCAAATGTGCACATGAAAAAACTCAAGCTCAATTTCTCATGCGAAGAGATAAGGGCAAAATTAAAGTTATTTTATTATTAATACTTAAAATTTTGACAAAATGAAAGAATTGAATTTTGAACAAATGGAAAACATCCAGGCAGGAGTATCTGCAAAAGAATATTGCAAAACTATTCAAATGATTTACGATCATAATGAAGATGAACGCGACACTGAAGGTATGGGTGTAGCAAGAGGTATTTGTAGTTTCTATGGATATCCTGTAGGATAATCTCTATTTGGGCTCTTAGGAGCCCAATACTCTCCAAACAAAATAACCTACTATTATTTTATGCTTCACAAATTCATATTTTATCTTGGGTTTTTAATCATAACAAATCAAACCTGTTTTTCGCAAAACACACAAAAAATAAAAGGCGAAATTTCATGTTTCAGCGATTCAATTGCCATTGCTTATGCACATATTGGAATATTAGGTACAGGCATAGGTACTATTTCTAACATTAACGGAGATTTCGAATTAAAAGGACAATTTAACCTTGATAAAGACACCCTCGTGATATCTCATCTTGAGTACGAAAAAAAATACATCCCATTAAAAGAATTCGTGGCAGAAATCAATCATATCGACCTTGTAAAAAGTAAATATGAATTAGGAGAGGTTATTGTATTACCTAATGAAAAAATAAATGAGATTTTTAAGCAGGTAATTGAAAACTTAAAAATCAACTACCCAGATAAATTGTATCAATGTGAAGCATTCTATCGAGAAGTGCAATATGAATTAAAAACTAAAACCAATACCCGACTGATAGAAGCTGCGATAAATATTCAGGATGGTAAGGTTAGTTCTCCCAGAACTAAAATAAAATGCAGTGTTTTACAACTTCGAAAATCAAAGAACTACACACAAGAACATTGGGGCTCAAAGTTATTGAGCAAATTACTTATAGATTACAATCAATTGTACTATTTACTTCGAGGCAACCCCACCCGCTGTTACAAAGAACTACTAAGCAAAGGCGATTTGTATTGCAACCCAATTCAATGGGCATATGAAAATAAAAAGGGAACTTTAAGCCTGAAAAGCTTAATTAAGAAAAAGGGTCAGGAAATTTATGTATTTCAATATGATGTAGGCCCTGAACTGAGATTCAATTTTTACATCAACAAATCAGATTTTGCGATTTTACAATTCGATCACGAACTAAAAAATATTCAAAAGCAATCGTATCACTTTACAAAAGTTGAGGATAAATATTACCCCTCATTTTTTAAATCTGAGAATATTCAAAGCATACTAAAAGACTCTAAAGGACTAGGAAT
Organism: Marinifilum caeruleilacunae; assembly: GCF_013141825.1. Lineage (GTDB taxonomy): Bacteria > Bacteroidota > Bacteroidia > Bacteroidales > Marinifilaceae > Marinifilum > Marinifilum caeruleilacunae. Next base: position 15,649 of record NZ_RZNH01000037.1, read on the forward strand.
GACCATAAGCTCATTGAGCTTTGTCAATCATAATCCCGATCGAAAAAATTTTAAACGCTTACGTTCAAAACACGTCGCCGTTAAGGATCTTGAACTTTACGATCTGAAGATGAAGTACGACGAGTATTTTTGGGCTAGCTACAACATATTACTAGACGAGCCGATACACCCAAAAATCATTTCAGATTTAGAACAAGGTAAATCCTTACAAACTCAATTTAAAGAAAACTCAAATCTATAAAAGCGAATTATAAATAATTAACTCTATGAGTAATAAACTTTTTATATGTCTTGTTTTTATGCTACTAAGCAAACATGCTTACATGCAAAACACTCAAATAATAAGAGGTCAAATATCATGTTTGGCCGACACAGTTGCCATTCCCTATGCCCATGTAGGAATCCTGGGAACGGGCATAGGAACTGTTACAAATATTAAGGGCGATTTCGAATTAAAAGGGCAGTTCAATCTTGAGAAAGACACCCTAATGGTTTCCCATATTGAGTATGAAAAAAAACTGATTCCTTTAAATGAACTTTTATCTGATACCTGTTATATAAAACTTGTTAGAAATGAATATTTATTAGCCGATGTTATTGTATTGCCTGACAATAAAAAAGAAGAAATCTTTACAAATGTTATTAAAAATCTAAAACTAAATTATCCAGGCAAATTGTATCAATGCGAAGCATTCTATAGAGAAGTACAATATCAGGAAAGAACCAAACAACATACCAGGTTAATAGAGTCTGCTGTTAATATTCAAGATGGGAAAGTAACAGCCCCCCTATCAAAAATCAAGTGCAGCTTGCTGCAATTTCGTAAATCTGACAACTTTACTGAAGAACATTTGGGTTCTAAACTATTCAAAAAAATGCTTGGTTTTTCTCAAAACTATCTGCACTATTTGTTAGTCGGAAATCCTGTTCGTTATTTCAAAGACAGGCTTCACACATCTAAGTTTAATCCTCTCTCCCAAAAATACAAGGATAAAGAATTACAATTTGTTTTATCACATCTGATAAAAAAAACGGATTATGAAATCTATGTTTTTAAATCGACACAAAGTATACCCTGTACTTTTTATATCAATAGTAAAGATTATGCAATATTAAAGTATGAAGAAGAACTGAGAACTAACACCAGGCTTATAGCCAAACGCTCTTACCAATACACAAAGATCGACAACAAATATTATCCCGCGTTCTTCTATAGTGTTAGCATAACAGATTACCTTAAAAGTTCAAAAGGCTTGGGTATAACTGAAAGTAGTCTAACATTTGTGAATTACAGTCCCGATCGAAAAAAATTCAAACGCTTACGTTCCAAACATGTTGTTCCCAATGAAATAGATCTTTATGATCAGGAAATGGAATATGATGAAAATTTCTGGACAAATTATAATATACTTCTGGATGAGCCTCTGGAAGAAAAAGTCATTACCGATTTAGAGAAAAAATCATCACTACAAAGCCAATTCAAAGATAACGCCACCAATTAAAATCTAGAAAAACATGATACAATTCTTAAGACAGTTAAAATGCAGATATGCATTATTAATATTTTTATCGATCCTACTTATACTTCGATATACGAGTAGTGGAATTGTTTTTGCGAAAGTAAAGGATTCTGAATTTATTCTTAATAACTTTCTAATATACAATTACCTTTACAACACAATTGTTTATCTATTAAAAATTGCGGTGGTAACTTTACTCATATTAGGAGGAACACTGCTTTCGGGCTACAAATTGAAATCTAAACAAGTTTTAAAAACAGTAATCCTTGCTAATTTCGTATACTTTTTTAGATATATTGCCGTAATCACTTGGGCATCTTTCAATTGGAGTACATATAATATGGAATCCTTACGTACCTTCAATTCGAAAACCTTTTTAACTTTGAAATTAGGAGATGCAGATCATATTCTGGCTCAATTCCTTAAATCATTCAGCTTGTACGATATTATTTTTGTTTTTGCACTGCTTCTTTTAACAACACTTCTTAACGATATCAAATGGAAGCAAAGCACGAAAATTATATTTTCTTCCTATGTCCCGGCAATTATTGTTTATGCTCTTTTTGTTGTTTTTCTAACAGAACTATAATAAGCAACTCATTTTTTATCAATTAGCAATGCTTCAAAATGAATGATCTAAAAAAAATTCTTCCAGTAGCGCTCTTTGTCATCATTGTAGTGACCTTATTGTTCTTTATTAGCACGAAAAGAAAAGCTAATAAAGAAATCGCCAGCAATTTTGAAATCATTGATTTTAACGACTTCAATTTTTTAGAACCTGTTGAGGATTATGAATTAAATGAAAATTCAGTGATCTGTTTTTTTGCCAGCGACTGTTCTTTATGTTCCTACGAAGCCAAGCAACTCAAAAAAGAAGATTTTGTACCAGAAAACCTTGATTTCATTTGGGTATCATCACAAAATCGTGACAGTATCGTCTCCTTTATTAAAAGCAATGACATTGCAGGTGTGGAGCATTTCAAATTTGCTCAAATTGAGGCAAGTGTTTTAACCGAAAAATACAATATAAATGAATATCCAAAAGGCTTAATCTATAAGAATGGAATACTTTGTCATTCGTTTAAGGGTTTAATCAGTTTGTTTACCATAAAGGAACATTTAAATCAAGAAATTCCAAACTAAACACTAACATTCAATCTATAATTTTGTGAATCGTAAACTCTATAAAAAAGCAAAACAAACTTTTACTTTACAACACGATTATGCTGATTGCGGTGTTGCTTGTTTGCTGTCCATTATCAAATATTTTGGTGGTACTGGTAATTTTGAATCATTACGTGAATGGAGCGGAACCAGTAAGCAAGGTACAAGCCTTCTGGGCTTGTATCAAGCTGCAAAAAAGTCCAATTTGTCTGCAAAAGCCTATCAGGCAGAATTTGAGAATTTATTGGAAACAAAGCACCCACTAATTTTACACCTTGAGCTTGAAAATGGCCTGGAGCACTATGTTGTATTTTATGGATTTCATAACGATAAACTAGTGATAGGTGATCCTGGCAAAGGGATTTGTTATTACACACAAAATGAACTGCTAAAAGTATGGAAGTCGAAAGCTCTGTTAACATTAGAGCCAGAAAAATCCTTCGCCCACAAAGAAGAATCAAAAGAACAGAAGAGAAATTGGATCTTAAACATGATTCAGGAAGACAGACAAATTTTAATGGTCTCTATTTTTATTGGTGTTTTAATTGCCGGCTTGAGTTTAGCAGTCTCTGTCTTTAACCAAAAACTGATTGATGACATTTTACCATCAAAGGAGTTTTCGAAAGTTATTATTGCCATAACTGTACTGTGTTTATTGCTTGTTTCTCACACTTTTTTAAATGCTATCCGCAATAAATTCTTATACATCCAAAGCCGGGATTTTAACATTCGAATGGTTAATTCTTTTTTTAAACAGTTACTCAATTTACCCAAAAGTTTTTTTGACAACAGAAAATCAGGAGATTTAATTGCCAGGCTAAATGACAGTGCCAGAATACAAGCTTTTCTTTCGAAAGTAGCTGGTAATTTTATAATTGAGATTCTTATTTTACTGGTTTCAATCCTGGTTCTGTTTTTCTATTCCATCACACATGGAATTCTAACTCTCCTGTTTCTTCCTGTTTACGCAAGCATTCTGATCGTTTTCAACAAAAAAATTGTTTCAGGACAAAAGAATGTGATGGAACATTATGCCCATAACGAAAGTTTCTACATCAATAGTTTAAATGGAATCGAAACAATTAAAAACACCAACACGAATAGTTATTTCGAAAATAAAAACCGATCTATCTACACCAATTTTCAAGACAAAATCTTTACGCTGGGAAAAATAACCATCAATCTATCTTTTTTGTCGGGGATATTAGGAACAATATACATGGCAAGCATTATTGGCGTTGGAGCACAACATGTAATAACCGATACCATTAGTTTAGGAGCCCTAATTGCAATGATTGGCATTTCAACGAGAATTTCACCAGCTTTAACAAGCATAATTGCTATGCTCATACAAGTTCAGGAAGCGAAGGTAGCCTTTGATCGTTTGTTTGAAATGATTAACATTAATACAAATTCTAAACAGAAAGTCAAATCAATCTCGAAAATTACAGACATCCAAATCAATAATCTTAACTTTCGATTTCCAGGAAGATCTCTACTTTTAAAAAACATTAACCTGAAGATACAAAAAGGTGAAATCACAAGTCTTCTTGGAGAATCAGGTACTGGAAAAAGTACTTTGTCCAGTATATTACAGAAATTCTATTTTCCTGAAAATGGAGATATTCTCATGAATGAGATTCCTCTCAATGAGATCTCCAATTCCAATCTGAGATCACGAATAGGACACATTCCTCAAAGCATTCATATTTTCAATAGCACACTAGCCTTTAACATTTTGCTTGAAGACATAAATGAACAAAACTTTACAGAACTTAAGGCATTTTGCGAAAAGTGGGGTTTTAACAAATTCTTTGACCTATTACCACAAGGATTATCTACAAAAGTGGGTGAAGATGGTATTAACTTATCGGGCGGCCAAAAGCAACTATTGGCATTTGCCAGAATATTCTATAGAAAACCTGATTTTATCATTCTGGATGAAGCCACCTCTGCTATGGATCGGCTTACTGAACAGTTTGTTTTTACATTGCTCGAAAAAGTAAAACCAGACGTTGCCATATTAATCATTACACATAGAATCCACATTTTAAAAAGAATTTCAGACCAGATATATATTCTGGATCACAAAACAACAGATCATCATGGAACCCATGAAGATTTAATGAAATACGATAATTTCTATAGTCAGTTTTGGAAAGAGTTACATATTGAATCAAACCAACTATCTGCACATTGAAAAGATTATACCATATCGCGTACCAAGTAGAGGAAATCTGGCACTCCTTAAAGGAACACAAAAAAAGAAATCTCTTAACAGGATTTGGAGTCTCCTGGGGGATTTTCATTTTGGTTCTTCTAGTAGGAGCAGGAAATGGGCTTCAAAAAGGAGTAATGGTTCTTTTCCAGGATTATACTCAAAATAGTTTTTGGATTTATGGTGGCCAAACCAACATTTCAAAGCCCGGACAAAATTCTGGTAGGCATATCCGCTTTAAGCAACAAGATATATCTGTGCTGAAAAGTTGGTATCCTGAAATTGAACATACTTCACCTGAGTTAAGATACAATGGAAAACTTTTACACTCTAAAAGCCATAGTTATCAAAGGTTTGAATGTTATGGAATAAATAGCAGTTATTTTAAAATTAAAACCTACAACACATCACAAGGCAGATATTTCAATCCTTTAGACGATCAGCAAAACAGAAATATTGCAATTATTGGCAAAGACATTGCCGAAGGATTATTTGATAAAGAAGATGTAGTTGGCAGGTATTTTTGTATGGATGGCGTATGGTTTCAAATTATTGGAGTTCTGGCGGAAAAGTCACTCTTTTCAAATAATAAAAGAAACATCTACATCCCATTCGGCACACTTCAAAATCATTTTTTTAAAGACAAGAGCATGAATTGTTTCGCCCTTTCTTTAAAAGCTGAAAATTCGGCCAGGAGATTCGAAGAGTCAATTAAAAACTACCTGTCGAAAAATTTTCGATTTGATTTAGAAGATAAAAATGCAATTTACATTAACAACGTACAGTCTAGTGCCAGTTCAATTAAAGACTTGTTTAAAACCATTAACGGTTTTCTTTGGTTGGTAGGATTCTGTCTGCTATTAAGTGGTATTGTAGGCGTTAGTAACATTATGCTCGTGGTTGTCAAGGAAAGAACGCAGGAAATTGGTATAAGAAAAGCCATAGGAGCGAGTCCCAAAAGTATACTTTACATGATTTTGAATGAATCGATAATCATTACCTTCATTTCAGGAATCACAGGTCTGCTGGCTGCTACATTAATTGTGAACCTTATTAATTTAATAATTGGAGATATGATTTCCGACAGCAATTCTATATTCAAAGGACTGGATGTAAATATTCCCATTGCCATTGGAGCCATTATCACATTGGTTATCTCAGGTGCTATTGCTGGATTATATCCTGCCAGAAAAGCCGCATCTGTCTTGCCTATAAAAGCCATAAGCTCAGAAAACCCTTAATCTTATCTGCAACATGAAAAACAAAAGCCTCATCATAACTTTGATTATCCTATCCCTTTGTGTTGGATTTGTATGGTTACACCAAAGCAAAAATAAATATCGTTTTAGCAATACAGAACAAGCTAGCTTCACTGATCTTGAGTTAAAACAGTTTATTTCAGGCTACCTTGTACCCGAAAGAGAGGTTCAAATTAAATCCCAAATTTCAGGAATTCTAAAACAGATACATGTAAAAGCGGGCGATACCATAAAAAGAGGCGATTTAATAGCTGAAGTGAGTGTACTGCCAAATCCTCAAAATATTGAGACTGCATCGAAAACGCTTACCACCTGTCAAATCAATTATAACAAGTGCAAAAAAGAATATGAGCAATACAAAAAGCTCTATGAAAAAAAAGTAGTTGCCGAACAAGAATTTGATCAATATACCGATGCCTATTTAATCAGCCAGGAGGAATTAAAATCTGCAAAAAAGCAACTGGAAATCATCAAAACAGGATATTCAAAAGATCAGGAAAACATTCCTAATTTTATACGTTCTACCGTATCGGGAACCGTTCTTGAAATTCCTTTAAAAGAAGGTGCGAGTATTACCGAACGTAATAACTTCAACGAAGGAAGCAACTTGGCGAGTATTGCCAATTTACAAAGCCTTATTTTTAAGGCCAAAGTCAATGAATCTGACATTTCATATTTGAAAAAGGGAATGATTTTCAACCTGGAAATTAGTGCTTTAAAAAACAAAAACATTACGGCTGAATTAACTCACATCACGCCCAAAGCCAAAGAGGAAAATGGGATTATGAAATTCGATATTGAAGCCAAAGTTAGTAATGGCAAACACATTCAACTCTATCCCGGTTTTTCAGCTGTTGCAGAAATGATTCTTGACAGGCGGGATAGTGTTCTCACCATAAAAGAACGAAACCTGATTTTTAAGAACGACAGTATTTATGTAGAGCTTCTTGATGAGCAATATAAAAAACAAAAAAGAGTAGTGAAAACAGGATTATCCGATGGTCTTAGAATTGAAATATTAGATGGTTTAAGCCTGGAAGATAAAGTTGTTGTTCAGAAAAATTAAGCCAAAATAAATCTCCATTTTTTCCCTACCTTTGCACGCAAATCATATAGGCGACATTATGCAGGAAAACAAAGCACAAGGAACAGATATCTCAACATTGGGAGAATTTGGCTTGATTAAGCAGTTGACAAAAAACATCAAAATAAACCATAGCAGCACCAAACTAGGTGTAGGCGATGATGCTGCAGTTTTGGATCATCAAGACAAAAAAACGGTGGTAACTACCGATTTGCTGGTGGAAGGAATCCATTTCGATTTAATGTACACCCCATTAAAACACCTGGGATACAAAAGTATTGCAGTAAATGTTTCTGATGTTTATGCCATGAATGCTTGTCCGAAGCAGGTTACTGTTTCCATTGCCATTTCGAAGCGATTTACGGTAGAGGCGATTGAGGAAATTTATGATGGAATCCGTTTGGCCTGCGAAAATTACAACGTCGATTTGGTGGGTGGCGATACAACATCATCGCTAACCGGATTGTGCATTTCGGTTACTGCCATTGGCGAAGCCAAAGAGGAAGAGCTGGCATACAGAAGTGGTGCAAAAGTAAACGATTTGATCTGCGTAAGCGGTAATCTTGGTGCAGCATATGCCGGTTTACAATTGTTGGAGCGCGAAAAAGCCATTTTCGAGAACAATCCAAACATGCAACCTGATTTATCGGGTCACGACTACATTTTGGAACGCCAGCTAAAACCAGAAGCCAGAAAAGACATTTACGAAAGATTGCAAGAAGCGAAGATTGTGCCGACCTCTATGATTGATATTTCGGATGGTTTGTCGTCGGAGTTGATGCACATTTGTGATCAGTCGAAAGTAGGATGTCAGATTTACGAGGAGAAAATTCCGGTAGATTACGAAACCCACAAAATGGCCGAAGAATTAAACATGAACTACAGTACCTTTTCGTTAAATGGTGGCGAAGATTATGAGTTGTTGTTCACCGTGCCATTGGAGAAATTCGACGATGTAGAAAAAATGGAAGATGTAAAAGTAATTGGTCACATTACCGAGGCCGAGAAAGGCATTTACATGATCACCCGCGACAATAGCGAAATTGCATTGCAGGCACAAGGGTGGAATCCTTTGAAAGAGGAGTAATTTTTGAGTGAATGAGGGGTGAGTGAATGAGTAAATGAGGGGAATACAGTAATTGGGTCTTCCCCTTTATCTGAAAATTTGCACACCCAAAATATAAAGCAGAGAAAATGTGTGAATTTTCTCTATTTCTTCATAAAATGAAAACTTACTCTTACACCTACCTAGCCAAAGGGCCTTATCTCTTCATTATTCTTTCCTTATTGATCGTATTATTATTTTTCTCTTTTCTATTAATTGGAATCATTAGGCCTTCAATTAACTGGTCGATATTTATTCTCTTCTCATCTCCCATACTTTTTGCCATTATCCTCCCTTTTCTCACAAGAAAGAGAGTTCAGATTAAAACATTAAGCATATCACCAGATGATATCCAATATGAGGAATACACTATTAAATGGGATCAGATTAAATGGGTTAGGATCGATCAGAACCCCAAATCTATTTATGAGAAAATTGTCATTCAAACTATAGATCAAAGATATCGAATCCAGTATTTCGACACAAAATCGCACAGAGAAGAATGGAAGGTGATCAAGAATGATCTAAAAATAGCCATTGAAAAAAAGTGTCCTGATTTGGAGAAGGCAAAATTGTATTAAATCTCATCCAATCCCTCTTTACGATTTTCGTTGTTTTTGTGGGCATTGGAAGGTTAAGCTGCTTATGAGCAGAAAACTTTTAGTAAGACGGGATAGCTGAGAACTTTGTTCGAAGATCCTCCCGCCGCACTTATAGTTTTCAAGCAGAAGTAGTTTGATCTTACACGCCCTAGATTTTTTGCATACTTTTTCATCAATGGAAAAAGTATGAGCCTTTGCGGCTAGAGCAATTTTTAAAAAAAATGAGACCCTCAAAAGAAGATCTCACTTTTATATATCCTAACTGTTGTGTTCTTTACTCAGGGAAGTATCCTCTCATGATACCACGCTTAGAGTTCTTCACGAACAGAATAATTTCGTCACGCTCTGGTGAAGCAGGCATTTCAGCTTCGATAGCTTCCAATGCTGTAAAGTTGTTCATTCCTTTTTGGTACAGGTAACGGTATACATCCTGAATTTCGCGGATTTTTTCGTTACCGAACTCACGACGACGCAAACCAATTGAGTTTACACCGATGTAAGAAACCGGTTCGCGACCAGCCTTCACGTATGGAGGAATATCTTTGCGAACCAAAGATCCACCTGATACCATAACATGAGAACCAATGTGAACAAACTGGTGAATAGCAACAAGTCCACTTAAAATTGCGAAATCGTCGATTACTACCTCACCTGCAATCTGAGTTGCATTACCAATAATACAGTTGTTACCCACAATACTGTCGTGTGCAACATGAACATAGGCCATCAACAAACAGTTGTTACCAACAATGGTTTTGCCTTTTGCAGCAGTACCACGGTTAATGGTAACACACTCGCGAATGGTTGTGTTGTTCCCAATTTCAACTGTAGTTTTCTCACCACGGAATTTCAAATCCTGTGGCACAGCACCAATTACTGCTCCAGGAAATACATTACAGTTTTTTCCAATTCTGGTTCCTTCCAAAATTGTTGCGTTGGAACCAATTCTTGTACCCTCTTCAATTACTACATCCTTATCGATTGTTACGAATGGCTCAATCACTACGTTATCAGCGATTTTTGCCTCAGGGTGTACATATGCTAACGGTTGCTTCATTTTTTTATTTATTACGTGTTACACAAACTTCTGCCACACCAGAAATTTGCCTTGTAGTAGTTAAATCTTATTTATTTTTTGCGATTTGAGCCATGAACTCACCTTCAGCAACAATAGTATCGCCAACAAAAGCTAAACCGCGCATGTTAGCAACTCCCCTACGAATTGGTGACAAAAATTGCAATTTAAAAATCAGAGTATCTCCAGGAACAACTTTCTTTCTGAATTTAATATTGTTCTGAGTCAAGAAGTAAGTTGAATAATTTTCAGGATCTTCTACCTGACTTAATACTAGAATACCTCCACACTGTGCCATCGCTTCAACCATAAGAACACCTGGCATTACAGGTTCTCCAGGGAAGTGTCCTACGAAGAAAGGCTCGTTCATAGAAACATTCTTTACACCTACAATTGTATCATCCTGAATGTCGATAATTTTATCAACCAACAAGAATGGAGGACGGTGAGGCAATAGTTTCATTACCCCGTTAATGTCTAAAACAGGCTCTTGGTTTGGGTTATAAGCCGGAACTGAATCTTTTCCCATTTCTTTTTTTATTCGTTTGATTAATAATTTTGCCATTTGGGTATTTGGACCGTGACCAGGACAAGAAGCAATTACTTTTCCTTTAATAAACTTACCACAAAGGGCAAGGTCGCCAATCACGTCTAATAGTTTGTGTCGAGCACACTCATTTGCGAAGTAAAGCTCAAGGTTACTTAAAATTCCTTCTTTTACTTCTACATGCTGATGGTCAAACAGGTCGGCAATACGATCCAACTCTTTTTGTTCCATCATTTGGTCCATGATAACAATGGCGTTATCAAGATCTCCCCCTTTGACCAAATTGTTATTTAATAGAAATTCCAATTCGCGTACAAAAACAAATGTACGACACATCGAAATTTCATCTTTATAATCTTTCAATGATGTTAATCGAGCATACTGATTGTTCAACACCTTTGAATTGAAAGAAATCATGGTGTCAACACTATACTCATTATCCGGAAGAATTGTTAGTTCAGAACCGCGAGCTTCATCTTTGTATACAATTGGCTCTTTTACCACGAAGTATTCACGTTTTGCCTCTTGTTCTACAATTCCTGCTTCTTCTATACCTTGCACATAGAATTTTGCACTACCATCCAAAATTGGAGGTTCAGGAGAATTCATCTCAATCATACAGTTATCAACTCCCATACCGTACAATGCCGATAAGGCATGCTCGATGGTTTGAACTTTGCATTCCCCTTTTTCAAGTACAGTTCCTCTCGAAGTATCCCCAACATATTCTGCACTTGCATCAATTACTGGTTCGCCTTCTAAATCAACTCTCTTAAATTTGTATCCGTGATTTTCAGGAGCAGGTACAAACTTAATGGAAACTTCCAATCCGGTATGAAGACCTTTTCCTGTTAAAGTAAATTCTTTTGCTAATGTTCTCTGCTTATCAGCCATAAACTCTTAATATTTATTCTGTTTCCGGAAAACGGAATTCCCCTATTTTTCCTCTTCCAGCTTCTTTACTTGCTTTTCCAAATCCATAATCTGCTCTCTCATTTTTGGCAGATTTTTAAACAACACATATGATTTTTGATATGGACCAAATTCAAAGGCAGGCGATCCTTGCAGAACTTCGCCCTGCTTTTTAATATTTCGGCCAATACCCGATTGTGCTGCTATTTTTACTTCGTCGGCAATTGACAAATGACCAGCAATACCAACCTGACCACCAAACATGCAGTTCTTTCCAACTTTAGAACTTCCGGCAATACCGGTTTGCGATGCAATCACAGTATGCTCATCAATCTCAACATTGTGAGCCACCTGTATCAGGTTATCCAGTTTAACGCCTTTACGGATAATGGTAGATCCCATTGTTGCACGGTCGATACAAGTATTGGCTCCAATCTCAACATGATCTTCCAGGATTACATTCCCAACCTGTGGAACTTTCTTATAATCGTTTGCCGATGAAGGAGCAAAACCAAAACCATCGGCTCCGATTACCGAACCCGAATGAATGATACAATCATTACCGATTTTACAGTTTTCATACACCTTAACGCCAGAATTCAAAATTGTATTGTCTCCAATAATTACATTATCGCCGATATAGGTATGTGGATAAATTTTTACATTCTCTCCAATCTTTACATTGCTACCAACATAAGCAAAGGCTCCCACATAAATCTTATCGCCAATTGTGGCCGATTTACTTACGAAAGAAGGCTCTTCAATTCCTACTTTCTGAGGCTTGCTTTGCTCATACATTTCCAACAACTGGGCCAATGCCTGGTAAGCATCTTCAACACGAATTAAAGTCGCCTTTATTTCTTTGGCAGCCTTAAAATCTTTGTTTACTAAAACAATGGATGAGTTGGTTGTGTAGATATGATGTTCGTACTTTGGATTTGCCAAAAAAGAAAGAGTTCCCGGCTTTCCTTCCTCAATTCTGGAAACATTGTTCACGGCTACCGAAGCATCGCCATCAACCTCACCTTGTAGAAACTCTGCAATATCTTGCGCTGTAAAGTTCATTTGTTCTGGTTTTATATCAGATAATAAGTTGGAATTAATCATTCCGAAAACTCATTTTTTATTAGGCGCACATCGTCCAATATATCTGATTAATACGAAAAAAATTTCTGCAAATCTAACAATTATTTCATGCACATAAAATTTTTTTGCTTTTCAGACTGCAAACTTATCGCGATTCACTCTCATTTTCTGATATTTACAACACAACAGATTAAACATTACAAAATCTCAATTTTAGGATAGCACAAATAGTATTTTTTTACCGTTTTGGATAGTACATCAATATTCATCATATCCGATGCTTCGGCAATGTCGCAAATAGAGCCGTCTTTGTGAAGAATATTGATATGATCGCCCGAACTGTATGCATTATTACTGATCATGCCATGAATCACAATAAAATCGAGGGCATGTTCAGAACATCCGAAGTATTTCTGAATACCAGCTCTTACCTTACTAATATATTCGGGTGTAAATGGAGTTTTCTGAATCTCGATTTTAAACAGTTGTCTGTCGCGAATGCATTTGCACAAATAGGAAAGCACCTTATCCGAATGGTTCGACCAAACCTTAATAGACACCATCAAGTCATCATCATCGAGCTCGGCGAAAACATCGAGGGCACTTTTGCCATTCAGCAGTGGTTTTTCGCTCTCGAAATCGTCAATGCCTACTTTATTATACAGGAAATATCGAAGTGCAGGGGTGGCAAATAGTTTTTCGCCACGTTCGGCCAAATACTTTGCACGCTTTAATATATATACCAACATTTCTTCCGCAGCAATAACGGTTTTGTGCAGGTAAACCTGCCAGTACATTAATCGGCGGGCGATTAAAAACTTTTCGATCGAATAAATCCCTTTCTCTTCTACTACCAGGTTATCATTGCGTACATCCAACATTTTAATGATTCTGGCCGAACCCACAACTCCTTCGGTAACGCCAGAGAAAAAGCTATCTCTTCTTAGATAATCCAAACGGTCCATATCGAGCTGACTCGACACCAACTGGTTGAGGAAACGCTTTGGGTATTCATTTTTAAAAATCTGTATGGCAGTATCCAATTCGCCTTCGAACTGCTTGTTTAGCCTGTTCATGAACAATTCTGATAGCTTCTCATGCGTAATTCCATTTACAATGCTGTATTCGAGGGCATGCGAAAACGGACCGTGCCCAATATCGTGAAGTAAAATAGCTGCATGAACAGCCTCCGATTCCTTCTCACTTATCTCATTCCCCTTCGATCGCAATACCTCAATAGCCAAACCCATTAAATGCGTAGCACCTAATGCATGCTGAAAACGGTTATGAAATGCACCCGGAAAAACCAGGTAAGTCAAACCCAATTGTTTGATTCGCCTTAATCGCTGAAAGTAATGATGTTCGACCATGTCGTAGGAAATTCCACTTGGGATATGGATAAAGCCATGAACAGGATCGTTAACAATTTTTTTCTTTGGGGTAAATTGTTCAGACATAAACAGATGCATTTTGGTTGTAAACAAATGTATAAAAACACAGCCTAAAAGCCTATCGTATTGAAATTCCTTCTCAGATTTTATGATTTAAATTAGAAATAACTCCTTCACGAGCTTCATTAAATATTTATCGTACTGTTTATTAACAGAATTTTCGCCTCCATTTTTTCGAAAAAATCGGCAATAATATTTCAAAAAAATTTTCTTTAGCAGTTAGAATACAATAATTTAGAGGAATGCCATTTGTTTTTTAAAACATTTATCTCTAATTTTGCATCGAAAAGTAAGAATAACGTGTACTTTAGGGGGCAGAAAGTCCCCTATTTTATTGACATTAACCGATATATGATTGATAAAAAAATTGTACTTGAAATTGTTGAAAAAGAAATTGCTGACAGCAACCTCTTTATTGTGGACGTAAGCGTATCTGCAAGTAATGCAATTTCGGTAATGATTGACAGTATGGAAGGTGTACCAATTAGCACCTGTATTGAGTTAAGTCGTGCAATCGAAAAGAACTTTGACCGTGACGCAGAAGATTTTGAACTACAAGTTGCTTCAGCAGGAATAGGTCAACCCTTTCAAGTAATTCAACAATACCAGAAAAACATTGGAAAAGATGTTGAAGTGCTTACCACCGACGGAATGAAACACAAAGGCAAGTTAATTACAGTTGGTGAAAACGAAATAGAAATTGAAGTTGAAGAGAAAGTAAAAGTGGAAGGCAAAAAGAAAAAACAAGTTGTTGTGAATGCCTACAGTTTTGCTTTTGATCAAATAAAATCAACAAAAGATATCATTACTTTTTAACAAGTAAATAGCTGAATAACATGAATCTTATTGAGACTTTTTCAGAATTTAAAGAATTGAAAAACATCGATCGTGCTACCATGATGAGTGTTTTAGAAGATGTATTTAGAAATCTTCTTTTAAAGAACTATGGTACCGATGAAAATTTCGATATTATTATCAACCCAGATAAAGGTGACCTTGAAATCTGGAGAAACCGCGAAGTGGTTGAAGATGGAGAAGTTGAAGATGCTAATCTTCAGATCTCTCTTACTGAAGCCAAGAAGATTGATGAAGATTACGAGCTTGGCGAAGAGGTAACCGACGAGGTTAAATTCCTTGATTTCGGTAGACGTTCGATTTTGACTTTGCGCCAGAATCTTTCGGCAAGAATCCTGGAATTGGAAAAGGATAATATTTTTAACAATTATAAAGACAGAATTGGTGAAATCGTAACTGGTGAGGTTTACCAAATCTGGAAAAAGGAAATTTTGATTTTGGATGATGAAGGAAATGAATTGATCCTTCCTAAAACAGAACAAATTCCTTCTGATTATTTCCGTAAAGGTGAATCGATCAGAGCTGTTGTAATTCGTGTAGAAGTGAAAAACAACAGTCCGTTAATTATCATTTCGAGAACTTCTCCGGTATTCCTTGAAAGATTATTCGAGCTTGAGGTTCCTGAAATTTTTGATGGATTGATTACCATCAAGAAAATTGTTCGCATACCAGGTGAAAGAGCTAAAGTTGCTGTTGAATCGTATGACGAAAGAATTGATCCTGTAGGAGCATGTGTGGGTATGAAAGGATCAAGAATTCACGGAATTGTTCGTGAGTTGAGAAACGAAAATATCGATGTGATCAACTTTACTGCCAACAAGCAGTTGTATATCACCAGAGCTCTGAATCCAGCTAAAATTTCTTCAATTCAAATTAATGAAGAAAATGCTCGAGCAGATGTTTATCTGAATCCAGAAGAAGTATCACTGGCAATTGGTAAAGGTGGTTTAAATATTAAACTGGCAAGTCAATTAACCGGATACGAAATTGATGTATATCGTGAGAAGACTGAAGAGGAAGCTGAGGAAGATGTTAATCTTTCAGAATTTACTGACGAAATCGATTCATGGATTATCGATGAGTTAAAGAAAATTGGTTGCGATACTGCAAGAAGCGTATTGGAACTTTCAGCTGAAGAACTAGAGAAAAGAACTGACCTTGAAATAGAGACTATTAACGAAATTTTAGATATTTTTAGATCCGAATTTGAATAGTCAGATTGATTTGAGACAGTTCCTCACAAATTATTGAAAACGGCACATTTTAACAGTTAACTTCAAAATATGGCAAAAGTCAATAAAAATATAAGACTTAGTAAACTAGCAAGAGAATTCAATGTTGGGATATCTACTATTGTCGATTTTCTGAACAAAAAAGGGATTGAGATTGATTCAAATCCAAATACCAAAGTTTCAGATGACGCCTATGATATTCTGGCAAAAGAGTATAGCTCTGATTTGAATCTTAAAAAAGAATCGGAGAAAGTAAATTTAAAGAGTACCAGAGAAAAGAAAGAAACTGTATCGATTGATCCAGGATCGGAAGAAGGTACGAAAGAAGAAACTGTTGAAAGAACTGAAGAAGAAGCTCCAGAAAAAAATCCTGTTAAGGTTGTTGGTAAAATCGATTTAGATGCATTAAAGCCTAAAGCGAAACAAGAAAAAACAGAAAGTGAAGCTCCTTCGAAACCTGAAGAGAAACCTGCACCTGTAGAAACTCCAAAGGTAGAGGAAAAACCTCAGCCCGTTAAAGAAGAAGTTACTGAAAAACCATCAGAGCCGGCTAAGCCTGCAAAAGATGATCAAACTGTTAAAATGGAAAGCCCTAAAAAAGAGGAACCAGCTCAGACTGAAAAGCACGACAACAAGGAAGAGCTAAAAGTAGTAGGGAAAATTGATTTGGACTCATTGAACCAAAAAACAAGACCTACGAAAAAGACAAAAGCGGAGAAGGAAGAGGAGAGAAAAGTGAAGAAAATGTCGACACCTCAGCCTAAAGCAAAACAACCAGCCAAGGAAGAAACCCGCGAGCCACAAGCTCAGGAAAAACCAGCTGCTAAAGAAGAAATTTTCAAATCTTCTACCCAGAAACTTTCTGGTCCTACGGTAATTGGAAAAATTGAATTACCAGTTGAAAAGAAACCTAGCTCGAACAAAGACAAGCAAGGAAACCAGCAACGCAAAAAACGCAAAAGAATTAAAAAGGATAGCGAAAAAGTGAATGTTGGCAACCAGGGTCAGGGTCAAGGTAAGCAACAAGGTGGTCAGCAGCAAGGTCAAGGCAAACAACAAGGTGGTCAGCAAGGTCAGGGACAAAGAAGACCAGGTGGTCAGCAGGGCCAAGGTGGACAAGCTAACAAATTCAAAAAACTGAAGAAGAAAAAAGCAGTTAAAAAAGAGGTTAGCGAGGAAGATGTACAAAAGCAAATTAAAGATACACTGGCAAGATTAACTTCGAAAGGTGGTAAATCGAAAGGATCGAAGCACCGTCGTGAGAAGAGAGAGCAAGCTAGTGCTAAACAAGCTGAATTAGCTGAACAGGCTGCAGCAGAAAAGAACATTCTGAAGTTGACCGAGTTCGTTACAGTAAACGAATTGGCAACCATGATGGAAGTTCCTGTAACCAACATTATTGCAACATGTATGGGGTTAGGTTTGTTTGTATCGATCAACCAAAGATTGGATGCAGAAACCATTGCCATTGTTGCTGATGAATTCGGATACAAAGCAGAATTCGTAAGTGTTGAACTTCAGGAGTCAATTGAAGAAGAAGAAGACAAAGAGGAAGATTTATTAGAACGTCCACCAATTGTTACGGTGATGGGTCACGTTGACCACGGTAAGACTTCCCTTTTGGATTACATTCGTCATGCCAACGTAATTGCCGGTGAGGCCGGAGGTATTACCCAGCATATTGGTGCATACAATGTATCATTGGATGATGGAAGAAAAATTACTTTCCTTGATACTCCGGGTCACGAAGCCTTTACAGCGATGCGTGCTCGTGGTGCCCAGGTAACAGATATTGCTATTATTATTGTAGCTGCCGATGATAACGTAATGCCACAGACCATTGAGGCGATTAATCACGCAAGTGCAGCAGGTGTACCAATTGTATTTGCAATTAACAAGATTGATAAAGATGGAGCAGATCCTGAAAGAATTAAAGGTGAGCTTGCAAATATGAACTACCTGGTTGAAGACTGGGGTGGTAAATACCAGTGCCAGGAGATTTCGGCAAAGAATGGTATCAATATCGAAGATTTATTGGAAAAAGTATTGCTTGAGGCTGAATTATTGGAAGCCAAAGCAAATCCAAATAAGCGTGCAGTTGGTTCTGTAATCGAATCATCGCTTGATAAAGGTCGTGGTTATGTAACAACACTATTGGTCCAAGCTGGTACTTTGAAAGTAGGTGATGTATTACTTGCAGGTAGCTACACTGGTCACGTAAAAGCCATGTTTAACGAACGTGGAAACAAGATTGATGCAGTAGGTCCATCGGAACCAGCATTGATTCTTGGATTGAATGGTGCACCACAAGCGGGTGACAACTTCAATGTAATGGAGAGCGAGAAAGAAGCTCGTGGTATTGCAAACAAACGTGAGCAGCTACAGCGTGAGCAAGGTCTTCGTACTCAGAAACACATTACTCTTGACGAGATTGGTCGTCGTATCGCAATTGGAAACTTCCAGGAGTTGAATGTAATTGTGAAAGGTGATGTGGATGGTTCTATCGAGGCACTTTCTGATTCATTAATTAAACTATCTACTGAAGAGATCCAGGTGAATGTAATTCACAAAGCAGTGGGTCAGATTTCGGAATCGGATGTTATGCTTGCGACAGCTTCGAATGCAATTATCGTAGGTTTCCAGGTTCGTCCATCGGTTGGTGCGCGTAAACTGGCTGAGAAGGAAGAGATCGATATCCGTCTGTACTCAATCATCTACGATGCAATTGAAGAGTTGAAATCGGCAATGGAAGGTATGCTTTCTCCTGAAATTAAGGAAGAAATTGTTGCTACTGTTGAGGTTCTTGAAACATTCAAAATCTCTAAAGTGGGTACAATTGCCGGATGTATTGTTCGTGACGGTAAGATCAAGCGTAGCTCTAAGATCCGCCTGATTCGCGACGGTATTGTAATCTACACCGGAGAACTTGGTTCGTTGAAACGATTCAAAGACGATGCGAAAGAAGTTGTGAAAGGATACGAATGTGGTCTGAATATCGACAAATACAACGATATCAAAGTTGGCGATATGGTAGAAGCATTCGAAGAAGTAGAAATTCAGAAGAAATTGTAAGAAACAATTCAATGATATGTAAAAGCAGTCCTAAGGGGCTGCTTTTTTTTTATTTTATACCAGAGATCATTTAAGCTACATAAAAACAAAAAACCCTCACACAAATTGTGCGAGGGTTTTTCTATATTTTTAGAATACTCTTAAAGTAATTCTTTGTAAGCTTCTGCAGTAAGTAATTCTTCAACTTCAGCCATATCTGCTACCTTAATTTTGATAATCCAACCTTCTCCGTAAGGATCAGAGTTGATCAAATCTGGAGCATCTTCCAACTTCTCGTTGAATTCCAAAACTTCACCACCCACTGGCATAAACATGTCAGATACAGTTTTTACAGCTTCAATCGTTCCGAATACTTCTTCCTGATCTAATTCTTCGCCTTCAGTTTCTACTTCAACAAAAACGATGTCTCCTAGTTCTCCCTGAGCGAAATCAGTAACACCAATAAAAGCTTCTTCGCCTTCTACACGTACCCACTCGTGATCTTTAGTGTACTTCAAATTTTCTGGTACATTCATGATAGTATGTTGTTTTAAAAGAGGTTTATAAACTGCTCCAAATTTACAGTTTTTTTTCAATAATAAAATACTAGTAATTGAGTAATTGTGTTAATAAGTAAATGAGTTTTATCAGCTTTTAATCATTACTTTACGCTCAATTAACGGTTCTCTATTCAACAAGCTCACTTTAAATTACAAGTTTAATTCGCCAATGTGAATCGTATACTGGCACCAAATTCGGTTGTTGTAGTCGGATAAGACAGTGATACATATGGCGTATTCACAATTCTATCGTAGTACAAACGCAGGTTGAATCGGTTACTCAAAACATAGTCTGCACTAAATTTTAAAGTCACTACTTTCTGTCCAGAAGTTAACTGATCCACCTCGTCAACAATTTTACGAATAATGGTACTGTTTTTACGAATCGAAAGATCGCCACGCAAATTCAAATCAGAATTATATTTCTTCTGACGGGAACCCGAACCGATAATCATTCCAAAATTATCAAATCGATATCCCATACCGAAAATTACTTCGTTAGAAGCCACTTCTGTCAGCTGGGTATTCGAAAGACTCAATATCAGGTTACGAGTACGCTTAATTTCAAAGCTTGTAGAGAAGTTATTCTTCCAAATCATATCCACATTAATTAATGGATTGAATTGCTCGTTAATCGATATTGAATTGGCTTCGTACAGTGGCAGGAAGTTATCCGACATGTCTCTGATAATACTAAAACCATCTGCATCTTCATCGTAATTTAGGTTGGTATTGTATGAACCAACATCGTAAGTTGAAGTATATGCATGCGTTAAATTAATCGACTTAAAGTAGCGTTTTATCAATGGAATTTTCGATAATCCTTCGAAGGTTACACGCCAGTTTGGTTTCATTTGTGCAATACCAGGAAACAATTTATTGAATCCACTTCCTCCGTTTCCATAGGCCTTTAAGAAGGCTGGAATCAACACTTCCTGCGAAGTAGCTCCATATCCTTCGTAATATCCTGTTTCCTCACCTCCCTCAATAATTTCAAAGTCGGCAAATGATGAACCATATCTTTCCTGTGCCAATCTTAATGATTCTGCTTTACGATTCTCAAGGAACTTATCGAAATATTCAGAAGAGTAATCACCCGTGTTTCCAATGGTAAAGAAGGCGGATTTTAAACTTAAGAAACTCATACTAAAGTTTCCTGATTTAACCAGGTTCTCGTTATCGAATCGTCCATTGTCGGTATTATAAATATAATATTCGCTTCTGTTTCTCGAATAGTTACGATTGGCGGTAAGGTCAATCTTCAATCCTTTCACAGGCTCAATCGTACTTCGCACCGATAGGTTCTGCGTATGGCTCATCACATATGGATCATTCATGGTTGGATCGGTTGTAATCCAGCCATTATCGGCTGCTCTGCGAGCAAAATTCTTATCCTGTGCACCTGCAAGGAATCTAAAGCCCGGAGCCTTGGTACCATTAAACGATTCACCACCAAAGTAATTGGTTTGTGGCAAATATCCTGGCAAGGTGGTCGAGTTGATCTCAGAATAGTTAATACTGATATTTCGTACACTCATTAAAGTGCGCAGGAAGTTTTCTCCAATTACAGTTAAAACATTATCCTTTTCGGATACTTTACCCGTAACACGAACCCTCACATCCTTCACATTTCTGGAGGCGGTAATTTTGGCTCGGTTGCCTGTTACAGGTTTCACCTCAATTTTCACCTCTTTTCCTTGTGTATCGTATGCTCTAATGGTAATATCCTCGGTCATTAGCTTGTGATAAACCGAAACAGGAACTCCCGCTTTCAGTTCTTCTAACCTGCCCTCGTAATTTACCTTTTTATAGGATTTTGTTTTCTTCTTGTATTTGCGATTCGAATCGTATTTCCTGTTGATTTTCTTCAGGAATCCAATTTTATTATACAGGCTCACCATTTTTAATTGCCCATTCAACTGAATATTATTCGAGTTGCGAATGGTGTTACCCAATTCTATTGTATCGGCAGTAATCGCACCTGCATTCCAATCGTAAGAACCAGAATAGCGAGCATTTAAAGATGTCCAATTGAACAAAGGAATTTTGTTAATCGGCACATTATAAGTCACATTAAACTTATGGTGGTATTTGATGTTTCGTCCACCATCCATTAAATTATTCCAGATCGAATCTTTCCAAACATCGTATGCTTCACGATCTCTGTCTTTGTCAACCAATCCTTCCGGCTCGTCGATACGAGAAGTATTCGTTGCCGAGAAATCAAATTTCAGTCCTTTGGTCAGATTGTATTTTAAATCGTAATATCTGTACCAGATAAAGTCCTTATCGTAAGAAGGATCAATTTTTAATCCAGGTTCTTCTATATTTCGTTTTTCAATTTCATGATAGTAACGTTGCAGATCAGATCGGAAAGATAACTGAGTTGGCAAATAATAGAAATTGAAGTCTTTCAACAATCGGAAAGCAGGTTTTTGGAAAGCTTTCACTTTTCTGAATGGCTGAACAATTTTCGGACGTTCGGTATAATTATAGCTAACAACACCTCTGTAATTCTTCTCTACATCGCGTACCGTATTTACATCGCGCGAATAAGTTTCGTTGAAAGAATAGGTTAATGCCAGGTTCGATACATCCAACAATTTCGATTTGCCTTCTTGCTTCTCAATTCTCACATTGGTAAGATTGAAACTTTTGCGTTTTGTATATTCCTGGGAAATGTGTTTGATCGAATCCCTTTCGGCTTTCGAATCAGCATTATCCAGCGCCACATCTAAAGGAATATCAGGATCCAAAGGATTGTATTCCGGACTTACCGTTTCCTCCGAAATGGCATAGTACATAGGAATTCTTACTCCCGATTTTTCAGGGAAGAATTTACCCAATTCCAGACTTGCCGATAAATCATATTGGAAAATATCGTCTTTGTAACGTTCATTTACACCATCTTCGATTCCACCAAAACCTGAGGTAATTTGACTTCCTGCCCAGGTTACCGTACCCAAATCGGCCAATTTGGTAGTTACCCTTAAATTTGCAGCCCAACCGCCATCTTCATCAAAGTCGGTCAATCGCAATTCATTCATCCAAACTTCAACCGATTTTGGCAAAGCATCATCGTTGCCAGTAATATCCTCAATCGGATTTTTGATACCAATCATTACGGTTCTTACGTTGGCCAGGTTCGGATTACCCTTAATTCGAACCCTATGCCCTTCTTTTATCGGATCGTTATCATTTGAGAGGTCATTCACTGAAGCATCGTAAACCGTTAGGTAATCAACGCTTGAACCAACACTTCTCATGGCATCATTACGCAATTGTTTAATGGTTTGGAAAAGTCTTAGTTTAAAATCAAACCTGTTCTCATCGGGCCAAACCGCTAACCTGTCGCTGTCGCTATCGCCATTATACAAACCTGGTGCAGTTAGCTTTAATGGAATTTCGTATTCGTAGTAGTTATCCTGATAATCGGATCCTAAACGAATAAATGCAGTGACCTCATTATCGTTAATTGGTAAACCATCTATCTCCTCGGCATGGACATCCATTTTCAGTTTTCCATACTTTCGAATATCCATATTAAGCGTCTTGTAGGCACCTTTTCCTTTCCCATTTTCCAGATCAATTACCTTTAAAAGGATTGCCTGTTCGTTCAATTGAATCAATTGTGGGTTGCTTGGGTCTACAACTCGGTCGATTCCAGGAGGAAGAATATAGTTTACAGGTTCCTTGGCTGCATTCTCTTCAATATTAATCGCAGTTATATCGAAGGTAGCATCAGAAACTACAGCATCATTTTCATCTTCGTTAATGGCTTGCTCATACTTTCTCCAATCGTCGCGAACCAGATCAAGTGTTGCGAAACGCATAATTACATCCTCTTCAAATCCTTTTAAGAACATTCTCATGAATCGAATCGAGGTAAAATCAGAAATATTTCCAAACTGATCTTCAAACTCACTCACCGGAATTTTAAACTGATACCAGTCTACCACTCCTTCTGTTCCGTTTGCCAAATCAACTGTACTGGTAATTTTATCGGTAATAAAGTTCTTACCCACCTCCATTTCGCTTGGTTCCAAATGAACTCGATATTGGTAGTAAGCTTCTGTTTCACTTAAAGTATTGTCATGATTGATATCCTCAACATCCGGCAAAGTGGTGGCTGATGTTGGATAAGATTCGGCAGATAATTCAGAGGTAGGCGAGTTTCCTTCCGGACCATTATATCTCTTGTATCGTTCCAAAATACCTAACTCATCAGCATCGTAATCGCTTCCGCGGAAATAGTGATAATCATCATTCGACGGGTCGTTGATTGCATTGTTATAGGCTCCCGAACCTGTACCCAAATTTGCAGATAAACTAATGGCCTGGATATAGTTGTCGAAATAGCTCAACTCATCCTGGGTGCTCATTCCATCTAAACCAACATCCTGGTATCGCCTCGATTCGGTATTGTTATCGAATGCATTTACCAATGACTGAACAAGAGGAACACGCCCCCAAACAGTCGAATCTACCAATGTTACATTCTCATCGGTTGGCAAACCATTCTCGAATGATTTCCTCGAATCTCGCAGAATATCTTCCGATACATTCCCAAGGTTAAAATACAGGTCACCACCCTTATGGTTCTCGTCGTATACGAATGGGTCCATCATCCAGAATTCGATGTATGCAATATTGGCAGCTTCAAAATCGTTGGTTTCAATTCTTCTCATGATACCACCCCAACGTGTTTCCGGTGCCTCCAAACTTCCGTCTGGATTCATCCCTTGTGAAACACCTGCCTGTCCATCAACATCATAGTTGTACGGACCTTTTTCATCAGGATAATAAGCAAGGTTTAATACCGAAATATTGGTTGGCACACCAGAAGCTCTCTCTTTGTTTGGCCAAATTTCTTCTTCAAAAATTTCACGCACAAAGTGATTCGATTGCTGATCTTTATCGGCCTTAATATGTCCTGGAGTTGCCGAATTGTTTCTTAAAAACAATGGGTCGATCACATACCAGGCCAGTTTTGCACGGTTAAAACCATAGGCCAAATCTTCATTTAAATTTCCTTCCGGGAACAATACATCGTTGTTTTGAGGTGTACTGGCCAAAACCCACGAACTCAAGCTCTTCATATCAATCGATGTTTCGGTTCCTTCAAAATCATCGATATAAGCAGTTCCCGAACTTCCAATTGCATTATTATGACCCGGCATTAATTGTGCAAATTCACCTTCTACCGAAATTCTCGATGGTTCTTTGGTTTCGATAAATGGCAGTTTGTCAATCATTCTTGTCAGGAACATCGATTCGGTCTGGTAACTACCGTTCAGTCCCCAAATGGTATTGGCAATAGGTTCATCACCTATGTTTACTTTTTGCGTAAGTGGCTGTTCAGACAAGTGCATCACCGTTGCGCCCAAATTAAAATCATCGTTAATCTGATAATCCATCTGAACACCTAACAATGTTTTAGTCTGAATATTAAATAGTGAGTTGTTTTCCGATTCAATACTAATTGGTGTATTGGCTTCCAGTAAACTTTGGTTGATAATTTTCACACGGCCCAATGTGTAATCAACCGTGTAGTCAATATTTTCAAGTAATTCTCTACCCCCTGCTTTAACACGAACCGATCCCGGTTGTACATTTAAAGCATTCAGCGAAATTTCCGAACTGGTTGACGATTTGTAGCTCCCTTTTAAAGAGAATTTGTTCTTCTCGGCAATTTGTTGAGCCTCATTTTGTGTTTTGGTATACAATTCCTCGAACACATACTTATCTGCAATTCCATCATTCCCAATCTTTTCACGCAGGTAAGCTCCAAATGGTTCAATTTCCGGAAATATAATTCGACCATTGCTGCTATAAATGGTTACTCCTTCAATAAAGTCAAACATCCCATCGGCGCCAGGATCCAACTGAGAATTCAATCGATCCAGGTTCATCACCTTCAGAAGAATTTCATTTTTGATATCGCCTTCAGGCAAATAGTTAACATTCGATCCTGCCTGGTCGTTCTGATACATGATATTCAAAACAAAATCATCCTGGGTAACCTGGTAAGCACCAATGTTATAAATATTCTTCATCATCAGTTCCCAGGTAGGCATTTTCGGACTCAGGTTGGTTCCTTTCAAAAGCTTCATTACCAGAGACTGAGGTGCACTAACACCATCGGAGGTAAATTCACCCACTCGGTGTACTTCTCCTCTGTAGGTATACTCGTAAGAAACAGCAAGCACTTCATCGGCATTTAGTGCCTGGTTTAAGGAGATATAACCCAACTTCATATTAACTGTATATTCCGATTCTGATAATTTTCGAGCGTTTTCGATTTTCTCATAATCGGTTCCACTTGCAAATCCTGGGGCTAAAGGACCTAATGTTCCTGTTACCTGGTTGATATCACGAATACCCGAATAGGTATTGGTCATTTCATCGTAAGCATTGTTCAAGTCGTTATCCGGCAGGTTTCCGCTTCCTGTTTGCGAGAACAAACTGGTATTGTAAATGTTTGAAGCGCTTTCACCAATATCAACAAAAGCAACAATATTTCTCGAATCCTGAAAGTTCGATGTTTTATTGGTTACCCAAACTTCCACCTTGTTAATCGAAACCGCAGAGTTGATCACTGGCAAGTTTTCCAGGGCCTTGTCGTAAGTATCATAGAAATATTTCGATAAGAAGAAATGTCGGTTTGCTTCGTATTGATCCACAGAAATTTCGAACTCATTTTTCTGTGCACCATTCTCCATTTGAATGACAGATGTTTCTCCTTTTTGTTGTGAGAAAACAGAGGTTACCGATAGTTTCCCGAATTGCATTTGTGTTTTTACACCAAACAAATTCTGTCCTCCTGTAATCAAGGTATTGGAAATTGGCATCGATACATTACCTGCTTCTACTTTTTTGATGATTTCGTCTTCGTCGCCTGTATATTCCAAACGCATCTGGTTTTCGAAATCGAAGGTAGCTTCGGTATTGTAATTCACATCCATCTTTAACTTCTCACCAACCGTCCCTGTTACGTTCATCTGAATTTTTTCATCAAAATCAAAACTGGTGGTTTTTCTTAAGTTTTCAGGTAAAGTAGGATTCTCAACTTTTGTGGTATTAATACCGAAGGTAAGTTCGGCAGAACCTTGAGGTTTAATCTGAATTGAATTGCTACCAAATATCTTATCTATAAACTGGCCTCCAAATTTCATTTCAGGAACCAATTCATTGTTGCCACCTGCTCCGTCGTTTCTACTTCGTTGCATCCAATAATCGCGAATCGAATTCTCGGCAACATAGGCTTCATATTCTTCGGCTGACATGGTAATGGCACGACGGTAGTTCATATCACCTATGGTTTTAACCAGGATATAATTTCCCGTTTCCGGATCATACTTAATGGTAGCCTGAATATTGTTTGGATCTTTTAGGTACAAAGGAGACTGTTGTTGTGATCCATATTCCAAATTGTCATTCTCATCATCAAAAGGATATCTTAAAGAATCATTTTTAGCATTAGGATTGTCCTTGATAAAAGGTGATTTTTGATTTACGATTCTTTGATTTCCACGCGTTGTTCTACGGGTGGTATCCTGTTGCTGAACTGCACTAAACTCAAGATCGCTTTGCAAGGCATGAGCATTTGCAAATTGATTCCCTTTTAGTACAAAACAAAATATAACAAAACAGAGGCTTAGTGTATATTTAAATAGTTTTTTCAATTAAGTTCGGTTTCCTTAGGTTAGTAAAGCAAATACGTTGTTAATTTACAATTGTTTCAATGCTAATTTGATCAAATCTTCAACGCTTGATGCAGGATTAGCAGTATAAATTTTATCGACTACTTTATATGCAGCATTTTTTGCAAAACCCAACATCACTAAAGCAGATAACGCTTCTTCTTTATTGGTATTGTTCTGAGGAAGCGAAATTTCCAATATATCTGATTCTTTTCCGAGTTTGTCTTTCAATTCGATGATAATTCTTTGTGCCGATTTTGCACCAATTCCTTTTACTCCCTGCAAAGTTTTGGCATTATTCGATAAAATGGCTGTTTGAATCTCTGCTGGGCTCAATGAGGAAAGCATTACTCTTGCAGTGTTTACTCCAACTCCGGAAACTGAAATCAGGTGTCGAAAAATCTCTCTTTCACCGGCATCCATAAATCCATAAAGCATGTGGGCATCTTCTCTCACCACCTGGTGAAGAAACAATTGTACACTTTTATGACCTGATAATTGGGTGTATGTATTTAATGAAATATGAATAAAATATCCGATGCCATTATTCTCGACAATGGCTGAGGTTGGTGTTAAATCGGCGAGTTCACCTTTAATGTACTCAAACATAAATTAAGAATTAGATTATCCTGAATTTTAAGGATTTTAAAATATGCAAAATTATGCAATTTTTATAATGAAATATAGGCTTTTAACAAAAAAAGAAAGAGCGATTAAAATTTAACCGCTCTCTTTATAATTTTGTTAATTTTTTATTGCACGTTTTTTACATTCTCGGCTGGCTTAAGTGGATTTTTATTGATCTGCTTATGCATGATTCGATTCTTATAAACATCCAGTGCCAGATACAGTGCTTCTCGGAATGAAATTTCGGAAGCTACATTGGTTCCTGCAATTGAATATGCGGTTCCATGAGCTGGTGAAGTTCTCACTCCAGAAAGGCCTGCAGTAAAATTCACACCCGAGTCGAATGCCAAGGCTTTAAAGGGTGCTAATCCCTGATCGTGGTACATGGCAAGAATTGCATCAAATTTTGTGTAATCGTCAGAACCAAAAAATCCATCGGCAGGGAAAGGTCCAAGAGCCATAATACTCTTTTCTCTTGCTTCGTTCAGTGCAGGAACAATAATTTCCTGTTCTTCTGTACCAATTAATCCATCGTCTCCTGCATGAGGATTTAAACTTAATACAGCAATTTTAGGACGCTGAATTCCAAAATCCTGTAGCAATGAAGTATTCAAAATCTCCAGTTTTTCAAGAATTGCTTCTTTGGTAATTTTTTCAGGAACTTTTGAAATTGGCACATGGCCAGCAACTACACCTACTCTCAACTTATCGCTAAGCAAAAGCATTAATGATTTTCCCGATTCAAGTTTAGCCTCCAGGTATTCTGTATGACCTGGAAATTCAAAATCTTTCGATTGAATGTTTTTCTTGTTAATTGGAGCGGTGATCAATACATCAATTGCACCTTTTTTCAAATCGGCAACAGCAGCTTCCAAAGCCTGAAAAGCAGAAGTTCCAGCTGCATTTGTCGACTTGCCTAACTCCACTTTAATGTTCTCGTCAACACAATTGATAATATTGGCTCTTTTAGGGTGAGCCTCGTTTGCTTCCTTAATATTGTTCAAGCTAAAATTATCGATATTCAGTGCTTTACGATGATAAGCCGCAACTTTTGGCGAACCGTAAATAATTGGAGTACAAAGTTCGAATAATCTATTATCCATTAAAGTTTTAATGATTACCTCGTAACCGATTCCATTGATATCACCGTGAGTTATTCCGACTTTTATTTTGGTATTCTTCATGAGTTTAAGATATTTAGTTTGGTGGTTTTCTCCTGTAAAAATCAAGTCTTTGACCTCCAAACAGAATTTAGAACTTATCAGTTCATCATTGCAAGCAATTGTAATCCAAAAGGAAACTCACTTGCGTCTACAAAAATAGAAAGAATCCTCTAATCCTTACTATCTTTTTTATGAATCCTTATGACTGGTAATTTTTTACGAAATCGAACAACAAACGCACACCGACTCCTGTTCCTCCTTTTCCTCGATAATTATCGGGTGCACCCAGGAAGGCAGGCCCGGCAATGTCGATATGAACCCAAGGATAATCGGTAAAATGTTCCAGGAATTTGCCAGCAGTGATAGCACCTCCATCACGACCACCTATGTTTTTCAGGTCTGCAATGTCAGATTTTATCAGCTCGCCATATTCTTCCCAAAATGGAAACTCAACCACTCGTTCGTAGGTCATGTTACCCGATTTTTTCAGTTGTTCCATTTTATCCTGACTATCATCGTTCCCCATGGCAACCACGCCGTATTTACCAATTGCAACGGCAGCTGCACCAGTAAGAGTTGCCAAATCAATCACAAATTCCGGCTTGTATTGTTTCGCATAGCTTAAGGCATCGGCGAGTATCAATCTACCTTCTGCATCGGTATTCAGAACCTCAACACTCAGTCCATTGTACATTTTAATAATATCTCCTGGAGCATATGCATTTCCGCCTGGTCGATTATCTGTAGCAGGAATTAAACCAATTACATGAACAGGAAGTTTTGCTTTCGCGATAGCATATAAAGCACCTGCGACCGATGCAGCTCCTCCCATATCCGATTTCATCAGATCCATGCTATCCTTGGTTGGTTTTAAGCTTAAACCACCTGTATCGTATACTATTCCTTTTCCTACAAAAATTATCGGATTGCTATTTTTTGCATTTTCAGGCTTCCACTCCAAAATTGAAAAAGTTGGCTCATCAATACTGCCCTGGTTAACTGCAAGCAAACCTCCCATTTTCAAACTTTGAATTTTTGTCTTTTCAAACACCTCTACGCAAAAGCCCGATTCATCTGCCATTTTCTTTACTTCTTCGCTCAGTTTTTGAGCCGTAAGATAACTTAATGGTTCATTTACCAGGTCGCGGGCATGTTTCACAGCCTCACAAACTGCCTGCAGTTCATCCACATCATTTTGCTCAAGAATATCACTCTGTATATTTACTTGATTCAGGCAATGCTTTACCTTCTTCGTATCTTTCAAATACTTTATAAACTGGTAATTGCTTAATGATAATCCTTCCAGAACAGGCAAAATAACTTCTTTATTTAGGCGATGATCAACAAACACAAGTTCTGATATCTTGCTTTCCTGAATTTTTGCATGCAAAGAATTACCCACTTTTCTCATTTTTTCGTAATCCTTATAGCCAAGCTCATCAACCGAGCTTACATGCACAAATACTTTTCTTGTATACTGATTGATCTCGATTAAGGAAGCTTCATTCTCAACTTGCTGCGCGAGATATTGAATTTCATTTTCGGCAAGTGGAAGATTCTTGTAATTCTCTTTGTTTGATAAGTAGCATACATCTTTCGTATCTACTGAAATATTCGGACTAAGTAAATTTATTTTCATGTGATCCTGTTTAAGTTGAACGAACTTTGATCCCAAAGTCTTTATGAAGTTAAGTAAAAATACTAAAAATCTTGGCTTTGCTATCATTCCTGCCAAAAAGAAAAACCGCAGCTTTCCACTGCGGTTTTTCTTTATAGTTTATCTGGATTTTCTTTAAAATAGTTTCGAATCAGAACCTTTTTCAGCTCTCTTAAAATCACCAACTCAGCCAACAAATCAGATTTAGGCACATCGGGATACTGATGTTCTGCCTTCATAATTTGTTTTTCACTTAAATCGATTTGGTAAAGCAGAAGCACCAGGCGATGATAATCGCGGCCTAACAACCAGATTAAATGTTCTTTGAGCTGAGCAAACAACTCTTCATAAGCATAATCAACATCGCCCGAAAACTGCACTTCAAGTCCAAACTGAGCAAAATCCTTCTCAATTTGCGCTGCAACCTGACGAACAATCTCTTCTCGATTTCGGTACGGTTCAATGCTTAAGTTTTTAAAATCTGGCAAATTCATATCCTACTTGTTCATGCTATCGTATGAGTACATAATTGCTTCTAGCTCTCTCAACATCTCGCGCTTATTGTTATTTGGATAGTATACGTACGAATCCATACAAATCACACGGTTATTCTTCTCGTCAAGATAAGTAATACTTACAAAAGGACCACCCATAAAATCGTTCTCTACTTTCCAAAGGCCGCGAGTTTCAAAAGCATAATTTCCTTCAAAATCGAATTGTCTAGAAACAATTGGGTATGATTTTTCTGTTCCCATATAACTTCCCTCGGTCGGACCTGGAACATACTTCTTTAGCAAATCATTTCTCCTTTTAATAATTTGATCTTTCGAGAACAAATCTTCCGAAGTATAGCCGTATGAGTAGATGAACATTCCCTGGCTGGTTGTTGGAGTTTCGTTGCTGATCCAAAGGAAATCCGGCTCATCTTTATTGATTTTATATCCGGCAGGAAATGAAAGTGTGAATTGATATTTTGATTTTACTTTCTCAAAAATTTCCTGAACAACAGATCTTCTGAATGTTTTGATCTTTCTGTTTCTCTCACCCAGAAGGAAGTACGCAACAATCTTATTTCTGTTCTCTTCCAACAATTGGATCATAGCCTGGTTGTCTTTGGCTTCAATTTTCATAAACGATTGAGTTTTGGCATAAAGCTCATCTTTCACCGACAATGAATTTTTTTCTACCGCTGTTGAAACTCTTAAATCAAGAATACTACGATGCGTTTTAAACATGCTGCCAAAAGCATTGTGCGTAATGTGGATGATATCCAAAACAGGCTCATCCTGCGGTAATCCTAACTGTGTATCGTTAAGAATTGATTGCAAGGTATCTCCTACTGCACTTTCCCAAAGTGCATCATTGATCAATACCAGAACTTCGCCCGATCCCCCGGTTACTATAGGTCTTAAGCCTTTTGTTGTCTTCTTACACGATACGGCACCTAAAATTACAAGTGCACAAAGAAGTGTTATATTAATAATCTTTTTCATAACTAGATGTTTATTTGGAATTCATTTTATTATTCGTATTGAACGATTTTCAACACCATGCCAGGCTCAACAACCTTGGCCTGATTCATGTTGTTCACCTCCACCAGGTCCTTCACCGATTCAACCTTGAATCGAGTAGCTATGGATTGCAAGCTGTCTCCATCCTGCACCTCATAAAGCAAGAACTTGCTCTTTTTCATGAGTGGATCTCTCTGAGGTTTCTGACTAATATTTTCTGATGGTTCAACCCATATTTTCAAGCGCTGACCAATATAGATATCCTGACTTTTCATATTGTTCCACTTCATGATATTATGCGTGGTACAGGAATATTTCATGGCTATTTTATGAAAATATTCACCTGCCTGAACTTCGTGATATATTGGATATTTTCCTTTGGTTGATGATAGCTCTTTCTGCAATTCCAGGTATTTCTTTGGCTGATCTTTCATGGCATAAATTTCTTCCTCACGATCGATAAACAATCCAATTTTTTCAACCGGAAGTACAATTTGAGCCGGCAATTCGCCTGTAGGAATTACATCTCTTTTATAAATTGGATTTAGCTTTCTGATCTCCTCAACAGGAACATCAATTACAGCTGCCACGTGTTTAAAGGAAACTTTTTTCTTCACCTTTACAGGAGATACTCTGAAATATGGATATTGATTTGGTTTTGCAACAATATTATGCTCTCTGCTATAATTCATAATATAATTAGCCGCAATAAAAATAGGCACATAGTTCCTGGTTTGTTGTGGAAGATAAGGGGCAATTTCCCAGAAATCGGTTTTACCACCCGACCTTTGGATAGCTTCACGAACCACTCCCGGTCCACCATTATAGGCAGCAATTGCCAATTGCCAATCTCCAAAAATTCTGTGAAGGTATTGCAGATATTTACAAGCTGCTTCGGTCGATTTTTCTGGATCCATTCTTTCATCCACATAAGACGTAACTCTAAGGTCGAACATCTTGCATGAATTGTACATGAACTGCCACAAACCAATCGCTCCCGAGCGCGATCTTGCTTTCGGATCTAAAGCCGATTCGATTACCGACAGATACTTTAATTCCAGTGGCAAATCGTATTTGTCCAAACACTCTTCGAAAATTGGAAAATACAACTCCGAGCGCTCTATTATTTTACCTGTTTTTTCACGATGGCGAACAGCATAGGCTTCTATAAACCTGCGAACCACAGGCTGGTAATCCAATTCAATAGGAGTTTGATCATCTAAACGCTGCATTCTTTCCCTGTAAATCTCATCGGAAAAAACCGGAATATAGTTGGCATTTAAAATTTCGTTCTCTGGAAGCTCTTCTTTCAAAATTTCATCGGTGAAATAAATCAGTCTTTGATTAATTTCCTCGGCATTTTCAGGCTTTTCTTTTTGCAAAATACGAAACAAAGATTGAGCAGAAACAGCAGAACTGCCTAAAAGAGAGATTAACAAAAGAAGGAAGAAATTCTTCATGCAAGTGAGCGGTTTAGGTTTTAGGGTTTTCTAAATTCGAATTGAAAATAATTAATTTACAAGTAGCATCCAAATGATTTTACAAGTTTTAAACTAAATATTTAGTTGTTTTCTTTTTTGTTGAATAGAAACATGAAAAAAGGCAGGTAAAATACCTGCCTTTTTTTATTTTTCAATTGAATCTTTATCTTGATTTTTGTCTTTGTCCTGGTCTTGATCTGTAGCCTTTTTAAATTCTTTCATTCCTTGACCTAATCCTTTCATTAATTCAGGAATTTTTTTGCCACCAAAAAGAAGTAAGATTACAAATACAATTATTACGATTTGCCAGGGACCAATCATTCCCGCTATTACAAAAAGGTTCATATCAGTTGAGTTTAATTATTTTACACTGCTAATATAGTATTTTTAATGTAATAATTACCAATTGGATACCCATTTCACCACATCGTTGGCATTTGCAAAAATCAGCAATCCAAATAATAAGATCATTCCAGTTACCTGGGCATACTCCATGAATTTATCGCCAGGTTTTCTGCCCGTAACAATCTCATACATCAGGAATAATACATGACCACCATCCAAAGCCGGGATTGGTAAAATATTCATAATGGCTAAAATAATCGATAGGAAAGCTGTTAATTCCCAGAAAGCATGCCAATCCCATACCGAAGGGAAAATACTTCCGATGGTACCAAAACCACCAATCGATTTGTATCCCTTAATTTCCTTATCGAAAATTAATCCAAATTGTTTAAGGTAATCGTTTAGTTTTTTAAATCCTTTTGCAATACCAGCCGGAACTGCCTGAGCAAAGCTGTACTCAACGGTTTCGTAGTCAAAATGACTCACATCTGTTCCGCCTCTGATTCCTAACAAACCATATTCATCCAGAACAATACTAAGCGATTCTTCTTTTCCATCGCGAGCTACCAATACATTTACTTCCTGGCCTGCTTTAGATTTCATATAATCCTGGAATTCATCGAAGAATACAAAATCTTGTCCATCAATTTTTAGAATTTCATCTTTCTTTTGAAGACCTGCTTTCATTGCCGGAGATTCTTTCTGAACCTTAGCAATTTTGTACGGGTGAAATGGATAACGAAGGCTAATGGTTGGGTCAACTCCAAACTTTTTACTACTTCTTTCAATTAAAGCAGGAATATAGCTCGAAGGAACCGATACATCCATATTCGCTCCATCTCGAATAACCTGGATGGTAGAAGGACGATTTAGAATGATTTCCGGCATGATCTGCGAGAATCTTTCTACCTTCTGATTGTCCAGAGCAACAATAATGTCTCCATCTTTCAAGCCAATGCTTTCTGATAATGAATCACAAACCACACCATATTTTGCATTTTCTGCCGGAAGATATTGTTCTCCCCAGTAGAATAATACGGCAGTGTAAATCACAAAGGCCAACAGGAAGTTCACCAAAACTCCACCAACCATAATCAATAATCTTTGCCATGCAGGCTTAGATCTAAACTCGTATGGTTTTGGAGGCAAAGCCATCTGCTCTTTATCCATCGATTCATCAATCATTCCGGATATTTTAACATATCCTCCCAAAGGAATCCATCCAATTCCATATTCGGTTTCTCCTCTTTTGTATTTGAAAAGCGAAAAACCAGGATTAAAGAACATGTAAAATTTCTCAACCCTTGTTTTGAACAATTTTGCAAAAACAAAGTGTCCTAACTCGTGTAAAACCACAAGAATAGACAAACTCAATAAAAACTGTCCTATTTTAACTAATACTTCCATTCAAATTTCTATTTCTAACAAACAGGCTAAGGCAGATACTTTGACCGAAATCATGCTCATAGAAAGCAAGCTTTTGCTACCTGTTTATGATTAATTACTAACTGTTCACTGTAAAAGGCTGCCTAAGATAATTATTTTTTACAACATAGACTCTGCCAATTTTCGAGCTTCTGTATCCGACATCACATAGTCATCGTAAGTTGGCGCTTTTATAAAACTCGCTTTATTCATTACATTCTCAATGATATCACTCATTTGAAGGAATCCTACTTTATCGCGCAGGAAAGCATCAACCACTATTTCATTTGCAGCATTCACAATGCATGGTAAATTTCCACCTTTGTTCATGGCTTCGTAGGCAAGTGCAAGATTTCTAAAATTCTCGGTATCTGCAGGAGCAAAATTCAATTCGGGATAGTCCAAAAAATTAAAACGTGGAAAATCCGTTTTTAATCTTTTGGGATATGTTAGGGCAAATTGAATTGGCAATTTCATATCCGGCAAACCCATTTGTGCTTTCATCGATCCATCCTGGAATTGAACAATAGAGTGTACGATAGACTGGTGATGAACAATTACATCTACCTGGTCGGGACGGAGATCGAACAACCATTTGGCCTCGATTGCCTCAAAACCTTTATTCATCATACTTGCCGAGTCGATGGTAATTTTGGCTCCCATATCCCAATTTGGATGCTTCAAAGCCTGTTTGGCGGTAACGTTCTCCAAAAATTTCTTATCCTTTCCTCGAAAAGGACCTCCCGAAGCAGTTAGGTAAATTTTTTCAATTGGATTATCAAACTCTCCAAGCAAACACTGAAAAATTGCAGAATGTTCCGAATCGACAGGATATATACTTACGCCATATTCTAATGCTAATTTTTGAATGATATCTCCAGCAACTACAAGGGTTTCTTTATTTGCCAGGGCAATATGCTTTCTTGCCTTAATAGCGTTAATTGTAGGTAACAAACCCGAATAGCCCACCATGGCTGTAACAACTACATCGATGGCTCCCATTTGAACCACTTGTGCTATTGCATCCTGTCCGGCATAAACTTTAATCGGTTCATCTTTTAAGGCCTCAACCAGTTGAGGATATTTATCCTCTCGGCCAATAACAACAACATCTGGCTTAAATTTTTTCGCCTGCTCTATTAACAGTTCAACCTGGTTATTCGCAGTTAAAACGTCAACAACAAATTCTTCGGGATTTGCCTCTACCACTTCCAATGTTTGGGTTCCGATCGAACCCGTCGATCCCAGAATAGCAATATGCTTACTCATTAATAATTAGAGTTTTGTTTTTAAAATTTTATATAGTCTTCAGGATTTAAAGGGCGACCATTGTGCCATAATTCGAAATGCAAGTGTGGTCCGGAGGTAAGTTCTCCCGAGTTTCCTAACAAAGCAATGGCCTCACCGGCTTTTACTTGTTCACCGGCTTTTTTCAGCAATTCTGAATTGTGTTTGTATACCGACAACAGGTTATTAGAATGCTGAATCTGTATCACATAGCCTGTATTAAGGGTCCACTCAGCAAATATTACCGTACCATCTAAAACCGACGAAATACGCTCATTTACTCCACCTACAATATCAGTACCGTAATGTTGAGATTTACTATCGAAATGATTTGAAATCATCCCTTTAATTGGCGCAAAGAAATGAGTATTCGATAAGCCTCTGGATTTTGGGGCATCCTCAAGCGTTAAATTGTATTTTTCATCTTCCTCATGATCCAATCGAAACAACGAATCGGATTCTGTTCGGGTAAAACTTAGATTTTTATACTTTGGATCGACAATAGAATCAGACGCACTCTGAACAACATTATCAAAATCATTTCCTTCAACAACATTTCTAATTCCCTGGAAAAAACGATCTCTCTTTTCCAACTCAAGAATTAAAGAGTCTACCAAAATGGCATTGTTCTCAATATTTTTTCGCATCACACCATCGGGGTAACCAGGAATGTATTCGCGCAAAGGAGTAAAAGCAATTAAAAGGGTAACCAATACAATCAACAGAACTGAGAATACACCAGTTACTGTAAAAACATTTAATCTTGATAGTCGAATAGACAGCACTTCATCAAACGTGGCTTCGTTGGAAATGGTGAGTCTGTATTTGTTCTTTAATTTTTCAATTAAAGGAGTTTTCTCATTTAAACTACTCATACTGATCGTATCTGAAATATTTACGCAAAGGTAACAGAAATCAACGAAATTGTATGTTTTTTAGGTAGAAGGAATAAAAAAAGGCTCTGGATTACTCCAAAGCCTTAATTCTTAGTCGCGGGGGCCAGACTCGAACTGACGTCCGGCGGCTGCCGGATATGAGCCCTGCCAATTTGCCCTTATTATATTAACTTTCAATAATTCTTTTTAATCAATTCACGAATGAAACTTCTTCCCTGATGAGATTTCAATTGCTTCTCTCTTTTCATTGATTCCTGTTTTGTATGGAATGATTCTGTGTATAGAATTTCCCAAGGTCTATACCTCATGGTATAACCTTTAGTGGCCAACTC
>NZ_RZNH01000183.1 GCF_013141825.1 Marinifilum caeruleilacunae
GCATGTTGCAGAGCTGCCTGTTTCTCCAGAATATCCATTTGCGGCGGTGAGGCCGCTGGTGCCGGCAGTTGCTCTTCTTCCCGGGACTTCAGTTTCTCGTTGTACCACTGCCAGCCCGCGTCTTTTGCGTAAGCCGGCATCAGGGTGCAGCAAAGGCACCCCGCCAGCATGGCGGCATGTATTGTTCGCATGGTARATACCCTTTTATGAATTAACRCGGCTGGCGTGWCAGRTGCTGATARACGCTGTAYTTATCAAGAAGACGCCGKGTTTTTCCTGCGTCATTGCGGGCTTCMAAGCGATACCCGCTGCAGTACAGKGGAAGYGAATTCATTTCCAGGTTCACCCGCTCCCCTTCTTTAACCACCCACGCGGCCTGAGAAACCCGGTCACACTGAATACCCCA
>NZ_RZNH01000184.1 GCF_013141825.1 Marinifilum caeruleilacunae
GCATGTTGCAGAGCTGCCTGTTTCTCCAGAATATCCATTTGCGGCGGTGAGGCCGCTGGTGCCGGCAGTTGCTCTTCTTCCCGGGACTTCAGTTTCTCGTTGTACCACTGCCAGCCCGCGTCTTTTGCGTAAGCCGGCATCAGGGTGCAGCAAAGGCACCCCGCCAGCATGGCGGCATGTATTGTTCGCATGGTAAATACCCTTTTATGAATTAACGCGGCTGGCGTGACAGATGCTGATAGACGCTGTACTTATCAAGAAGACGCCGTGTTTTTCCTGCGTCATTGCGGGCTTCAAAGCGATACCCGCTGCAGTACAGGGGAAGCGAATTCATTTCCAGGTTCACCCGCTCCCCTTCTTTAACCACCCACGCGGCCTGAGAAACCCGGTCACACTGAATACCCCA
>NZ_RZNH01000185.1 GCF_013141825.1 Marinifilum caeruleilacunae
AGACATCAAGGCAAGCGTTCCATGGTCGAGAAAGAAGGTTAAGGATATAAGGAAACTTAGACTTAACCTTATACAAGCTAAGAGACAGCTAGGACGAGTAAGACGGTAACTGGACGAAGTAGACGAGTAGCTCGGCCAGCACAACGAAGCTAGGTTTAGTTCACTCCAGCTCAGTCCCTACTAAATCAGCTCCATTAGCTGGACTAGTAGCTCACTCAGCTGAGGCAGCTGAGAGTCAGCTCATCTCAACTAGACGGACTGTCTGGGCTTTAGGCCGATGGTCCGGGTCCGGGTCAGTGGCGGGCTGTGAAGTCCGGCCATGAGGCCATGGGCTGTTGGGTTGTGGTGGTTGTGGTGGTGGTGTTGTGTTCCGGCGACTTTGATCGTGGTGGTGTTGTGTTC
>NZ_RZNH01000038.1 GCF_013141825.1 Marinifilum caeruleilacunae
GTGTTTATAGCATCGGGGTTCCACCTCTTCCCATTCCGAACAGAGAAGTTAAGCCCGTTAGCGCCGATGGTACTGCAGAGATGTGGGAGAGTAGGTCGACGCCAACCTTTAAAGAGTCTTATTCCTTATGGAGTGAGACTCTTTTTTTATGCCCAAAAGTCAACAAACTTTCAGCTGTCAGCTCTCAGCCACCAGCTATCCACAATAATTATGCTGTCCAAAGGTTCCTGAGCGGAGTCGGATGTTAACTTGAAATAATTGCATTGTCCAAAGGTTCCTGAGCGGAGTCGGATGTTAACTTGAAATAATTGCATTGTCCAAAGGTTCCTGAGCGGAGTCGAAGGACTATTGATATGGCGCATTTATTTGCAACAACCTAAATCCACTTCCATGGATATTTTCAATGGATAAATCAGGATCTGATTTTAAGTACTTTCTGAGCTTGGTAACATATACATCCATACTTCGAGTTGTATAGAAATTATCATCGCCCCAAATGCTTTTTAATGCGGTTTCTCTAGGTAGAATTTGATTGAGGTTTTCGGCCAATAGTTTTAACAGATCAGCTTCTTTAGGAGAAAGTTTTTGTTCTTCATTACCGATACGTAGAATACGAAGATTTGCATCGAAGGTAAACTTGCCAATGGTGTATATGTTATTATTGTTACTTGATGAAATGTTATTATTCCTGGCAAGGATTGCCTTTATTTTATAAATCAAAAGCTCGGAATCAAAAGGCTTGGTAATATAATCATCAGCACCTAAGCGATAACCTTGGATAATATCTTCTTTTAAAGTTTTTGCAGTAAGAAATATTATAGGCATATCAGCATTAAGCCGCTTGATTTCTTTTGCCAATGTAAAACCATCCATTTCAGGCATCATAACATCCAATATACAAATATCGAAATTATGTGCAATAAATGCACTTAAACCATCTTTACCATTAACACATAGCATTACTTCAAAATCTGAAATCTCAAGGTAATTTTTCATTACTGCACCAAAATTGGTTTCATCTTCTACGAGCAATATTTTAATCGGATCTGCCATTATATTTTACTTAAAGGTAAAGATATTTGAATGCTTGTTCCCACGCCTGGTTTACTCGACACATCAATTGATCCATTGTGTCTATCGATAACCAATTTGACGTAGCTCAATCCTAAGCCAAAACCTTTTACGCTATGAATATTCCCGGTTTCGGCACGATAGAATTTCTTAAAAATACGTTTAATCGTTTTTGAATTCATTCCAATCCCTGAATCCTGCACTGTAAGTACAATTAATTGTTCTTTATTTTCTGTTGAAATTGAAATTTCAGGCTTATCCTTGGAGTATTTAATGGCGTTATCGAACAAATTGAAAAGAACATTTAAAAAATGGACTTCATCTACATTGGTTACATCATTTACGGCCATTAAGTTTGTTGATATTAGACCTTCTTTCTCGTCGATTTGAAGTTGGATGTGCTCTGCTGCTTTCTGAATAATTTCATTTAAATGCGCCGATTGTAAATTTAATTTGAGCTCATGCTTGCCAAAAAGTGAAAGTTGCAGAATGTTCTCAACCTGCTTGTTCATTCTAAAATTTTCATCTTTAATAATGCCTGTGAAATATCGAATACGATCAGGGTCTCCAATCACCTTTGGATTGTTAATGGAATCGGATGCCAATCCAATTGTTGCAATTGGAGTTTTAAACTCATGGGTAATATTATTAATGAAATCTGATTTGATGTCACTAATTCGTTTCTGTTTTAAAATTAAGAGTACCGCATTAAAAAATGCAACGATAATAAATAAGGTAAATATCCCTGATAAAATCAGCAGAGGTAAAATGGATTTGTAAATCAGGTTAAACCGATTAACAAAACCTAAAGATAAAATGTGATGGGTAACAAAAATATCATTAGGGAAGAGCTGCATCTGAAAATCTGATTTTTTTAAATCTTCGGTATAGCTGCTGTCGGAAGAATGAACAAGCTGTAATGAATCGCCTGAAAAAATTGCAAAATTAAAGTCGGAGTCTATGTTGTAATTTTTCAATTCAGTATGAATCAAATCCGGAAGTTTATCCATTTTAATTCTGTCCTTTATGGATACATCTTTAGTTTTGTATTCAAAGATCACTTTGTCAAACAAATTTTCTATTTGTTTCTCCTTTCGTATGGCCCTGATGATGGTGTCTTGTGTTTCAACATGAATATCAATATTAATTGAGGAATCTTTTTCGTGCTTTGGATGCCAGAAATTGAATGCCTTTCCATTGGTGTTCATGATGATTACCTGGGAATCGGTATCGACTCTATTGATAGATTTACCCGTAATGGTTTGTTGTGTTTTAATTTTTACAATATCATGACCTTTTCCTCTTTCGATGAAGTGTTTGAACTCACGAATTTCGCTATTTTCTGATTTTTCGAAAACTTCATCGTGTAAGCCTGCAGAAAGCAGTAGAACATTCTCTTTGTTTTCGAGATTGAATACAATTTTATGAAGAGCCTTATTGATATTGGAGGCAAAAGTTTTTTCCTCTATGGAAATGGCATTACGGATCCAAAGAATTTGAACCGCAATAATTCCAAGTAGGGAAATGCTCATTAAGATGATTAATCCTGTAATTAGTCTTTTACTCATAAAACTTGCAATTGTATTTGAAGATACATTACAAATTTACAATCTGCAAAGGATGAAGGTGGTTAAGGTCTCCCTAATAATCCTTAAAAAAAAGTTAAAGCATAAAAAAGGGACTATAATAGTCCCATTTCCTTAACTCGTTCCAAGTCTTCTGGTGTATCTATCCCAATCGATTCATGCTTGGTGACTTCTGTCTGAATCCAATATCCATTTTCGAGCCAACGTAGTTGTTCCAGCGATTCGGATAGCTCAAGACTACTTTGATCGATTTGGGTAATTTGTTTCAATACATCATTTTTGTAGGCATACATTCCAATATGTTTGTAGAATGTTCCTTTATCAAGCCAATTTTCTTTTTCTACTCCTCTTAAGTATGGAATAGGAGAACGGCTAAAGTATAGTGCTTTTTGACTTTTGCTAATGACTGCTTTTACTTTATTGGGATCAAAAATTTCTTCCTGATTACTGATTTGTTTCACAAGAGTTGCGATTTGAGTTTGTTCCGACTCGAAGCATTTTTTTACCAATTCGATTTGTTCAGGCTGAATAAATGGTTCATCGCCTTGTATGTTAATCACAACATCATATTGTGTTCCTTTCGATTCTGATATTTTCGAAAGGGCTTCCGCAATTCGGTCCGTACCGCTTTGATGGTCAGGAGAAGTCATAATCACATTTCCTCCAAAATTTTCTACGGCCTTTTGAATTCTATCGTCATCGGTTGCTACCCAAACTTCATCAATGGCTAATAAAGTTTGTTCATAAACACGCTGAATCATTGTTTTACCATGAATATCGGCTAATGGTTTTCCAGGAAACCTGGTTGAAGCATATCGGGCTGGAATAATTCCTATGAATTTCATTTACTGTTGATCTTATAATTTACATTGGCAAAGTAAATAAAAATTCAGAACCTTCGTTCAATTTACTTTTGGCAATGATCTCTCCACCATGACCATTCACAATTTTTTTAGCGATTGCCAGGCCAAGACCAGTACTGCTTTCATTGGCTGTTGTTTTTGCACTGGTGGTTCCAAATTCGGTAAAAAGTTTCGACAATTCCGATTCGGGAATCCCAACACCCTGGTCTTTTATGCTAATTTCGACCTGCGATTGATCTTGGGATAGACTAACCACGATCTTAGTATCTTCATTGGAGTATTTTATAGCATTGCTTAGTAAGTTGTGCAATACCTGCTCTATTTTATTCTTATCGAGCTGTATTTCGATATCCTGAATATTGTAGCAGCTGACGATATTAATGTTCTTTTTACGTGCAAAAACCTTGTTAATTTTTACCACATCATTCACGATAGATTCAATATTTTCCTCGTTTTTTGTAAGTTGGAGTTTACCTCTTTCAATATTTGAAATGTCAAGAAGTTCATTCAAAAGTTGAAGGGAGAATTGACTACTGTCTTTTATTAAACCTAAAAACTCTTCTCTTTCTTCTTCAGGAAATTCACCGCCAGATTCTAACAGAATTTCAGAAAATGAATTGATGGCGCCAATGGGATTTCTTAAATCGTGAGCTGCAATACCCAGAAATTTTGATTTTTGTTCATTTAATGTTTGAAGTGCCTCGTTCTGCTGTATCAGCTTTTTTTTCTGATTCTCTAACTCGGTATGGTCATCAACAATAATTAAAGTATACTTTTTCCCGTCGAATTGTATGTACTTGGTGGAGTAAAGAAAATGCTTGGAATCCTTTGACTGTGATGTGTAAAAATCTCGACTTAATTTGTTTCTGTATGTTGGAACCTTTTCCGACATTGTTTTGAGGATGTCTTTTCTTAATTTACATTTCGAGCAAAAACTTGTTGTTCCACAATCTTTCTCTTCCTCTACCGCAAAAACACATCCTAAAGCATTTCCGCAAAGCTCTCCCATTACCTGATCCTCTCTTTTTTGGAAGAGAATGGAGAAGGAATCATTTACGTTTTCAATTTTTGCCGATTGATCTACAATAAAAAGTGCGGAGGTAATATTATCAAACAGAATGTTTAAAAATTCATTTGATTCTTTAAGGTTGTCGAGTTGTAAAGCCATAGCAGTCGTTTTTAAGTCGGAACTATGTATTTCTTACGCTAACAGATCGAAAAGGATACTAAAATTAACATTCTTTATACATATTCAGAATGATTGTAGATTCGATTCAAACTAAAAAATTGTAATTTTGTCAGGTAGTATGAAAAAATTTCATGCTCTGTATGTAATTTCGAAACTTTAGATTGAATGGAAGTTCAGAAAATAAAACAACGATTTGGAATTATTGGAAACTCTTATGCCTTGAATCGTGCAATTGATATTGCCACTCAGGTTGCTCCTACCGATTTATCTGTTTTGATAACAGGTGAAAGTGGTACGGGTAAGGAAGTTTTTCCTCAAATCATACATCAGTTTAGCTCAAGAAAACACGCACCTTACATTGCTGTAAACTGTGGAGCCATTCCTGAAGGAACCATAGATTCTGAATTGTTTGGAC
Source organism: Marinifilum caeruleilacunae (assembly GCF_013141825.1). Taxonomy (GTDB): domain Bacteria; phylum Bacteroidota; class Bacteroidia; order Bacteroidales; family Marinifilaceae; genus Marinifilum; species Marinifilum caeruleilacunae. The sequence continues at coordinate 5,125 of NZ_RZNH01000038.1, forward strand.
ACGAGAAAGGTGCTTTTACAGGCGCTTTATCCGACCGTAAAGGATACTTTGAAGTTGCCGATAAAGGAACCATCTTTTTGGATGAAATTGGCGAACTTCCCTTATCCACGCAAGTGAGATTGTTGCGTGTGTTGGAGACAGGAGAGTTTATTAAAGTTGGTTCGTCGAAGGTGTTGAAAACCAATGTGAGAGTTGTTGCGGCAACCAATGTGAACATTCCAAAATCGGTAAAAGATGGTAAGTTTCGCGAAGACTTGTACTATCGACTAAATACAGTACCGATTAGCATGCCTCCTTTGCGTGAGCGACAGGAGGATATCCATTTGCTGTTCAGAAAATTTGCCCAGGATTTTGCTGAGAAATACCGCATGCCACCACTTCGATTGGATGATGGTGCACAGCAATTGTTAAAATCGTACCGCTGGCCAGGAAATATCCGTCAGTTAAAGAATATTACGGAGCAAATTTCCATTATAGAAAAGGAAAGACAGATTAATGCCGAGAATTTGCAGACTTACCTTCCAATGAGTGATGAGCACTTGTTGCCGGCAATTTATACCGAAAACAAAAAGCAGGAGCAAAGCTTCTCATCGGAACGGGAAATTCTGTACCAGGTTTTGTTCGATATGAAAAAAGACATGTCGGATTTAAAGAAACTGGTATTTGATTTAATGCAAAAGGGAGGTGATTCCGCTGACTTGCAAAAAGACAATGCCATGCTGATTCGTAAGCTTTACGAAGATCAGGAAATGGATATTGTTCAACATCAGCCAGTACAACAACCAACCGTTAATATTTCAACGCCCGATGATTCGGTGATTCAGGATACAGAGGTTTTTGTTGAAGAATCATTATCGCTTGAAGAAAAAGAGATTGAGTTAATTAAAAAAGCTTTGGATAAACACAATGGAAAGCGTAAATATGCAGCTCAGGATCTGGGAATATCAGAAAGAACATTATATCGTAAAATCAAGGAATACGATATTGGCTAATTATTATAAATTATTGCTATTTTTATTTTTCATATATGAAGTTTATTAAAGTACTTTTTTTGAGCCTTTGTATTGCAGCTGCAGCTGTGGCTTGTAAGGTTTCTTATTCGTTTACTGGTGGAACATTATCAGAACATGTTAAAACATTTTCGGTGCAGTATTTTCCAAATCGTGCACCATTGGTAAATCCGAATTTAAGTAATCGATTTACAGAAGACTTGAAGGAGAAATTCAGAAGTCAGACAACACTGGACGAGATTGTTGATGGAGAAGGGCACCTGAATTTTGATGGTGAGATTACAGGTTACAGAACGCAGGCATTGGATATTAAAGCTGGTGAAATTGCAGCGACTAACCGTTTAACGGTTACCATTAAAGTTCGATTTACGAACGAAATAGAAAGCGAAAACGACTTTGACAAGAGTTTTTCAGCCTTTGCTGATTACGATAGTGCACAGCAGTTAACCGATGTAGAGGAAGGCCTTTTAGACGATATCTTAGAGCAAATTATTGATGATATTTACAACGAAGCAGTTGTAAACTGGTAAACATTATGGAACATAGCAGAATACAAGATTGGGTTAAAGATTCAAAAACAATGGATAAATACAGCCACAGGGAACTCAAATACCTGGTGGAGAAATATCCATTTTTTGAAGTGGCTCACTTGCTACTGCTAAAGAACCTGAACGATAGCCAAAGCATTCGTTTTAAGGAGGAGTTAAGAAATTCATCCCTTCATATTTCGAACAGACGACAGCTGTATTTGCTTTTAAATGATCGATTAAAGCTCGTTCCTTTCCAGGAAGCAGAAGTGGAAGAAACGGTAGTAGAAGTGGAGGAATTGCCTGTTGTTGCAAAAGAAATCCTTTCTGAGCCTGAGGTTTTGGAAGCTAAGACCGAAGAAGCTGAAAGCGATGAATTATTTGAACTTTCGGACGATGTAAGTATTGTTGAGAGCACAGAGCCTGTGATTTCTAATGAAGAACAATCGGAAAAGGATGCTGAAATCCTGGAGCTGAGCGATGCACTTGCACCACCTGTGGAATCGGAATCAATTCCTGAAGAAAAGAAAGAAGAGGAAAAGTCAGATTCAGACCTATTGGTTGCTGCAACCGAAGTGTATCATATTGGTTATGGAGGTAATTTGTATACTCTGAAAGAAAGCGAAGAGGAAGAAGAAGAAAATTCGAAGCAGGAGAATCATAGCTTTACCGATTGGATGGAAGTCGTGAAGAAAGGGGATGAAAATGAAGAATCGGAGCCGAATAAAGAGGTAAAATCCAAGAAGAGTAATCTTGATCTTATTGATAATTTTATTCAAAATGAACCTTCAATAAAGCGAAATATTAAAGTAGCTGATAAACAAGAGGATATTTCAGCCGAAAGTGTACGTGAAAATGACGGTTTTATGAGTGAAACTTTAGCGGCTATTTACGTGAAACAGAGGCTGTTTGATAAAGCAATAGCTGTTTATCGTAAATTAGAGTTGAAAAATCCCGAAAAAAACGTTTACTTTGCGAGTCAGATTGAGAAAATAGAAAAATTAAAAAATAGTAAATAAATAAGTATGTATACCTTTGTTTCAGTATTGATTTTGATTGTTTGTGTACTTCTAATCTTAATTGTATTAGTACAAAACTCAAAAGGAGGTGGATTGGCATCTAACTTTTCATCTTCAAACCAAATTATGGGAGTTAAGAAAACTACCGATTTTCTTGAAAAAGCAACATGGACTCTTGCGGGAGGTTTATTGTTCCTTTGTTTAGTAGCAGCAATAACAATTCCTCGCGAAGAAATTCGTGAAGACAGATCTCAAATTGAACAACAATTGAACGAGACTGAAACAGCTCCTGAAATGCCAGCTTTCCCAACGGATGCTGCAGCAACAGAACAGGATACAGCTCAATAATAGAAAGAGAGATTCTTACAATATAAAAATGTCAGTATGTCATATCATGCTGACATTTTTTTTGTGCTTATATTTTCCTGTAATTCAGTATATTTATTCTTCTGAATTGTAAATCGTCAAATTCTCTCGAATCAATTCGGAAATATTGACAATGAATTGGATTTGGCACAGATTGTGAAAGAAAAGAATCCGTAAAATTCGATAATAATAATCTTAAATATTTTGAAAAATGGCAGAATTAAAAGGTAAAATCCTTGCAGGAAAGATTTTGGTTGAGCCTTTGGCAGCAGAAGAAACTACTGTTAGCGGTATTATCATTCCAGATTCAGCAAAAGAAAAGCCTCTAAGAGGTAAAGTTGTTTTAACTGGATCTGATAAAACAGATGAACCAATGGAAATTAAAGCTGGTGACACAGTGTTCTACGGAAAATATTCAGGAACTGAATTGAATATTGAAGGTGAAGACTACTTGTTAATGTCGCAATCTGATGTTTTATATTTCGTGTAATCTTAGAAACTGATTGAAATTCATTCATCAGTTTTTGAAACAAAAAAGAATTTTCAAAATTTAAAGAAATGGCTAAAGAAATTAAATTCAATATTGAAGCTCGCGACCTATTAAAAAAAGGTGTTGACGAGTTGGCAAATGCAGTTAAAGTAACCTTGGGACCAAAAGGTAGAAATGTGGTGATCGATCGTAAATTTGGTGCTCCACAGGTAACCAAAGATGGTGTAAGTGTTGCAAGAGAAATCGAATTGTCTGATCCGGGTGCAAACATGGGTGCTCAAATGGTAAAAGAGGTAGCTTCTAAAACTGGTGATGATGCTGGTGATGGTACTACAACTGCTACTGTATTGGCTCAGTCGATTGTAAATGTTGGATTAAAGAACGTAACTGCAGGTGCAAATCCAATGGATCTAAAACGTGGTATTGATGCTGCCGTTACTGCTGTTGTTGCAAACATCAAAGATCAGGCTCAGGAAGTAGGTGATAACTTTGATAAAATTAAGCAGGTTGCAAAAATTTCTGCGAACAACGACGAAATGATTGGTTCCCTTATCGCGGAAGCAATGGAGAAAGTGAAGAAAGAAGGTGTGATTACCGTTGAAGAAGCAAAAGGTACCGAAACTCACGTAAAAGTGGTTGAAGGGATGCAATTCGACCGTGGTTACATTTCGCCATATTTCATTACTGATGGTGATAAAATGGAAGCTGATCTTGAAAACCCATACATCTTGTTATACGACAAGAAAGTTTCTACAATGAAAGAATTGATGCCAGTTCTTGAACCAGCTGCTCAATCGGGTCGTCCATTAATGATTATTGCAGAAGATGTAGAAGGTGAAGCTTTGGCTACTTTGGTAGTAAACCGTTTAAGAGGTTCATTAAAAGTTGCTGCTGTTAAGGCTCCAGGTTTTGGTGACAGAAGAAAAGAGATGTTGGAAGATATCGCAATTCTTACCGGCGGTGTTGTAATTTCTGAAGAAAAAGGAATGAAACTTGAGCAGGCTACTCTTGAAATGCTTGGTCAATCAGAAAAAATTACCATCGATAAGGAAAATACTACCATCGTAAACGGTGCTGGTGAAAAAGCTAACATCGATGCTCGTGTTGCTCAAATCAGAACTTTAATCGAGAATTCAACTTCTGATTACGATAAAGAAAAACTTCAGGAAAGATTGGCAAAATTAGCCGGTGGTGTTGCTGTACTTTATGTAGGTGCTGCTTCCGAAGTTGAAATGAAAGAGAAGAAAGATCGTGTAGACGATGCTTTAAGTGCTACTCGTGCTGCTGTTGAAGAAGGAATTGTTCCTGGTGGTGGTGTTGCTTACATTCGTTCTATCGCAGCTTTAGAAGGCTTAAAAGGTGAGAACGAAGATGAAACAACTGGTATCGAGATTGTAAAACGTGCCATTGAAGAGCCATTGCGTCAGATTGTAGCAAATGCAGGTGGCGAAGGTGCTGTTGTTGTTGATAAAGTAAAAGCGGGAGAGAAAGATTTTGGTTACAATGCTCGTCAGGACGAATACCAAAACCTATTCGAAGCAGGTGTAATCGATCCAGCTAAAGTATCTCGTGTAGCTCTTGAGAATGCAGCTTCTATTGCTGGTATGTTCTTAACTACTGAGTGTGTTCTAATTGATGAACCAGAAGAAAATCCTCCAATGCCAGCTGCTCCAATGGGTGGTGGTATGCCAGGTATGATGTAAGAATTTACAACATTCAATATACAGAAAAAGCGGCCTTGGCCGCTTTTTTTTATTGTCTTGTCTGTATGGGTTTTGGAATTAAACGTTCCTTGATTAATGACTTGTGTAATTTTCTACACATGTTATTGTACAAAGAATATTTATCATCCAGAACAGTTCCCGAAGAATCGAATCTTCCCACCCAGATTAATTCCTTTGTTTTGGCATCGATCAAATAGGTCAAAAAAGTTCCCGCCGGTGTAGTGTTGGTGGTAATGTTTCCGTCACTGTCTGATTCGATCTCCTTCTCATAGTAAAAAACCGACTGATTCACCAAAAGAATCGCATCCGAAGCTTCTTCCACCTTGCTCATAAAATCCTGGTAATTTACCTCCTGGTTGATCTTGAATTCATCGCTTGCAAAAGTCAATCGGATTCGATTGTTATCAAAATTATTGCGAATTTTTTCTTTCATTAGTTTCCTAACGCTAAGCGAACTCATCTCGTTAAACCTGTTCTGAATGGCTTTTTTGTAATTCGCTTCATCAAACTGGCGAAACTCCACATTGTCGAAAACATTTACAACGAAAATCTTTCGATATACTTTTTCAGGATCAGTAAGTTTTTCTGAACTAAGGTAAGAACTTGCACAACTACTTAAAATGATAATGGTGCAGAGGGATAGTAAGTACTTCATTGTGTGATTTGTTTATTGATTTTGTACTGATTAAATGTAAGTATTATGCTCAGCATTTAAAAGACGCAAATGGTTAAAAAAACTAAAAATATCAACTTATGACTATCAAAATAGTTGTACGACTATAAAAATAGTCATATATTAGTAGCATGAAAGAATTAACGAAGGCAGAAGAACAGATTATGCAATACCTTTGGAAGCTTGAAAAAGCTTTCCTAAAGGATATTATTGAAGAGTTTCCGCAACCACGACCTGCATATACAACCATATCAACAGTGGTTAGAGTCTTGGTAAAAAAAGGTTTTATCGGATACGAAACCTTCGGGAAGGTCAATCAATACTATCCACTAGTAAGTAAGAAAGTGTATACCCGCGATTTTATGAAAGGAATGATTAAAAGTTTTTTCAACGATTCGGTTGGAGGGTTTACCTCATTCTTTGCCAAGGAGCAGGATTTATCGCTTTCGCAATTAGAAGAAATGAAATCGCTGATTGAAGAACAAATTCAAAACAAAAAAGAAAATGACTGAGTTCTTGCAATACCTTATTGAAAGCTCATTGTGCATGACTGCTCTTTACTTCTTATACAAGTTTGTATTGGAAAGAGATACTTTTGTAATGCGCAACCGCATTTACTTGCTGTTTTCCGTTCTTATTTCCTTACTGATACCATTGCTGTCCTTTTCCATCGATCCTGAAAAAAGCATGGTGGTGAATCAGTTTACCCTGGATACCGCTACAAATTTTAAAGCAGAAATTACAGGAGGAATACAATTGGCCGAGGAATCAGTTCAACTCAAACCAATTTCGATTCTGTTATTGGTTTATTTGTTGGGCGTTCTGATCTCATTTCTTCGCATATCAAAACATCTAACAAAAATTTTAAAAACAATTTTTGCCAATGAAATTGTACATCAAAACAATTTAAAAATTGTATCTGTTCAGGAAAATACTTCGCCTTATTCTTTCTTTCGCTATGTTTTTCTGAATCCTCGAATTACAAGTAAATCTGAACAAAATCATATTCTTCTGCACGAATCGGTTCATGTAAATCAATATCATACTCTAGATTTGATACTGGTTGAAATGGTAAAGATTTTCATGTGGTTTAATCCTTTCATATACTTTATTCAGCACTCATTGGTTGAGATGCATGAATATTTAGCAGACAGAGCTTGTATTAATTTGGGGGCCGATAAAATTGAATACCAGAATGCCCTGGTACAAAATATCGAAGGGCGAATGAATTTTGCCCTTACCAGTGCATTCAATTCATCATTAACATTAAAGAGAATTAAAATGATAAAAAAAATAAAAAGCTCCAGAATAACGAATTTAAAATTGATATTGGTTTTCCCAATCCTGTTTTTTTCCGTTCTATCTTTTGGTTTCATTACATCTACTCCTGCTGCTTTAGAAGGAAATTTTGAAGGATACTATGAACCAGATCAATTTCACCAACCCGTTCCAACAGGAAATAAAATTTATATGACTTCGGGATATGGCCAACGCATGCATCCTATTCTAAAGAAGAAAATGTTTCATCGAGGGATTGATATTGCTGCACCTAAAGGAACAGATATTTATTCGATTGCCGATGGTGTTGTGCGAAAAGTGAACCTGGCCTTTGAACAAGGAAAGGGACACGGACGATTTGTAATTGTAGACTATGCCAACGGATTGTCGGCCCTGTATTCGCAAATGGATTCCTACGCGGTAAAGGAAGGACAAAAGGTAAAGGCTGGCGAGGTATTGGGAGCCATTGGTTCATCGGGTACCTCTACAGGACCACATTTGCATCTTGAACTTAAAAAGGATGGCAAAAATGTAAATCCGGAAGATTACATATCCACCGATATCTATAAGAAAAAGTAAAAAAAAATGGGGGATTCTATGAGTCCCCCTAATCTTATCTTCTGTTTTTATTGATTTTCTCCATAATCACATCCTGAACCGGTCGGTTTTCAATCTTGGCATCCAACCACGAAATCAAATCTAAATACAGGAAGGCTCTTTTTTCATACGGATCGTTCACCCATTGCTGAAGGTCTTTTCTCGATTTTTTCAGCTCCTCTTTTAATTGATCAGGACTTATGGAACTGAGTTTTCTCAAGAATCGCAGAATGTATTTTTGTACTTCCTGCAAGTCTTCCATTTTTGCCAAAAATCGGTAAGTCGAGCGAATCTGGTACTCTAACAATTCGGTATTTTCCAATTCGTAATGACTAATCAGGTTTAGAATTCTTCCAAAACAATGAATGTCGCCACGCAAGGAAGTATCGCGAACATCCGAAATGCGGTTCAAATATTTTATGGCCTCACGATATTGTCCGTTTCCAAAATAAAGGCAGGCAATTTTATAATAAAAAACCAAAGCCCTGTGATTGTCCATGCCAACCTTATTCTCTTCCAGGAAACTTTCAATTTTCGGTATCAGGTGTAAACCCTTATCAAAAGTCCCTTCCATAAAATGACGGTTAATACGGTGCACAAACAAAAACATGTGCAGCAGAATGTTCAGGTTCGAATTGTGTTTGAATTGGTCTGCACCTTCCAGCTTTCTTAGTAAGCGCAAGTGTTTCTTAAAATTACTTACGTGATTGGTGTAAAACAAAGCCACCAACACATTATTTAAACCTTTCAAATACAAATCCATATGAACATTAATCATTTCAGGATTCAAAAGGAACAGGTCCACCCATTTTTTTGCGTACTTGTAGCACATCAAAAAATCCTGAATAATCAGGTAATACCATACGTAGGACTGAAAAAGGTATAGCTTTTCAAAGAAACTCAGGTTTTCAACATTGTGAGGAATGAGGTTGGTATTAAAAAATTCCTTTACCATGAAAAGATCCTTCTCGTTACGCACGTACCCAACCTTTAAATACAATCCGTAAAGGCGAATGGACATGTTTGAGAAATAGACAACCCCGTCCATTGTTTTGCTTATTTCTGTGGCCTCGCGGGTAATTTCTTCGGCCCTATTCTCTATACTCTTGGTTACGTATTGCGACTCAATCAGTTTTTCGAACTGAATGATCTCATACACCAGGATGTTCTTTTTGTTTTTACGAGCAAGTGCTTTGGTTTTATCCAATATTCTCAAACTTTGCTGGTAAAGTCCTTTATTGTATAGTACTTTGGCATGGTCAATCTGCTCACGAATACTAATACTGATATCGTGATTAATTTGAGTCAAACGCAAACTGGTAAGCAATTGCTTGTACAAATGAGCCTTCAGGTTTGGCAATTGTGCTTGCTTTATGCCTTTTGCTTTTTTTAGAATGGTGACTTCATTGTATTCCTCCATCTTATCCAAAACATCAAAAAGTTGCAAGAATTTAGTCTCCTTATCGCTGCTAATTCGATTAGCATACAACTTAAAATTTCGCTTTTCAGATTTCGAAATCGATTTAATTAATTGAAACAGAGGGTCTATTTGTTGTTTAGGCATTGTAATGGAAATATAAGTTAACTGTTTGGTAAACAGTACGGTTTTTAACTTTCATATTGCTTGAACTTCGTAGATTGTTACGAAAAACGATTTTCAAAAATTTGCTTGCGGGCGTATTTTTGATGTATCAAATCAAGAGAATGATACAATTAAACAATCTTGAAACGGAACATGAATACAACAAATCTGTTATCAAAATTAATAAAATCCGATAAACTTGAAACAGTTAACGGACTAAATCAAGCTCTTGAGTGTATAGGAGTGGATCAGGATTCGAATTTATTGAATCAAAATCAGCTGAATGAAATCAAAAGTTTCATTATTAAGAAGTTTGCTGATTTGGTTGATCTGAAAAGTTTGGCGGAATCCATAAAGGATTTATCGAGTGAAGAGGAACTGGAAAGTTTTAAACACCAGCTAAACCTTAAAATGGATAATACTTATAGTCTTACCCAGGCTCCAATTTACGGGAAACGAATCGATTCGCTAAAGAGTTGTTTCGAAGAAGTTTCCGGTGATACTGTTCTTTGAAACCATTTGTAATTGTTAACTCAATTACTTCAGACAGTGAACTAGAAGCACTATCCCCCTTGTGCTTTTAAGGATCTGACTATTAACCAACATGAAGAAGCTAAGTTGTGACGGTAGAGCGATGAAAAATTGATTTCTTTTGGCTTGTTTGGATAACAAATAAACCAATCCGTTAGAATTAGTAGTTTAAAAGTAAGTTAGGTGTGATTATACTTTTTTAAGAAACATTCAATGTTTTATCAGAACGCTTAGATTCTTCTTGTTATACCTTCTGCCAATATCATGTTAGTATCATGAAAGGGCAAAACTTAAATGGTTTCCTGATTTTGACCATCTTTTTGATTATGTTTTAATATTTAGTTGTGATTGCCATGTTGGATGTTCATTCAACATGGTATTTTTTTGCCCTAAATTGTAATCTTAAAATACAATCGTATGGAGGACGGAACCGATTCGGTATACACACTAATGCTGTTGATCTGACTCAGCGGTATTCTCTCGAAAGATTCGTAGGTGGTATTTTTTCGATCCAAAACATTGTGGAAAAGTACACCCAGTTCAGATTTTATTTTTTTGTGCGAGAATTTGTAGATCAAAGCTGCATCCAACCGCTGATAGTTGGGTTCGGCAACTATGTTATTGTATCCCAAATATTCCGGAAAACCGGAACCGTAAATGTAATTGGCCGAAAGGTAGAATGGTTTTAAAGCCAGAAGACCAGCGGTTTTAATTTCGTGTCTTTGGTCCTGCAATGCCCTGATGTATTCTCCTTCTTCCCTGAAATAGTCGAAGTTTTCGGTGGTTTTACTCAATGTGTAAGATATCCAGAAAGTATGCTCGCCAAAGTCCTTTTTGGCGAAAAAATCGAGTCCATAACTTTTACTCTTCCCGAGCGATATGTTTCCTTCGTTTCTCCAACGGTAGTAACGGGTATGTCCGTCGGTTCTTTTGTGGTAGGCTTCCAAACTAAAAGTAAAGCCATTTTTATGATAGGAACCGCCAAGCACATTGTGCATCGATTCCAGGACTGGTACGGTATCTTCATCGGCACCTACCCAGATGTATCGGTATTTCCCTGTTCTACTTAGCACCGAACTTTTAGAAATAAACTGCTTGTACAATCCCCAGGCGCCATTAAACGAAAGTTCATCGGTAACTTTTACACTCATCGAAATTCGGGGTTCCCAATACAATTTCTGCAGGTTAATTGGGTAATTTACCTGGAAACCCGCTTTAATACTCACACCATTGCTCACATTCAGGATGTTCTGAAAATAACCTCCCACTTTGTCCAGTTTCGAATCCATGTGCAGGATGTTGATGCCTAAAGAGTCCTCCTGCAAATCAACCGCGTTGTTGGTATAATGCAATCCGGCCTCGATAATCTGATCTTCGCTAAGGGTAAATCGATTTTGGAATTTTGCATTGTATTCCCTGATATTGTTGTAGGATCTATCGTCTCTACGCACATTGATCTCATCAATTCTGATTCTTTCGATTAAGGTTTGCTCCGTGGTATTTTTGTCCATTTCCGATCTGGAAACAGAGATGGAACTGGAGTTCCCGTTTTTCCACACCTTATTGTATTTCAACGAACCACCATTCTGGTAGGAGCCTTCAAATACATGTCGTCGCGAAGTGGTCAGAAAATCATTGGTAATATCGTAGGAATACCTGTCTTCTCCTGCCAGTAGGCTAATGTTTAGCTGATCACCATTGTCCCATTTGGTAGAGAATTTCAGGTTGGCATCTCTAAAACGATAATCCGGAGCCACATCCAAATCGATAAAATCAGGAATAATTTCGTTTAATTCATCGGTGTTTACATTCGAAGTGGCATATTTAATTTGCTCATCTTTGAATAAATTGTAATAAGTGTGGCGAAAAGCAAAAAGTAATGAAGATTTTTTACCTATGGGCTGTTCGTAAGATCCGCTTGCGGTAATGTTATTCAGGGCGAGGTTTAAGGTAGGTTTTACCTTACTTCCATCCTTACCGGTGATATGGACAATGCCACCAACACGGTCGCCATATTTGGCATCGAAACCTCCTTTTAATACTTCAATATTTTTTACCACCAAAGGATTTACCGCACCAATATCTTCATAAAAATTCTTCAATCCCCATAGGGTGATATCATCAAATAAAACCTGGCTTTCTCCTTCGTAGGATCCCCAGATAATCAAGTAATCTTTTTGTTCCCCGGCAGCCAGAATTCCCGGTTGCAGACGCAAAAGCTCAAAAACCGAATTGTCGTTATTGGTAGGTAAAAAACCGGCAATTTTATGATTTAGCTTTAAATTTCCAGCCTGGTTGCTTTCCTTGATAAAGGTTTGTACAATTTTATCGGTCACCGTAATTTCCTCCAGGTCGGTACTGGCAGCGGTAAGCAAAAGCTGGTGAGTTTGATCGTACGAAACAATGGTATCGTGAATGAAATATCCCAAATGGGAAGCTAAAATTCTAAAGGTGCTATCGGTGGTAGATGTAAACGAAAAATTCCCAAGCTCGTCGGTAGCCATGGGATGATCGTTAATGGTGATATGCGAGAAGGGCAGAGGTTCCAGGTTTTCCTTATCCAGAATCTGACCTAAAATTCGGTATTGGTAAATTTTTTCTTCAGGAAATATGAGGTACACATTGTTGGATATCTCATAATTCAATGGAAATTTTTTCAACAAGTGAGCAATTGCCTTCTCCTTGTTGGGAAAACTTTTATCCAGACTGATCTGATAACTCGATAAAAGTTCGGAATTGTATGAGAATTGATAGTTGTATCGGTCCCTTAGCTCAATAAGAATATCGCTTAAAGCCTTGTTATTGGCTTTAATTTCAATTTTCTGAGCAAGTGCATTCGTTATTAATAGTCCGAAAAAAAAGATTAGGGCGATACATTTTCTCACTTATTGGCTGTTTGAAGTTATAATATAATTGTTGCGTGGCCCTTTAACAAATTCCAGACCATTGGGTTTGCAAACATTATACAAAACTTGTTCTACGGTCATTCCTTTACCAAAGTTACCGGTATAAATCTCATCAAATTTACCTTTTTCCACAATATTTATATCGTATTGCAACTCAATTTCTTCAAATACATGTTTCAAAGGAGTATCGGTAAATAAAAAGAAGTGATTGCGCCATAATACTTTTTCCTTTGCCTTTTCATCTTTGTACACCTCTAGTTTCCCATTTTTGGTAATAAAAGCATGATCGTTTGGCAATAGTAGTATTTTATCGGAGGTAAGGGTAGACACCACTTTTACTTTCCCAGTATAGCAGGTTACCTTGTAATCGTTGCCTCTTGCGTAGATGTTAAAGCTGGTTCCCAGGATATAGGTTTTTCCATATTTCGATTCAATTTCGAATTTGCTTCCTTTTGTGATATCGAAAAAGGCTTCTCCTTCAAACTTTACTTTGCGGGTAAATTTCCACATGTAAGGCTTGTAGCTCAGGCTCGAATTTGCATTTAATTCTACTTTTGAGTTATCGGGCAGGGTAACACATAAATGTTTGCCTTTTGGGCAATAAGTGGTACTGGTATAGAAATAGGTGAATCCTGCAAAGCCAAGCAGCAATAGAATACAAGCTGCTGCTGCATATCTCATCCACGAAAGTCTGATGGTTTTGGCCTTTGGCTTTTGAGCAGAAGTCATTGCCGAAAGTTCTTTCCAAACCTCCTCTTTTGATTTTGAGTATTTCACATCAATTTTCGGAAGTGAATTGATAAAATCCATATCCGAACCAGGGGTGATATTTTTATGATTGTTTTCCATTATCTTCCTAAAGCATTTCTTAAATACGACAATGCATAAGTCATTCTTTTCTCTACTGCTTTTACACTAAGTTCCAGTCTGTCTGCAATTTCCTGGTATTTTAATCCTTCGTTTCTACTCATTAAAAATACCGTTCGTTGTTTTTCGGATAAGCTGCTTAGTGCCAGCTCGTATTTGTTTTTTAATTCTTCGTATTGCATTTGTTCTTCGGGCGAATGATTATCGATCGAAGGTTCCAGTTTTGCCAGGTATTTCTGAGCGACCTTATCTCTTCGGTATTTGCTGATAAAAATATCGCTGGCTATTTTATACAATAACGATTTTATGGGCTTTTCGTCGTAGGACAGATCCTTCTCCCACACTTTCATAAAGCTTTCCTGAGCAATGTCAGTTGCTAATTCTTCATCACCCGAACGATAGTAAATATAGTTCCTGATGCTGTCGAAGTGCTTGTCAAATAAGATTTTAAATTCTTCTTGTGTCAAGGCTAGAGGATTGGTTTAGGGTAAAAATAATGGTTTTGTGCGAATTTTGGGTGCAGGGTGATAAAATATCTTTCCTGCACCCATTGCATTTATAACCTACTTATTTTATGCTTAATCGTTATTGTTCTTCTTGTTTCTTTTGTGCTTGCCAATTTCAACTTCTTTGGTCACTTCTTCACCATTTTCGTCGATGTAGGTATAAGTTGCAATGTTGTCACATTCGCCATCACCATAATCGAAAGTTGCAAATTGTTCACCATTCTGAGAGAAAATTACCGTTCCACTCACAATTAGTCTGCATGTACCAATTCTAATTAGCGGATTTTCTTCATCAATCTCTTTGGTGTATTCGTTTTCTTCGCTGTCAACACAAGTAACATTACCTGTAATTTGAACCTTATCGTCGCTTAAATCCCATTTGGTATCCAATCCGGCAATCCATTCCCTGGTTCTTTCGGCAGAGCGGAACAATTCGGTTCCATCAGGATAAGTGAAAGTAATTTCGCTGGTAATTTCCCATTTTTTAGAAACACCTTTCTCACCTGTAAACTCAACGCGTTTTTCTCCATTAATTTCAACCGAATCAATTACAAGATCCATGGTAATTTCGCGAACAGCACCATCAGTCCAAGGAGCAGCTGTCATTTCAATTTTTATGATACCATCGATAATTTTTTCATTCGTCAATTCGATTGAATCATACTCAATGGTAATGGTCATTGGGAATCTTCCGTCTTCGCCAAATTCTACTGTTACCTCAGGCATTTTTTCACTCATATAGCGTTGCCACTCTCTGCAGTAGTTTCCATAGTAGTTGCCGTTACCTTCTTTTGTGCTTGTAGGTTCGGTGTATTCACTCTGCATAAACGAAAACAGATCTACTTCGTAATCTGCAACTTCCATTACTGCCTCCGAAGCTTCTTCGGTAGAAATTACGGTTTCAATATCGTTGTTGAGTACAACTTGTTCCTCGGGCTTAATTTCGTCAATGTCATCGTGATTGTCGCAAGAGAAAAATGAAACTGCTAATCCAGCTAACAGAATAAATGATAGTTTTTTCATAAGATGTAATTTTTTTTAGTTGCTACACGAAAGCGGCTTTTTCAAATCATCAAACTTTGTAGGAGTTATAGATGATTACACTTGCTCGTTTCGTGATCGTTAATTTTTCAATTCTAAATTTTATTTTTTGAGCTCGTTTATACATGAACCGATGTTGGGGAATGTTACCCTACAAAAAAGTTTAATTTTTTTAGAACTGAATCAATTGTAAGCTGTTCACAGCAACGATAAAAAAAATATGTTTATAAATTACTGATAAATAGAGGTGTTGTGCCTTGGAAATGAAAAAAATGAGAATATTTAACATTAATTAATGGTTACCTTTTGTCATTTTAGGGTATTAATGAATAGCTTTAAAGGATATTTACAATTGTTTATAAAGCAGTTTTAAAATGAAAAAATTTAAATTTATCACCAACATATTTTTCCTACTGGGAACACTATGCCTGGTGTTTTTTTTCGATACAATCTTGTCGGTGAAAACACAGGAATATAGCTTTTTATCAATTTCTACGAGTAAGAATATTAATTTGGTTATACTTTTTTTTGTTGGCCACAGTATTAATGGTAAGTGGTATCAAACTAAAGTCTAAATAGATATTCAGATATGAAGTATACCATTATTTTTATACATGCTTTATCTGCACTGTTGTGTTTATTAGGCGTATACCTAATTACAAGAATATTAATAGGTGCAGACCCTGTGTTTATAATAATGGGATTGTTGTGCAATAGTATTGGAATAAGCTTATTGCTTATGGGAAAATACTTAAAAAAGAAATTAAAAAATTAGAATACGATGAAGAGAATAAAATTAAGCAAGGAAGAGTTGACCTGTCTATTAGCATTGATGACCTTTGTAGGCATGCAGGTTTTCGAATTTGGCGAGTTATTGGGTGCGTGGATGGCGCGATAATCTATTTACTACCTTTTTAAAGCAAGAGGAGAGAATGTATTTTTTCATGCTTGTCATGCTGCATTCAAGCTTTAATTTGCTACTTTTTTTGCTGGGAATCATCACATTTTCTTAATTCCCAATTTCTTCGATGCGATTTCGCAAATCAACTTTCCAAAGTCCAAGGAATTAAATATCTTTGCGGATTCAATTAGGAATTTATAATTACCTATTGCGAATAGAACCGAAAAGCTTTCGTAATTTGTGATATACAATTCGTAATTTCTAATTCGTAATTCGTAATTGACAATGAAGAACATTCGAAATTTTTGCATCATAGCCCACATCGACCACGGGAAATCTACCCTGGCCGATCGTTTGTTAGACGTTACCAACACCATTTCTGATCGTGAGAAACAAGCTCAGGTATTGGATGATATGGATTTGGAGCGCGAGCGTGGGATTACCATTAAGAGTCATGCCATCCAGATGGATTACATGCGTGATAAAGAAAAGTACACCTTAAACCTGATTGATACCCCGGGTCACGTTGACTTCTCTTATGAAGTATCAAGATCGATTGCAGCCTGCGAAGGTGCGCTTTTGATTGTTGATGCCACCCAGGGAATTCAGGCACAAACCATCTCAAATCTTTATTTGGCGATTGAGAACGATTTGGAAATTATTCCAATTCTGAACAAGATCGACTTGCCAAATGCAAACCCTGAAGATGTAAAAGATCAGATTGTAGATCTTTTGGGATGCGACGAGAGTGAGATTTTGGCTGCCAGTGGTAAAACCGGTGAAGGTGTACCAGAAATTTTGGAAGCCATTGTAGAGCGTGTTCCAGCTCCTGAAGGAGATCCTGATGCACCACTTCAGGCTTTGATTTTCGATTCGGAATACAACTCTTTCCGAGGAATTATTACCTACATCCGAATTTTGAATGGAGAAATCAGCAAAGGTGATTTGGTAAAATTCGTAAATACCGAAAAAGAATACCAGGCCGATGAAATTGGTGTGTTACGATTGAGCCAGGAACCAAGAAAAGTTCTGAAGACTGGTGATGTAGGTTACATTATTTCAGGTATTAAAACTTCTACCGAGGTAAAAGTGGGTGATACCATTACACACAAAGCCAATCCGTGCGATTCGGCAATTGAAGGATTCGAGGAAGTAAAACCAATGGTATTTGCAGGTGTTTACCCAATCGATTCGGAAGATTACGAAGACTTGCGCGCTGCCATGGAAAAACTGAAGTTGAATGATGCTTCGCTTACTTTTGAGCCTGAATCGTCATTGGCACTTGGTTTTGGATTCCGCTGTGGATTCCTTGGTTTGTTACACATGGAAATTGTACAGGAACGTTTGGATCGTGAGTTCGATATGAACGTGATTACAACAGTTCCTAACGTATCGTATATTGCACATACCAAGAAAGGAGATGAGTTCGAGATGCACAACCCTTCGGATATGCCAGATCCGAATGCATTGGATTTTATCGAAGAACCTTTCATTCGTGCACAAATTATTTCTAAATCGGAATTTGTTGGTCCGTTGATGACACTTTGTATGAGCAAACGTGGTATCATGACCAATCAGCAATACCTTACCAGCGATAGAGTAGAGTTGACTTACGAAATGCCTTTGGGCGAGATTGTATTCGATTTTTACGATAAGCTAAAGAGTATTTCGAAAGGATATGCTTCCTTCGATTATTTCCAGATCGGATTCCGTCCGGCAAAATTGGTGAAACTGGATATTCTGTTGAATGGTGAAGGTGTAGATGCCCTTTCTACTTTGATTCATTTCGACAATGCACAGGCATTTGGTAGAAGAATGTGTGAGAAGCTGAAAGAGTTGATCCCACGTCAGCAGTTCGATATTGCCATTCAGGGTGCGATTGGAGCTAAGATTATCTCGAGAGAGACTGTTAAAGCCGTTCGTAAGGATGTAACTGCAAAATGTTATGGTGGTGATATCACGCGTAAGCGTAAACTTTTAGAGAAGCAGAAGAAAGGGAAGAAGCGTATGAAGCAGGTGGGTAATGTAGAAGTACCACAGAAAGCTTTCCTTGCGGTTCTGAAATTAGACTAAGATAAGCTTATAGGTATTAGCCAAAAGCAAAATGCCTTATGATATAAGATATAAACTGCTCGAATTTTCGGGCAGTTTTTTTATGCAATAGGTCCAGATTATAGGTGTTAATATAATTTACAACTGTTGCTTTTGCCTTTCTCCTTCTAACTTTTATCTAAACACTTTAACCTTTCTTTAACTCTTTTTAGCTAAAGCTTAACTGCCTTTTTTTCAGTTGTATGATAATTTTGAAAATAGATAATAAAGGTCAAATTTAAATACAACTATTATGAAACGATTATCACTCTTATTAATGATGTTTTCTGCTTTTTTACTTGTGGCACAAAGTAGCCAGGCTCAGGAAAAAGATGAGAAAAAGGAAAAGCATGAAGTACATGTTAAGGTAAAAGTTATTGAAGATGGAAAAGAAACTGTAATAGATACCATTTTTCATGAGCACAAAGATCATGATGAAATCATGAAAATTATTGAATTAAAAGGTGTGCCTGATTCATTAATGAGAAAGCATATGGTTTGGTTTTCGGGCGATGACAAGAAGCACGGAACGCATTCCAAAAAAATCGAAAGTTTTGTGTTTAGTACCGATTCTACATTCGATGGAGATGTAAAGAAAATGATGAAGAAATTTAAGTTTTCGGATAAGGAAGGAAATGTATTCTTTCATTCGGGCGATTCATGTATTTCCAAAGATATCCACATCGAAATGCTACATGGTGGCAAGCACAAAATGCGTGTGATGCCATTCCACGGGGGAAAAGGGAAAAAGGTGATCATTATTAACGACGACGACGATGTTGAAATTAGCGAAGAGGATGGCGTGAAAATTATTAAGATCAAGAGCTCAGGAGATGATAATGTTTGGATCGAAAAAATTTCGGGCGACCATAATGTGGAAGTTGAAGTAGAGGTGGAAGTAGAAGAGAAGGATGGAAAAAAGGTGAAAAAGATCAAGAGGAAAAAGACAAAAAAGGAAAAAGAATAGAAATTCATTCCTATAAAAAAAGCTGCCTTAAAAAGCAGCTTTTTTTTGATATATAAGGCAATTACATAATCAGTTTGTATCCTTTACCATGTACATTGATAATTTCGATGCTAGGCTCTTCTTTTAGGTGTTTACGAAGCTTGGTAATGTAAACATCCATACTACGGGCATTGAAATAATTATCGTCAGACCAAATGGTTTTTAAAGCCAGGTTACGCTCCAATACTTTGTTTACATTGTTGCAAAGAAGTTTTAGAAGCTCCGACTCTTTGGTAGTTAGTTTAATGGTGTTGTCACCATCTACCAGGTATTGTTTTTTGGCATCGAAAGTATAGCGTCCAAGTTTGAATTCTTCCTGGTTGTTTTCTGGTTTTACACCAGCAGTTCTTCTTAAAACAGCCTCGATTCTCACCAAAAGTTCTTCCATGCTAAATGGCTTGGTCATGTAATCATCAGCACCCAGTTTAAAGCCTTCCAAAACATCTTCTTTCATCGATTTTGCAGTAAGGAAGATAATTGGAATTTCGCTATTGATTAATCTGATGTCTTTTGCCAAAGTGAAACCATCGCGATGAGGCATCATGATATCGAAGATGCATAAGTCGAATGGATTCTTTAAGAATTCGTCGTAAGCTTTGTCGCCATCTTCGCAAAGCGTGGTATTATAATTTTTAGCGATTAAATATTCTTTAAGCAAAAGGCCTAGATTTGCATCGTCTTCGGCTAATAAGATTTTAACTTGTTCCATTGCGTCTATTTTTTTAGAGGAAGATATACTTCAAATTTTGATCCCTTTTCGAGAACACTATCAACATTAACTTCACCATGGTGTGCATCCACTACTTTTTTCACATAGGATAAACCCAGTCCAAAGCCTTTTACATTGTGCACATTTCCTGTATGAACACGGAAGAAACGTTCGAATACCATTTTCTGATCTTCTTTCGAGATCCCAATTCCATTATCGGTAATCGAAATAACAACACCCTTGTCTTTGTTCCTCGTGCTAATGCTAATTTCGGGCGTATCTTTACAATACTTAATTGCATTATCCAACAGGTTTGAGATAACGTTGCTAACATGCACTTCATCGGCCATAATTAAATCGTTGCTGGCATCCAGATTTTGATACATGTTACCACTTTTATCTTCAACTCTAATAGTAAAGTTAGGTAATAAATTTTGAATTATTTTATGAACATTAATTGGTTTTAATTTCAATTTCATTCTGGCCTCGTTGAAAATTGCCATTTGCAATACTTTTTCAACCTGATAGGTCAGTCTCTTGCTTTCGTCGTTAATAATTTTTGAAATGTGATCGATAAAAGCAGGAGTTGTTGTTACACTGTTATCTTTTAGCATTTGCGATGCCAGCGAAATGGTCGAAATTGGAGTTTTGAACTCATGTGTCATGTTGTTGATAAAATCATTCTTGATTTTCGACAATTTCTTCTGACGGAAAATGATAAAAATGGTAAAGGCACTACACAAAATCAGAACCAGGGTCAGGAAGAAAGATGGCAATAACATAGAGTAGGATTGTACCATATACCTTTGCTGTCCGGGGAAATAAACATGCAGAACATTGGAATTCGCGAAATAATCGTTCGGGAACAATGGTTTCGTAATTCGATGTGCCGATGGATTTCTGAAATAATTTTTCGACGCAGCCTCAAATTTTCCGTTGGTTACCTTAATGGCATACTCAAAGTTCAACTTAATGCCATTGTCTTTCAATTTTTGCTCAATGATTTTTGGCAAGGCATTCAAATCGATACGATCGCTCAACTTCAGACCTTCGTTGTGCAGTTTTGCGGCAAACTGACTAATGCCGGGATTGCTGCTTGAGAGCGATTTGTTAAATTGTTCAGGAATTAATCCCAGTCCGCCGGCCTTAAGTGGTCCTTCGGCAATATTGATGTTTTTATTTTCGTGCGAAATGCTAACCGTTGCCCTGTGATGCTTTGCATCCATATTAAAGGAAATGGTAGAACTTTCGTTGAAAGTTGAAATATCTCCTCTATTGGTTGACCCGTTGCCTTTCAAAATGGTTTGAACCTTTTCGTCATGTTCTAATTTTGAAACGACCTGATCCAGGGCCTTGCTCACCATCAGGCTAAACTGTTCCTCTTTAATTTTTGATGCCGATTGAAAGTATTTTATCTGGACCAATATCAATCCAAATAAAGAGATACACAAAACAACCGTAACCAACCAAATGTACTTCTGATTCATGTATACAAAGATAAAAAAATCATTATGCCAGTATTATGACTTAACAATCTTTAACACACAAGATGTGTAAGTTTGTTACTGTTCAGGAAATTAAGTCTGTTATTAGGAAAAAAACTAAGGATTTAGGCTTCTCTAAATTAGGATTGATTATAATTAAGGCAAAAAATCGGTATTTTAACAAATTTTTACTGAAAAGCTATTTGAGATTTATAATTTGATACTATATTTGCTATCGGAGAGCGAATCTATAAGGAACAATCTCCTTGATTAAAAATTTTGGTTAATAGTTAGATGAAAGGGCGGTTGTGGTTACCGTCCTTTTTTTTGTGCCTCTAAGTCACCAAAATTATCTTCGAATTGCATATAGCAAGCCCAGTTCAGGTTTGTTCAAACCTAAATCATACGGTGTAATTAATAAAACAATTGAAATTAGGAAGCCAGCTCTTTCTGGTTGATTCTTTTTAGCGCCTCACGTGCTGCTTTCTGTTGTGCTTCTTTTTTGGAAGTACCAATTCCCTTACCCATTTTTACCTCTTCAACTTCTACTTCAGAAATAAACAAAGGCAAACGCAATGCTTTGTCAACACCATCCTCCTGTGTGTCAAAATAAACATCTTTTTTGTTCTTTTGAGCCCACTCAATAAGTTTACTCTTGAAATTGGTTTCAACAGTTACTACTTCTTCAAGGTTAATGTATTTCTTAAAGATTTTATCTTCGATAAAAATGCGTGTTTTCAGGTAACCCTGGTCAAGATAAATTGCTCCGATTAAGGCTTCGAAAGCATCTCCGTAAATATGTTTGTTGTTGTTCATATTTACATTGGACACCACATGTTGATCCAGGCCTAACTTCAGCGCAAGCTTGTTTAAGGATTCCCTGCTCACAATTTTAGAGCGGATTTGTGTTAAAAATCCTTCATCTTTATTTGGGAAGTACTTGTATAAGATATCGGCAATTACGGCACCAAGAATTGCGTCGCCAAGGTATTCCAGGCGCTCATTATTCATATTGTAACCGTCTTTTGGGATACTAGCCGATTTGTGTATGAAAGCCAGTTCATACAAGTCGGGTTTATTGGGATAAAACCCTAAAAAATCAAATAACAATCCATAAAACTCCCTTCTAGGAAAGAAAAAAAGTTTTATGGATTGAATAATAGACTTAATCACAAATTATTTACTGAATGATTTGAAAATTACGGATGCATTGTGTCCGCCAAAACCAAAAGTATTACTCAAAGCAGCTCTGATTTCGCGCTTTTGAGCTTTGTGAAGTGTAAGGTTTAGTTTCTCATCGATTTCCGGATCCTGCTCCTTGTGATTGATGGTAGGAGGAACTGTTTGGTTGTTGATTGCTAAGATACTAGCAATTGCTTCAACAGATCCAGCAGCACCTAACAAGTGTCCTGTCATCGATTTTGTAGAACTAATGTTTAAATTATATGCATGCTCGCCGAAAACAGATTGTACCGCCTTAGTCTCAGGAATATCACCAACTGGAGTTGATGTTCCGTGAACGTTAATATAGTCGACATCTTCTGGTTTCAAGTTTGCGTCATTCAAAGCCATTGTCATTGAGTTAATGGCTCCTCTACCTTCTGGGTGAGTTGCAGTAAGGTGATAAGCATCACCGGACATTCCTCCACCAACGACTTCAGCATAAATTTTTGCTCCACGTGCCTTAGCGTGTTCGTATTCTTCAAGAATTAAACAGCCTGCTCCTTCACCCATAACGAAACCGTCACGAGATTTACAGAAAGGACGAGATGCAGTTGCATACTCTTCGTTGTTGGTAGACAATGCCTGCATTGAATTAAAACCACCTAATCCTGCTTCATTAACTGATGCTTCAGATCCACCCGTGATAAAGATATCAGCTTTACCAAGACGGATGTAATTCATCGCATCAATAATAGCGTGTGAAGAGGAGGCGCATGCAGAAACTGTACCGTAGTTTGGTCCTTGGAATCCATACTTCATCGAAATATGGCCGGCAGCAATATCCGAAATCATCTTAGGAATGAAAAACGGAGAGAAACGAGGAGTTCCATCCCCGTTTGCATATCCTTTAACTTCATCTAAGAAAGTTTTAATACCGCCGATACCAGAACCCCAGATTACTCCGGCTTTTGTTAAATCTTCCGACTCAAGATTTAAATCGCAATCAGCCATAGCTTCTTTAACAGCTACTAGTGCATACTGAGTGTATAAATCCAGTTTGCGAACCTCTTTGCGATCGAAATGCTCTTTAGCATCGAAATTTTTAACCTCGCAGGCGAACTGAGTCTTGAATTTCGAAGCATCGAAATGAGTGATCATTCCGGCACCGCTTACTCCATTCTCCAAATTCTCCCAATATTCGGCAATACTATTACCGATTGGGTTAATTGTTCCGAGCCCAGTTACTACTACTCTTCTAAATTCCATAAAAAAGGGTCTGGTTAATAATTACTTAGCGTTTTCTTCGATGTAAGAAACAGCGTCACCTACTGTACCGATGTTTTCTGCTTGATCATCTGGAATAGCGATGTTAAATTCTTTCTCGAATTCCATGATTAGCTCAACTGTATCCAATGAGTCAGCTCCTAGATCGTTAGTGAAGCTAGCTTCTGGAGTTACTTCAGTTTCGTCTACACCCAACTTATCAACAATGATAGCTTTTACTCTAGATGCAATATCAGACATAACTTTAAAATTTAAATGATTAATATTAAACTAATTAATTTTCAACTGTGCAAAGAAATAAATTTACTTGAAATAATTCAAATCTTTTTCACAAAGTTGGGGACAAATGTAATTCTTTTTCCTTTTCCAGCGAAATTATTTTACATCCAATGCCTTTTATATACCTTTGGGTACACAAAATAAACAACTAAACTACCATGAATAGAATTGCCGTATTTGCTTCGGGATCAGGAACTAATGCTGAAAATATTGCCTTATATTTTAAAGAGAAAACAGATGTTGAGATTGTTTGTTTTCTTACAAATAATTCCGATGCTTATGTGATAAAAAGAGCTGAAAAATTGCAAATTCCTTCTTTTATTTTCTCAAAAAAGGACTTTAAGGAATCAAATATTGTGATTGATTACCTTAAAGAAATGAAAGTTGACTTTGTGGTGCTTGCCGGATTTTTATGGTTATTACCTGAAAATTTAATTCAAATGTTCCCCAATCGTATTGTGAATATTCATCCTGCTTTATTGCCAAAATACGGAGGGAAAGGAATGTATGGAATGAATGTACACAAGGCTGTTGTTGCCAACCAGGAGAAGGAATCGGGGATTACCATTCATATGGTAAGCGAAAAATACGATGAGGGCGAAATTGTTTTCCAGGCCAAATGTGCATTGGAAAGTTCGGATACTCCCGAAGATGTAGCTCAGAAAATTCACAAACTGGAATATGAGCACTTCCCTAAAGTAATAGAGCAACTACTTTAAAGTAATTGCTCCATTTTATTTTTTATTGAATTGCCAGATTGTTGGTAACTGAATCCTGTAGGAATTGTTCAGGAATATCATCGAATCCCTTTAATTCCAGCATCAATTTGTTTTTTAGTGTTTCAAATTGAGCCCTGTTTTCCTCTTTTACCGGTGCAACTGGTGGCGATTTCATTCTTAATGGATTAATTGGCGATCCATTTTTATGAACCCTAAAGTCAAGATGTGGACCGGTTGAAAGTCCTGATGAACCTACGTATCCAATGGTTTGGCCTTGTTTTACTCTTACTCCCGATTTCATTCCTTTTGCAAATCGTGATAAATGCATGTAGGTGGTTGTGTAAACACTGTTGTGCTTGATTTTAAGGTAACGGCCACCACCATTTTTCTGGTATCCTTTTTTAATGATAAGACCATCGCCAATGGTGTGAACAGGAGTTCCGGTTGGCGCTGCATAATCGATACCATGATGCGCCCTGTATCTTTTTAATACCGGGTGAAAACGTCGGTTCGAAAATCTTGAACTAATTCTGGAATAACGCAAAGGTGCTTTTAGAAATGCTTTTTGCAGACTTTTTCCTTCTTCATCGAAAAAGCCATCCTTTTCGCCTTCGCTAAAGGCAAATGCATAATTGTCCGATTTGTGGTGAATAAAATTTGCCGCAATTACTGTGATGTCATGAATGGGTTCATCATCTACGAACGCTTCTTCATAAATAATATTGAATTCGTCGCCTTTCCCAATGCCAAAGAAATCGATGGTCCAGGCGTAAATTTCCGACAATTCGATAGACAAGACCGGATCGGCTTTGGCCTCAACCATGGCATTCCACAGCGAGCTTTCTATGGTGCCTTTAATTTGCTTGCGTTTGTAAACGATTTCCTTTTCTCCTTTGTAAACATGAAGAGTATCGCGCAAATCGAATACGATATATTCTACAGGTGTATTTTCGTAAATGAAATACTCCGGTGTTTGTAAACTGTCTTTGGTAAAAAGTACCGAGTATTCGCGTCCCGATTTAATTCTGCGAACATTGAATACTTTTTTTGCCTTTTTTGCGATTTTATCGATGGCAGCAAAAGAAACATCGTACTGTCTTAAAATGGTAGAGAGACTTTGGTTTCTTTTTACTTTGCTTTCTTCAACATCAAACTCATCAATTGGAAAGCCGTATTTCATATTAACAGGAACCAATTCGGTGGAATCAATTGCCTGGTGACTTTCCGATTTTACCTCTTCGGGAACATCAGACTTGAATTTTTTAAATAAGATTAGACCTGCTAATACGGCACCTGCAATAAGAAGTGTTTTATAGTTGAAGAACTTTTTCATCTTGGCTTTTTTGAATTCGAGCCTAAAGGTATAACTATTTTTATAGTCATACAACTGAAAGAGGCGATCAATTCTACTATTTAAGCTTTTTTAATAATTAAAATTTAGGCTGATTGTTAAGATTTGATTTTATCAAAGCCTTGCCCGTAAACACCCATCACACTTCCAAGGGAAATAAATGCATCAGGATCTACAAGTTTGATCATTTTTAAGATGGATTGCGAATCGCGCTTTTTAGCCAATACCATCAGAATTTTTACATCTTCCTTGCTGTATCCACCAGTTGCATTAATAATGGTAAGGCCTTGATCCAAACCATGAATTACTTCTTTGCGAATCAATTCAGGTTTCTGGGTAAAAATAACAATCTGAACTGACTGCTTGCTTCCTTCAATAATCATGTCCACACAATATGCACTCACCCCCATGGTAACAAAACCATAAACTACCTGCTCTATCGATTGTTCCAAAAAGTAAGAAGAGGAGATAATAATCACATCAATGGTGAGAAGCAACTGACCAGGACTGTAGTTTTTGTATTTGTTGATCATCATGGCCAGAATATCTGTTCCGCCTGTACTCCCACCACGCGATAAAATCATTCCGGCACCTGCTCCAGCCATAATTCCACCAATAATGGCACACATAAACCGATCGGAAACTAAGGGTTCGGTAATAATAGACTGGAACAACCAAAGGAAAAAAGAGATGACAGTAATGCCATACAGAGTTTTGATTCCAAAAGAGAAACCAAGAACACGCAAGGATACCAGCAAGAAAACCGTATTGATTAAAAATACACTGTAACCTACCTTAATTCCCGTCACGAAATAAATCATGGTAGCAATACCACTTACTCCCGAACCTACAATCCCTGCCGGGATAATAAAACCGGTCCAGGCCAATGCACCAATTAGCAATCCTACCGTAATAATAAAATAGGTACGAATGTTTTCTGATAAACTGATTTTTTGATTCGCCATTTTCTCTGTTTTACGCTCTAATTTCTTCAAAACCCAATCCGTAAACACCCATTACACTTCCCATGGAGATAAATGCTTTCGGATCTACTTCTTTAATTACCTTGAATACATGCTGTGTTTCATGTTTTCGAACAACAATCATCAACATTTTGGTTTCTTCGCGGGTATACCAACCAGTGGTATGTACCATGGTAAGTCCGCGACCGGTTACTTCGCTCAATTTCTCAGCAACATCTTCATGTTGTTGGGATATGATAAAAAGTTGAGCCGATTGCTTTGAACCGGAAATCATCATGTCGATGGTATAAGCAGCAATTGCCATTTCAACATACCCATAAACGATGGTTGAAATGTCTTTAAATATAAAATACGACGATGCAATAATGAAAATATCGATGTAAAGAATAATTCTACCCGGGCCAACGTTTTTGTATTTGTTGATCATCATGGCAACAATATCCGTACCTCCTGTACTTCCACCTTGCGTGATCGTGATGCCAACACCAACACCAGCCAGAATACCACCAATGATACTGGCCATAAATTTATCGTCGACTAAAGGCTCGGTAATCCAACGTTGCTGTAATGCTAAGAGAACCGAGCCTACAACAATGGCAAATATGGTTTTGATTCCAAACCTACTTCCCAAAATACGGAGTGCAATTAATATCAAAACCGAATTAATGGCAAAAAATGAATAACCTACAGGGATTGCTTTTCCTGTGGCATAATAAATAATGGTACCAATACCTCCAACGCCTCCTGCTACAATCTCAGAAGGAATAAGAAAAGCTGTCCATCCAAAGCTGTAGATGAACAATCCCAAAGTAATAATCGCGTACGATTTTATTTCAGAAATTGATATTTTCATTGATGTGTTAGTGTTTAGATGTAAGAAAAAAGGCCTCATTTTACCAAGAAAACGAAGCCTTTTGTGTTATTTAAACTATTTGTTTTCTGCTTATACTACTATGTTGATGATCTTTTTAGGAACAATAATCACTTTCTTAGGTGTTTTCCCATCAATCCATTTTTGAGCTTGTTCACAATTTAGAACTTCCTGTTCAATCTCATCCTTACTCATACTTAATGATAACTCTAACTTAAACCTCATTTTACCATTAAATGATACTGGGTATGAATGTGTGTCTTCTGCTACAAAACTTTCATTAAACTCAGGAAAACTTGCTTTGGTAATACTCTCGCTATTTCCACACAGACTCCAAAGTTCTTCAGAAATGTGAGGAGCGAAAGGAGCCAATAGTTTCAGAAAGTCTTCCAATACCGACTTGTTGTTACACTTTAAGCTGCTTAATTCGTTCACACAAATCATGAAAGCCGAAATGGATGTGTTGAAAGAGAATCTCTCAATATCATCCTGGATTTTCTTAATGGTTTTGTGAAGCACTTTCAATTCATCTTTGCTTGCATCTGCTTCAGAAACTTCGAATGTTTCACCATTGTGGAACAATCTCCATAATTTCTTCAGGAATTTGTGTACACCATCGATACCATTTGTATCCCAAGGCTTGTGAGCTTCCAATGGTCCAAGGAACATTTCGTACAAACGAAGTGTATCAGCACCATATTCTTCTACAATTACATCAGGATTCACAACGTTGAACATCGACTTCGACATTTTTTCAACGGCCCATCCGCAAATGTATTTGTCATCTTCAAGAATGAATTCTGCATCCTTAAATTCAGGTCTCCATGCCTTGAAAGCTTCTGTATCCAATACGTCGTTTTTCACGATGTTTACATCTACGTGAATTGCTGTTGTATCGTACTCTTTTCTTAAACCGTAAGAAACAAATTTATTGCTGTTCTTTACCCTGTATACAAAGTTCGAACGACCTTGAATCATTCCCTGGTTAATCAACTTCTTGAATGGCTCATCCTTACATACTTCGTTGATATCGAACAAGAATTTGTTCCAAAAACGAGAGTAGATCAAGTGACCCGTCGCATGTTCGGTACCACCAATATACAAGTCAACATCCTGCCAGTATTCGTTTGCTTCTTTCGATACCAATGCATTGTTGTTGCGTGGATCCATATAGCGTAGGTAATAAGCCGATGATCCGGCAAAACCTGGCATGGTGTTCAATTCAATTTGGTGACCTTCTGCTGTGGTCCAGTCTTTAGCACGTCCCAAAGGTGGTTCTCCACTTTCGGTTGGTAAATATTTATCGATTTCTGGCAATTCCAAAGGCAAGTGATCCATCTCCATCATGTATGGCATGTTCTCTTTGAAATAAACTGGGAATGGTTCTCCCCAATAGCGCTGACGAGAGAAGATTGCATCTCTCAATCGATAGTTGATTTTTTTCTTTCCTAAGCCTCTTGCTTCAACCTCTTCGTTGGCTTTTACAATGGCATCTTTCACATCTAATCCGTTTAGGAAATCCGAGTTCATCGATTTTCCTTCTTTGGCATCGTATGATTCCTCAGAAATATCGCCACCAGAAACCACCTGGATAATTGGCAATTCGAAATGCTTCGCAAATGCATAGTCGCGGCTATCGTGAGCTGGTACGGCCATAATTGCACCAGTTCCATATCCTGCCAATACATAATCGCTTACCCAGATTGGAATTTCTTCTCCTGTGAAAGGGTGAACTGCATAAGCTCCCGTGAATTCACCACTAACGGTTTTCACATCGGCCAAACGTTCTCTTTCAGTTCTTTTCTTGGTAGCTTCGATGTAAGCATCTACTTTTTCTCTGCACTCCGGGGTGGTTAAGGTATCCACCAATTCACTTTCCGGTGCCAATACCATGAAGGTAACACCGAAAATGGTATCAGGACGTGTGGTGAAGATTTCCATCTTGATGTCTGAATCTTTCACGCCGAAGTTTACTTCAGCACCGACAGAACGACCAATCCAGTTTTTCTGAATTTCTTTTAATGAATCGGTCCATTCCAAATTGTCAAGACCATCCAATAATCTTTTTGCATAAGCAGATACACGAAGAGACCACTGACGCATTTTCTTTTGAACAACAGGGTGACCTCCACGTTCAGAGAATCCATCTTTTACCTCGTCGTTGGCCAACACGGTTCCCAATTCAGGACACCAGTTTACCATGGTATCGGCCAAATAAGCCAATCGATAGTTCAAAAGAATTTCCTGTTGTGCTGTATTCGATAAAGCTTTCCATTCTTCTGCAGTGAAAATTTCAGTTTCTGAGCAAGCTGCATTTACGTTTGCATTTCCTTCAGCCTCGAATTTTTCTACCAATGCCGAAATTGATTCAGCTTTTTCTGTTTCGTTATTGAAATAGTGGTTGAACATTTGAATGAATGCCCACTGTGTCCACTTGTAATATTCAGGGTCGCAAGTGCGAACTTCTCTGTCCCAATCGTAAGAGAATCCAATTTTATCTAATTGCTCTCTGTATCGTGTAATGTTTTGCTCAGTTGTAATCGCAGGATGCTGCCCGGTCTGAATCGCATACTGCTCAGCCGGCAAACCATATGCATCATATCCCATTGGGTGGAGTACATTAAAGCCTTTGAGGGTTTTGTAACGGGAATAGATATCAGATGCGATGTATCCGAGTGGGTGACCAACATGTAATCCCGCTCCTGATGGGTATGGGAACATATCAAGCACATAAAATTTTGGCTTGTCTGCATCGACATCCACCTTATAGGTTTTATTGTCGTTCCAGTACTTCTGCCATTTTTGTTCTATTTCTTTAAATGTGTACTCCATTGTAATATTTTAATAAAATATGATTACCTCAATGTATTTAGTCCGCAAAATTAGTAAAAGTTTAGAAATAAAAGCGGTGTTTTTGAGTGAACTCAGATTATTATTAAAAATTGGTTAGTAGTACATTAGGAGAGTTCGTGAAAATCAATTTTATATTGTGCAATGGAGTAGGAATGGAGAACAAAATAATTTTTTAAATTTGTGCTCATAATGGTCCCGTAGTTCAGCTGAATAGAACGTCAGATTCCGGTTCTGAAGGTCGTGGGTTTGAATCCCGCCGGGATCACTAAAGGTCTGGAAGTTATTCCGGGCCTTTTTTGTTTAAAGTCGAATCGTCTAAAGGTCTAAAGGTCTAAAAGTCTAAAGGTCGGCGAATAAAGGCATAAAAAAAAAGGAGCCCTAAAGGACTCCTTTTTATATCTTAAGCTCGAAAATTTTAGTTTTCTTCTGCGCCTTGTAATGCTGAGTAGTTCAGCTTCAAAGCACTTGCTTTTCTTAGCTCTTGTTTAATGTCAACAATGATACCCATTTTAGTGTATCTGTCAACTTTAAGAGAAGTTGTCAACTTGTTACGTAACTCTTCTTTTCTTGCTTCTCTTTCCGAAGCAATGAATTGTTGAATATCGTCAACAGTTGCAAACTGATCGTTTAGCTGGATTCTTGATTCAGAACCAAAAGTTTTTTGGAACTTTCTCAAAGGAACACCAACGTGAATGTTACTTACCAAGTCTTTTTTCTCCAACTTAGTTAGCTCCTTCGCTTGCGGCTGTACATAGCTTACGTTCAATTCTACATCACGCATGGTAGTTGATACCATGAAGAAGAATAGAAGCATAAATACAATATCAGGAAGGGATGCCGTTGAAATTGCAGGAAGTTCTTTCCCACCGTCTTTTCTAAATTTTGACATTATCTTTTCCCTCCTACGTTTTTAGGTTCAGCCTCAGAAATCGCCATAGGAACATATTTCTTCACAGCATCTTGTTGATCATCATCCAACTCGCTGTATTTCTTGCTCCAT
The DNA here is from genome assembly GCF_013141825.1 of Marinifilum caeruleilacunae. Lineage (GTDB taxonomy): Bacteria > Bacteroidota > Bacteroidia > Bacteroidales > Marinifilaceae > Marinifilum > Marinifilum caeruleilacunae. The sequence continues at coordinate 36,937 of NZ_RZNH01000038.1, forward strand.
TTTTGCATTGCTTTTTCGTCTTTCAATTCACGAGCAGCAATTGCAAGCTCATCCTGAACTCTAATATACATTTCGTAACTCGTACCGCGGTCGTTCTGCAATGAAACCAAACCTTTCGAAACAGGAACATCTCCAAAATAAGGAACTGTTTTAATTTGTTTCTCAGGAAGATTTTCATCGTTGTTTGGATTCAAGATAAACTCTTTGGTTTTTTCACGCAATTGTGAAATATCAAGTAGTTCACCATTCACCAACAACTCGTCGTTACGGTTCACCAATATCGCTAAAACATTACGTTTCTTAACCTTAACATCATCCTCAACTTGATCTTTTTCTGGGATAGGAGGTAACTTTTTATAGATACCAGTATCCACATCCATCGTAGTTGATACTAGGAAGAAAATAAGCAACAAGAATGCAATATCGGCCATCGAACTTGAGTTAATCTCTGGTGTTTTTCTTGCCATAATAAAGGTATTGCGATCCGAATCCGTAAATCCGGATCATATTCTTAACGTAATCTTCTAATAATTTCAGTTGCTACAATTGCAAGAACCGTGCCAACACCTAAAATGTACATGGTGTATAAAACTGTATCTGCAAACTGTAGTGAAGCAGGGTTATTGTCAGTTCCTGTGTAACCAGGTAAATCTAACAATGTAGCATCAGACATGCTGTATGATACTAGAACAACTAATCCTAGCAATACCAATCCCATCAAACCTTTAACAGCACCCTTAGGGTTAGTTACCAATTGAATAATTGGGAAAAGGATTGATAAACCTGCAGTTGCGAAGCAAAGAATCTTCGCCCAGTTGATCAAAAGATCACTGTATACAGGAGTTGGATACGCCTGATTTGGGATTTCTCCACCAAAGTAAAACATGGCCACAAATACGGCAGTAAGACCAAGCATTACAATGGTAAGAATATTTAAATATTTACTCAATGTATTTGACATAGTCTATAATTATTTTTTCATGTTGTACTTTACAAGGATATCAAGAAGAGAGATAGAAGCATCTTCCATGTTGTTTACGATACTGTCAATTTTAGCAGTACAGTAGTTATAGAATACCTGTAGGATCATAGCTACGATCAAACCAGATACAGTTGTAATCAAGGCTACTTTAATACCACCTGCTACAGCTGCTGGAGAAATAGTACCCATAGACTGAATCGAGTCAAATGCACCGATCATACCGATTACTGTACCCATAAATCCTAACATAGGAGCCAAACCAATCATCAAAGAAATCCAAGAAAGACCTTTTTCTAAAAGACCCATTTGAACAGATCCGTAAGAAACAACTGATTTTTCTACTACTTCGATACCTTCATCAATACGGTCAAGACCTTGGTAGAAAATGCTAGCGATAGGACCGCGAGTATTTCTACATACTTCTTTAGCTGCTTCAACACCACCGTTGTTTAATGCATCCTCAAGGTTAGCAATTAATTTCTTAGTGTTTGTAGTTGAAAGGTTCAAGTAAATGATTCTTTCAATAGACAAAGCAAGACCTAAGATAAGAGCTAACAATACGAAGCTCATAAACATTGCACCACCTTGGATGAATTGCTTCTTAACAACTTTGTGGAAAGATGTGCTTTCGATAGCTTCTTCTTCCATAACTGGAGCTGCAGGCTCTTCAACAGTAGTTTCTTCTGCAACCTGAGTTGTATCTACGGTAGTTTCTGCTGTCTCGTCCTGAGCAACTACATTGAATGATAGCATCCCGATAACTGCTATAAATGCAAATAACTTTTTCATAGTCTGTTTTTCAAATTTTAATTAACGAAATTATTTTTTACAAAATTAAACGATTGCGATCTCATAAACAACTAATTTCTTAGTTGTTTGTATATTATTCTTTAAAACTATTCTGTTTTCAATGCTTTCAAAGGCCCCTGTTTTGGGATTTATGTAATATAGAAAGCTTTAAACAGTGCACCAAATTACAAAAAAAATGTGAAAAACAAATATTCTACTGGCTTAATTCGCCCTTTAAAGATTTATTTAAAAGCAATTTGGTTTGTTCTATGTTTAACTTCTTGCCCAGGATGAACATGAGTTTGCTGATTGCAGCCTCAGTGGTGATGTCGTGACCACTGACTACTCCTGCGTTAAGAAGCTCTAAACTTGTCTCATACAGCCCCATTTCTACGCTTCCTGCAGCGCATTGGGTAATGTTGTATACAATGATGCCTTTATCGATGGCAGTTTTAATGGAGTCGATAAACCATTTGTCGGTAGGAGCATTTCCTGCGCCATAAGTTTCCATTACAACTCCTTTTAATCCATCAATATTTAAAATGGAATCTACTACCTGTTTTGTAATTCCAGGGAATATTTTTAAAATGGCAATATTGGTATCAAAATCGGTACTTATTTCCAAATCCTGCGGATGGCTCGGGTAATGGATGGCCGAATAATTGTAATTAATATTGATTCCGATTTTTGCCAAATCAGGATAATTGTACGAATAGAATGCATTAAAGTGTTCTGCATTGTGTTTTGTGGTACGATTGCCTCTGAACAACTGGTTCTCGAATACTATACAAACTTCGGGTACCATGGCCTGGCCATTTTTATAGGCAGCAGCAATTTCGATGGCGGTAATTAAATTTTCTTTTCCATCGGTGCGCAAGGTTCCGATTGGCAATTGCGAACCGGTTAAAATAACAGGCTTCTGTAAATTGTCAAGCATAAAACTTAGGGCCGATGCCGAGAATGACATGGTATCGGTTCCGTGCAGTACGACAAATCCATCATACTTTTGGTAATTTTCTTTGATCAGTTCTGCAATTTTAACCCATACTTCAGGATTTAAATTTGAAGAATCGATTAAAGGATCAAAAGCAATGGAGGTAAGTTCGTACCCGAATTCTTTCAATTCAGGAACTTGCTTTAAAATGTGGTCGAAGTCGAATGGAATTAATGAACCTGTTTCAGGATCATTCACCATTCCAATGGTTCCACCTGTATATAGTATTAGTATAGAAGTTTGTTTTTTGTCCATGGGTAATCGTGTTATAGTTTGAACAAATTTCTAGCATTTCGGCTAGTGATTTCAGCTACCTTACTGATATCGGTCTGATAAATTTCGGCAATTTTATTGGCTGTATATCTCACATAGGAGCTTTCGTTTCTTTTTCCTCTTTTTGGAACCGGAGCCAGGTAAGGTGCGTCGGTTTCCAACATGAGCTTTTCGGGTGGAACCTGGGCAACAGTTTTATCTAAGCCCGAGTTTTTAAATGTAACAATGCCATTAATTCCAAGTAAGAAACCCAATTCGATTGCTTTATTGGCCTGCTCAATATTTCCTGAAAAGCTATGGAATACTCCCTTTAATTGTGAATCCTTGTAATTATCCAGGATTTCGAAAATTTCATCGAAAGATTCCCTGGAATGAATCACAATTGGCAAATTGTATTGCAGTGCCCAATTGATTTGGGTATCGAACGCAATTTGCTGTTCCTTTACGAAGCTTTTGTCCCAATACAAATCGATGCCAATTTCTCCAACCGCACAGTATTTTTTTGATTCCAACCAATTTTTGCAAAGCGCAAGCTCCTCTTCATAGTTCTCCTTTACCGAGGTTGGGTGCAAGCCCATCATCGGAATGCAATATCCCGGAAACATCTCCTCCAATGCATGCATGGGTTCAATAGATTCGGAATCGATATTGGGAAGAAGAATTTTTTCAACTCCTGCCTCTTTCGAATTCTCAATGATCTCCTGAATGTCGCCATTGAATTCCTTGGAATAGATATGTGAATGTGTATCGATTAGATTCATGCTCTTTACTTTTTGTGCAAACTTATTGAATCGAAACTGGAATACAAAGGGAATCAAAGATTGAGTGTAGTCGAATGTTCGCGGGAGAGGGGATTTTGCTTTTTACACCTGCCAATTGGTTGAAAAAAAAGCCGGCAGAGCCGGCTTCTTTATATATGAACCTGAGATCGATTTAAAATATGTACACAGATTCTATGATTTTTTAGTAGAAATTGATTCAGATTTTTGAAGAACTATCGGGATAATTCAAAAAAATATGAAGCGATTTATGCAAAAAATCGAGAAACCTGTTAGGAAGTCATCTTCATTCAATTTTCGCTTTAAAAATTCTGCAAAATACACCAGTATTCTTTTATAATTTTTAAATCAAACCTTGAACAAATATGACTTTCTGTGTCGAATATTTTAAATCGAACTCAGGTTTTAGGCGTGATTTTGTATTATACGCAACCTTGAGCTAGCATAGCTTCAGCAACTTTAACGAATCCACCAACGTTAGCACCTTTAACGTAGTTGATGTGACCGTTTTCTTTACCGAAACGTACACAAGTATCGTGAATATCTTTCATGATACGACCCAATTTCTCATCAACTTCTTCAGCTGACCAGTTGAAACGCAATGAGTTTTGAGACATTTCCAATCCAGAAACAGCAACACCACCAGCGTTAGCAGCTTTACCAGGAGCAAATGCAGCATTTTCAACCAAGTAAGCAAGAGCTTCAGCAGTACAACCCATGTTAGAACTTTCTACCACGTATTTACAACCGTTAGCAACAAGTTGCTTAGCATCTTCTTCGTTCAACTCGTTCTGAATAGCACATGGGAAAGCGATATCACACTTAACTTCCCAAGGCTTCTTACCAGCGAAGAATTCAGCACCGAATTTTTCAGCGTAAGGAGCTACAACGTCGTTGTTTGAAGCACGAAGATCCAATAAGTACTCAATCTTCTCAGCATCTAAACCTTCTTTGTCGTATACATATCCGTCAGGACCTGATACAGTAACAACTTTAGCACCTAGCTCGTGTAATTTAAGAGCAGCACCCCAAGTTACGTTACCGAAACCTGAAAGAGCAACAGTTTTACCTTCTAAAGTTTCGTTGTTTTCTGCAACCATGTGCTGAGCAAAATAAACAGCACCGAAACCTGTAGCTTCCGGACGAATCAATGATCCACCAAACTCAAGTGGCTTACCAGTTAATACACCAGTAAATTCGTTACGGATTCTCTTGTATTGACCGAACATGTAACCGATTTCACGACCACCAACTCCAATATCACCAGCAGGTACGTCAGTGTTAGGACCAATGTGCTTACAAAGTTCAGTCATGAAGCTTTGGCAAAAACGCATGATTTCGTTATCTGATCTTCCCTTAGCGTTGAAGTCAGAACCACCTTTACCACCACCCATAGGTAGAGTAGTTAATGAGTTTTTGAAAGTTTGTTCGAAACCTAAGAATTTTAACGCACTTAAAGTTACCGAAGGGTGAAAACGTAATCCACCTTTGTATGGTCCGATAGCACTGTTAAATTCAACACGGTAACCGCGGTTGATTTCTACTTCGCCATTGTCGTTGATCCATGGTACACGGAACATGATTACGCGCTCAGGCTCACACATTTTTTCAAGAATCTTAGCAGCTTTGTACTTAGGGTTAGAATCATAAGTTTCCCATACAGTTTCTACTACTTCTTGTACTGCCTGATGGAACTCCGCTTCACCTGGAGTTGTAGCCTTAAGGCTATCCATGAATTCAATTATTTTTGCTTCCATATCCAAACTTGTTATGAAATTAAAATTGTTTGTTGTGTTTTAATTATTAGTTCTTGGTGTCAAATGTATACAAATTTTAAGAACCACAAATTAAATGCTTATTTTTTTTACAACGTTTTCGTAAATTTTAAAGTGCAGAAAATGAGGTAGATGCAAACTGAAGACTTCTGTTCTACAACATGAAGGCGTAAAAAATGACAATTTTCATGGATTTAGGGAGTAGATTTTTCCCGGATGAGAGGAAACAATGCCATCAAATTCTAATTTTAAGAGCAAACTTGACACCTTACTCATCGGGAATGAACATTCCACACAAATGATGTCGATGGATGTTTTTTCTGATTTTTTCAGAACAGCAATAATTGCCTCCTCTTCTTCGCTTAAATCAACAAAGAGTTTGGCCTGTATCCCTTGTGCTGCCTTGGGTTCATCTTCCCAACCCAAAACATAGTCGAGGTCTTTACAAGTATCCATTAGGTGTGCCTGGTTGGTCTTTATCAGGAAATTACAGCCTTCCGAAAACCTGTCGCCAGATCGCCCGGGGTAGGCAAAAACATCCCTGTTATAGGAGTTTGCAATTTCGGCAGTAAGCAGCGATCCTCCCTTTCGTGCCGATTCGATTACAATGCATGCGTCAGACATGCCTGCGATGATTCTGTTGCGACGTACAAAATTTTTGGGATCGAATTTACTTTTCGAATGAAACTCGCTGATTATGGCACCACCATTATGAATGATTTCCTCGGCGTATTTTTTGTGCTGTGCAGGATACATCTGGTGAAAACCATGCCCAACCACTGCCAGGGTGGGAAGCTGATTTTGCATAGCCGCTTTGTGTGCGCAAATGTCTATGCCATAGGCCAATCCGCTGATAATGCTTGTTTTTACCGATTTGGCCGACAAGTCTTTTACTAGCTTCAGGCATTGCTCTTTGCCGTAATCACTGGCATTTCTGGTGCCTACAATACTAATTTGTCTGCTGGCATTAAAATCTGCATTTCCTTTATAATATAGTATGCAAGGAGAATCGTAACAGTTGAGTAATCGTTGTGGATAATTTTTATCGAGGTAGAAAGCCAGTTCAATTTCGTTCTCTTCGATAAAGCGAAGCTCTTCCTCGGCATGAAGAAGAGCTGATTTTCTATCTAGTTTCTGAATAATTGCATGGCCAATTCCGGGAATTTTGGTGAGATTCTGTTTCTTTTCGCTAAAGAAAGCCTCCAAACTCCCGGTATAGGCAATGGCTTTTTTAATGGTAACCGGACCAAAGCCATTGATAAAACTTAATGCTAGTTTATAAATTTTGTCCATACATTATTATATAGGAATACAATTGTATGGAGTTGAATTTACAAAATATTTATAAAGTAAAAGTGGTTCCGATGGTTAAAAATCCGGCATTGGCCCATCCAAGCTCTGTAAACAAGCCAAACTGGTTGGAAAAATGGTAACGCGCACCCAGCACAATTCCCAGGTCGAACAACAAATCGTTGGAAGTGTTATCGGAATAAACAGGATTCGAACTCGCATCGGGCTCCAGGTTTTCAAACTTTTTGTGTTCCAGGGTTAATCCCGCTTTTACCGAAGTGTACAAGTCAACATCGTAGCCGGTAGAAATGTTCATATCGTTCAACCAATCGTTCAACTCATAGGTAAGTACACTCCCAAATCTGTAGAAATTGAAACTTGTTTCGCTGTGACCAAAATTGTACTCATGCTTCTGGCCCGCATAGCCAATATAGGCACCAATACTTAAATTATCTTTCCACTCTTTTTCAAGCTGTATTAATATGGAAGGGGAGTTGCTTTCATCTGAACCTGCAAAGTTGTGGTCAAATTTGCCATATTTCCCCAAAGGAATACCAATGTTTAATCTAAGATCCTTGTCTTGAGCAATGGTCTGCAAGGATAATGTGCATAGCAAAACTGCTATCAGAGATTTTAATTTCATCTGTTTATAATTTTCTTACTTTTTGCCAGATGGAAGTCGCAAGATCAAAATAATCATGCTCGTTTCATCTTAATCGTATTTGTTAATCGTTTGACTAACGATATAATGTATGTATTAGTGTGCGCGAGAACTATTTTTCTACGCTTGATCTCGAAAGAGAGGCGATTATTTTCTCCTTTTCGGATTTTGAAAGTGCCGACAAACAAACCGCCGGGTACTTGGCAACTCCTCTATCTGTAATTTGAAACAAGGTAAGATTTGGTTTTAAGCCAAAAGTCTTCTTTTCGATTTCGAACTTTGCCAAAGCGTTTTTCGGAATTTCTATGGATTTGAAATTATCGTGAAAAGGATGAAGCGGATAATACCTAAGAATGACTTTATCGTCGCCTTCCTTATAGATAATGTAGTTGAAGTTGAGATGCAGGCTAAAAATGATGACAGTAAAGAATACTACGCTTATAATTCCTATGGTGATAAAAGGTTTGTTAATGTTCAAATACAGAAGCAAAACAATGCTGGCCAGGTACGAAAATGTAACCAGATAATAAAAAAGTTTGATCCAGCTTGCGCGATTTTGATTGTTGATTGTCATATGCTGTAGGTGTAATTCGAATTCTAATTCAAAGGTAAGAACTAATAAATATCAGGCAAGAAGAGGAGGAAAAATATATTCAGGAATGTAGTTGATAGTGTGAAATTAAATATCTGTAAAAAGATTGAACGATTTTTTCATTTTAGCATGTTTATTTAAACGGACTTTTCTATTTTTACCCGGGATTATCCCACACTTTATCAAGTAAATATTTCGAATAATTAAGTGATGAGGGGGTGAATGTTCCACTCCTTCCGGATTGTTGCGTGTTGTCGATAATGCGGAAAAGAGCGTTTACTCTAAGAAAAATAACTAAAAATGGAAGCAAGACTTCAAGAAGCAAAAGATTCAATCAGAGATGTGATTGACTTCCCAAAGGAAGGAATCGTTTTTAAAGATATTACTACAATGTTGAAAGATGAAAAGCATTTGGCAACATTGGTAGAAACATTATACGAACAATATAAGGACAGGGGAATTACCAAAGTAGTTGGTTTGGAGAGTCGTGGTTTTATTTTGGGAACTGTATTGGCATACAAATTAAATGCTGGTTTTGTACCAATTCGTAAGCCAGGTAAGCTTCCTGCAGCCACTTATTCCGAAAAATATACCTTAGAGTATGGTACCGACGAAATTCACATCCACCAGGATGCATTGAACGAAGACGATGTGGTATTGTTGCACGACGATTTGTTGGCAACTGGTGGTACAGCAGCAGCTTCTATCAACCTGCTATCGAAATGTGGCGTGAACAAAGCTTTTGTAAATTTCCTTGTAGAGCTTGACTTCCTAAAAGGTCGCGATAAGCTAAATACCGAATTCGAAGTAGATTCTTTATTCCATTTTTAAAGTATTGTACTTTTAATGATATGTCGGCCAACAATCATTTTAATTGTTGGCCTATTTTTTTAACCAGGAAAGCAATAGAAAATGCAATACTCCATTTCTAAACCCAATAAAGTTCTGGAAGGAAAAGTTGTACTTCCATCATCGAAAAGTATTTCGAATCGAGTTCAGATTATTAATGCCTTGAGCTATAGTTTTGAGTCGATTAAAAACCTTTCGGATTGCGACGATTCGAAAGTCATGCAAAAAATCTTGTTATCGAATACCAATACTTTTGATGTTGGACATGCGGGAACAAGCATGCGTTTCCTTACGGCTTATTTGTCGAAAATTGTAGGAGAATGGACCCTAGCCGGTTCCGATCGTATGAAGGAAAGACCCATTGGTGTTTTGGTGGATGCGCTGAACTCTTTGGGCGCACAAATTTCTTACCTGGAAAAAGAGGGATATCCGCCTCTAAAGATTTTTGGTTCCAATATCACCGGTAAGGAAGTAGAGCTAAAAGGAGATACCAGCTCGCAATACATTTCGGCTCTTTTATTAATTGCACCAACATTGGAAAGTGGTTTGCGCATTAAGCTGAAGGGAGATATTGTTTCGCGTTCCTACATCGAAATGACCCTGAATATTATGGAGGAGTTTGGTGTGAAATCGGAGTTTAAAGGTCAGGAAATTTACGTTGCCAAGCAGAGCTACAACTGCATTCCGTATACGGTTGAGGGCGATTGGTCGGGTGCATCGTACTGGTGGTCGTTTATGGCCCTGGCTGCCGAAGGTAAATTGTATTTGGATGGATTGAGAAGAAGAAGTTTCCAGGGCGATTCGGGCTTGGTGCCAGTATTCGAAAAATTGGGTGTGAAAACGCAATTCTCGAAACGAGGAATGTTTATTGAGAAAAAAGAGAGCGATTGCAAAAAGTTGGTTTTTGATTTCTTGCAAATGCCCGATTTGGCTCAAACTTTTGCAGTTTGTTCCTGCCTGAAAGGAATTCCTTTCCATTTTAAAGGTTTAGAAACCCTAAAGATTAAAGAAACAGATAGAATTTATGCCTTGATTACTGAACTGGGCAAGTTGGGTTACGTGCTTCACGAACCGGCAGAAGGTGAGTTGGCCTGGGATGGTGAAAGAAAAGAGGAGGATGAGAAGATTGTGATCGAAACCTATCACGACCATAGAATGGCCATGGCATTTGCACCCGTGGCAATGCTAAGAGATGATGTTTCCATTGATGATCCGGAAGTGGTGAAAAAATCCTACCCGAATTTTTGGGAGCAGATGCAAGAATTAGGATTTACTATCAAAGAATAGTAATTAATTCAATATAAAGCTAGCCCGTGTCTGAAAAGATATGGGCTTTTTTGTGATTTTAAATTCTTGAGAGCAGGGGTAAAAAAAGAAAGAGGAGCCCCGATAGCTCCTCCATCCCGTACATAAAAATGTATCTGATCTAAATTATTGCCTAATTGCAGTTTCCAAACCAATTTCAATCATTGTATTCAATGTGGTTTGGCGCTCTTCAGCACTTGTTTCTTCGCCTGTAAGGATATGGTCGCTTACAGTCATAATAGCAAGAGCTTTAGCATTATGACGAGCAGCCAAAGTATACAAAGCAGTAGCTTCCATTTCTACAGCCAATACTCCGTAATCTGCCCAAAGTTTAAATGGTTCAGGATTGTTGTCAAGATCGTGATAGAAAACATCAGAAGTTAAAGTAGATCCAACTTTAACATTCACACCTTTTTCAACAGCAGCCTTGTGTGCATCGCTTAACAAGCCAAAATCAGCACAAGGAGCATAATCCATTCCTTTAAAAATATTCTTATTGATAGAAGAATCGGTACACGAAGTCATCGATAAAATTACATCGCGAACGTGAACATCATGGTTAAAAGAACCACAAGTACCAATTCTAATTAGGTTTTTAACACCATATTGGTTAATCAACTCATGAGTGTAGATAGAGATCGAAGGAATTCCCATTCCTGTTCCCTGAACCGATACTCTTTTCCCCTTATAAGTTCCTGTGAAACCCAACATGTTTCTTACTTTGTTGTAACAAACAACATCTTCCAGAAAGTTGTCGGCAATGTATTTTGCTCGTAATGGATCGCCTGGTAAAAGTATAGTTTCGGCAATTTCGCCCATTTTTGCTTCGTTGTGTGCACTCATGGTATATCCTCTTTTAAATATTTACTAATAAAGATAACAGTTTTCTGCATAATTATAATTACACAGTAGTAGCATTACGCTTTACTCGCTTTCTAAAAAAAGAGAATGGATTTTAAAATTGGTTGGAAGTAGTTGCTTTCAATTCTTTAGGGGCAAATTTAATTTGCCCGAAATCTTGAAATCGAGAACAAAAGTAATCTTTTTTTGTAAATGGCTTATGATCTGTTTGGATTTTTTGAACCTAATTTCTTTTTTTTGCAAAGAAACTTCTAATGAGTTCAGCACTTTCTTCTTCCAGTATTCCTGATATTACTTCGGTACGTGGATGAAGGGGAGAGGGCGAAAATCTCGAAAAACCTCTTTTTTCGTCGCCGGCTCCGTACACAATTTTGGTAATTTGCGACCATGCCAAAGCACCTGCACACATGTTGCAAGGTTCCAATGTTACATAAAGGGTGCAATCTTTTAAATATTTTCCACCCAAATAGTTGGCTGCTGCTGTAATGGCTTGCATTTCGGCATGGGCAGTTACATCGTTCAGGCGCTCGGTAAGGTTGTGCGATCGGGCAATGATTCGATTATTGCTTACAATTACAGCTCCCACAGGAATTTCGTCGGCCTCAAAGGCTTTGTAGGCCTCCTGCATGGCTTGTTTCATAAAATATTCATCAGAAAATGGTGTAATTGCATCGGTCGAATTCATAGAAAATCTTTTTTACAAATCTGTTAATGAAAGCTATTCAGTTTCACAAATTGTTAGTATTTTCGCAAAGTTAACAAAACCAGTGACAAAGAATGAACTCGATTCACGAATTGAGCACAGGATTTAAAATAACTGGTGTAGAATTTTAATGCTAAATGCTATTGGCTAAAGGCCATAAGCTAGTTTAATTCATTAATTGGTATAAGATGTACAGAACTCATACTTGCGGAGATTTAAGAATTGAGAATGTAAACGAAACGGTAACATTAAGTGGTTGGGTGCAAAAAGCACGCGATTTGGGTGGAATGACTTTCGTCGATCTTCGAGATCGTTACGGAATTACACAGTTTGTTTTCAATATGGAAACAAATGCTGAATTGTGCGAGCAAGCTCGTAAACTGGGTCGTGAATTCGTTGTTGCGATTACAGGTAAAGTTGCCGAAAGAGAAAGCAAAAACAGCAAAATAGCTACTGGTGATGTAGAAATTATCGCTGAAAAACTTGATGTGTTAAGCAAATCTGCTTTGCCTCCATTCACAATTGAAGATGATACCGATGGTGGTGATGAGTTGAGAATGAAATATCGTTACCTTGATTTGCGTCGTTCTTGCGTTCGCGAAAACCTTGTGATGCGTCATAAAATGGGTATCGAAGTTCGTAACTATCTTGACCAGTTGAACTTTATCGAAACGGAAACTCCTGTATTGATCAAGTCGACTCCAGAAGGAGCACGTGACTTTATCGTTCCATCGAGAATGAATCCGGGCGAGTTTTATGCTTTGCCACAGTCTCCACAGGTGTTTAAGCAATTGCTGATGATTTCGGGTTTCGACCGTTACTACCAGATTGTAAAATGTTTCCGCGATGAGGATTTACGTGCCGACCGTCAGCCTGAGTTTACACAGATTGACTGCGAGATGGCATTTGTAGAGCAAGACGATATCCTTGATACTTTCGAAGGATTGACCAAGCACTTGTTCAAAAAACTTAAAAATGTGGATATCGACTACAAATTCCCACGCATGGAGTATGCCGATGCAATGGAATGGTATGGTAGCGATAAACCAGATATTCGTTTCGATATGAAATTTGTAGATCTTAGTGTGATCGCAAAAGGAAACGACTTTAAAGTATTCGACGAAGCTGAATACATTGGTGCAATTTGTGCTGAAGGATGTGCAACTTACACACGTAAGCAGTTGGATAAATTAACCGACTTTGTGAAGCGTCCGCAAATTGGAGCCAAAGGTTTGGTGTATGTGAAATACAACGAAGATGGTTCATTTAAATCATCGGTAGATAAGTTTTACAGCGCCGAAGATCTTCAGAAATGGGCAGAAGCTTGTAATGCGAAGCCGGGTGATTTGATCCTTGTTTTGGTAGGTGACAAATCGGCTACTTTATCGCAGCTTTGCGAGTTGCGTTTGGAAATGGGTACTCAGTTGGGCTTACGCGATAACTCGGTATTCAAGCCAATGTGGGTTGTGAACTTCCCACTATTGGAATGGGATGAGGATTCAAAAAGATTCCACGCAATGCACCACCCATTTACTTCTCCAAAAGCGAGCGATTTCCACATGTTGGAAAGCGATCCTGGAAAAGTACGTGCCAATGCTTACGACCTTGTTATTAATGGTGTTGAAATTGGTGGTGGTTCTATTCGTATTCACGATACAGAATTGCAGGCACAAATGTTCAAGCATCTTGGATTTACCGACGAAGAAGCGCAAGCTCAGTTTGGTTTCCTAATGGATGCATTCCAGTATGGTGCGCCTCCTCATGGTGGTATTGCTTTCGGTTTCGACCGTTTGGCATCATTGTTTGCAGGAATCGAATCCATTCGCGATGTAATTGCATTCCCTAAAAACAACTCGGGACGCGATGTAATGATCGACTCACCTTCTACCATTGCCGATGAGCAAATGGTTGAGCTTGGATTGGATTATAGAAAAGAATAATTGAAAATTCAGATATTGAAAAGCCCGGTCGATTGATCGGGCTTTTTTTGTTTTTTTCTCATTTATGGAGAAAAGAAAGATTATCACTTCTGCTCAAGCCGCAAGGGCTCATACTTTTTCCATTGATGAAAAAGTAAGCAAAAAATCTAGGGCGTGTAAGTTCAAATCACTTATTCTTGAAAACTATAAGTGCGGTGGGGTGATTTTCGAAGCAAGTTCGAAACTTCCCCTCCTTACTAATAGTTTACTGCACCTAATTGCTCTGAACTTCCAATGCCCGGATGAGACTGCAAGCTTTTAAGAGACGACCTTCTCTATAAATAACATTTAATGAATCTTAGGRGATAAATTTCGAGCGGGAGGTGCCGATCGGGCGCGATGCGGGGCAGACCGATGCCATGAAAAGGCGAGCAGCATCCGATTGGCTTGATTCTTTTGTTTCTTTTCTCATCTAAGGAKAAAAGAAAGGATGCCAATAACTGCTCAAGCCGCARGGGCTCRTACTTTTTCCATTGATGAAAAA
>NZ_RZNH01000186.1 GCF_013141825.1 Marinifilum caeruleilacunae
AAGGACAAGGAAAAATTGTAAACCAGTATTTGGCCGATGGAACATTGCTGAGAAGAAGTTTTTACGACGAAGACGATAACGAAGTAAAGCGCATAGACTACCAGGGTGAGTTTTTGTTTGTGAACGGACAGTTGAATAAAATATTTACCGAAGAAGGTTACTATGAGCCTACAGCTGCAACAAAAAGCAAGAAAAGCGATTTTGGAACTTATTACTACACCCTAAAAGACCACTTGGGGCATACCCGTGTAGTGGTTGACGAGGAAGAAAATGTAATACAGGAAACAGCCTATTATCCTTACGGCGGAATAATTGCCGAGCTAAGTAGCAAAACAAAATATAATTACCTTTACCCTGTGAAATAAGATTTGAGTCTTTTGTGTAAAAAAAGTTTGC
>NZ_RZNH01000187.1 GCF_013141825.1 Marinifilum caeruleilacunae
CGCACAGCGCAAACAGCTGGGGCCAACAAGAAAGCCGTCGCCCGAAAAAAAGTTTCGAAGGTGAAGGAACAGTGGTAATAAAAATTTTTTTCGTCGTCGTCGTCGATCGGCTTTTGGCCGCGTTGATCGTCGTGTTCCACGATTATATAATGCACAAGGTTTTTGCCATATCTTGACATTGGAATCCCTCATTTCCTAAATTCCTCTCCTTCTATCAATTGCTTCCTTTCCTTCTTTCTAACGATTTTACTTCTGTMGCCAATTACTCATAGACTCCCAAACACACACAAATAC
>NZ_RZNH01000039.1 GCF_013141825.1 Marinifilum caeruleilacunae
GCTACAAGGGAAGCTACAAAGAAATGGACGATGCCAATCAGAAACTGGGGAGTGATCTTAAATCAGTTTTTAACTATATTTGAAGAAAGGGTCAGGCTCAACGCCTAACCCTCTAAAATTTCATTTACACACTTTGTGGGACAGTGTCGGCTTTTTTCGTATCATGATTTTAGAATACAATACGACATTCAATACTGCGTTTCTTACATTCGGCCTGAATGCAATTTGCCGCTTGCCTGAAGTATTCCTTTCTCAGATACTGCTCTCTATTTAGCTTCTTAAAAATATGATCGGCATAATGATAATTCAACTTATCTACTATGATATAATCAACCACTCCTTCCAAACTTGTTACCAGGTTTTCGGTTCTTGGAAGAAGAGGAGCAATCATGGCATAAGTTCTTAGTCCGGCAACATGCAATTCTTTCAAAGCCTTAATTCTCTCATCAATTACAGGTGCCGATGGCTCAAAAATTTCTCTTACACGATCGTTCCCCGTTGGTATAGATAATCCAATTTCGATTTTAGTGAATTGTTGAAACAGATCCAGATCTCGCAAAACCAGAGGAGAGCGAGTTTGAATAATAACAGGCCAATCCTTCTCTGCCAAAACCTGCAAACAAGCCCTGGTAATTTCATATTCCTTTTCTAGTGGCTGATATGGGTCGCAAGTGCCACTAATCCACACCTTCCCTTTTTGTTTCTTTAGAACTTCTTTTTTTAATAATTCTGCAGCATTTGTTTTTACATCTACAAATTGTCCCCAAGGCTCCTCATGCTTTGTGTACTTCATCATGAACCTGGCATAACAATAAGAGCAAGCATGCTCACACCCGTTATAAGCATTTAATGCATAAGTATGAACTTTTGAATTGGAAAGGATACTTCTGGCAGTTTTTTCTGTTACCAGGATATCAGATTTTCGATATTCGACTGTTTGCATTATAATTTACCTTTAGCAATTTTATTTCTTGAAGATTCAACCAACTCCAAAACTATTTATAAAAATAACTTAGCCAGTGCAATTTTTATCGCACTGGCTAAGGTTTATTTAAAAGAAATTTTTAATCTCTGCTATTTCTCTTCTGCGATAATATTTCGCATCTCCACTTCATTCAACCATTTCCCATCTTTCTTCACATAAATTGAGATATATTTTCCAAGCTTTACCTTCTCATTTGGCATTTTCCATCGTACCAATCCGTATACATATCCCATTTTTGCTCCTTCGCCTACATGTGCTTGTATTGGCTCCCAGCTTAATTCAAAACCTTCCATTGTAAGTAGCTCCTTAAACATCATCTTTTGGTTTTCTCTTCCAAAAATAGCTTCTACTCCGGGAGGATTTACCATAGCATTTTCTGTCAGATAAGTAAATGCTTTATCAAGATTACCTTCCTCAAACAAACGCATAATTTCTCGCTCTAAGAATAGCAACAAATGCTCGTCTCCATTATGATCTGCAAGTGGTTTTGTTCTTCTCTCGTCTGATAATTCAACAAGTGTTTTACCATTAAATGTTTCTTTTGAATTTTCTTTTTTTGCGTATGCAGATACACTTAGCATTAGTGCAAAAACTGCCACAACGATTTGTTTCATATGTGCTTTCATTTTCATAATTAATTTAATATTTCAACTAATTTGGGTAGTAACAAATGCAAAGATTTCTCCGTTTGAGCAGTGTAGTAATTTCTGTCTACCTCAATTTCCTGACTACTACCCTTAACATTTTTCACCATATCCTTAATGTAAGGGTGGAGCGCAATGGTACTTCCTTTGGCTGCTTCTAATCCATCAAAAAGAAGTCCAGCCACACAATGACCAGCCATAATTTTACCTTTATCGCTAAAACTTTTCATCAGCTCTAACATCTCATCGTAACAGTCATTTCCTCCTTCCTGCAAATACTTTGGCATTGCATCTCCACATGCAAAAACCAATGCATCAAATTCTTCAACCTGCTCCTTAAGGTTTGCAACAATATCATCGGTTTCGAATGTTATGCCCGAATTGGTTTTTACTTTCGTTGATTTTGCCACTGCAAAAGTTTTGTAAGAAATCCCTTTTTCATAAAATGATTCCAGGTACTGAAACAGTCCCATCCCATTTACAGGGTTCACCACTAGAATCGCTACTCTTTTTGCCATTTTTTTTACTCCTTTGTTATGTTCTAATTCATTATATACCAACATCAAAAAAACTACACATTCACTGTTTTTGATTGTATGAGCAAAATTAGAGTCTATCCTGCCCTTGAACTTATACAGATCATAGTTTGTCAGATACAGATTACAGATGCGTATGAAACAGCTGAGACTTAGATAAAACTTCAAGAAAACAGAGATATGCCAATTCTGTAATCTGTATCAGGAAATCAGTAAAATCAATCAATTTTAAGTTGGAAGAATTCAATACATTTGTATAATAAGGAAAGAAGTACAAGTCATGAGAGATATCGTTTTCATCAAAACAATTACACAGCTTAACGAATTAATGGGCACCAATAAACCCTCCCACCCTTTAATTTCCATCGATTATTTTGACCTAAGCAAACCAGGCAAATCGTGCTGCAATTCGCTTGATAAAAAATATGTTCTCGAATTGTACCAGATCGTTCTTGAAGAAAATGCCGAAGGAAAGTTAGGTTATGGTCGAAGTTCATATGATTTTCAGGAGGGATCTCTTATTTTTTTAAAACCCGGGCAAGTATTTTACAGCGATGGATCATACAAAAATTATAACGATAAAGGTTGGTCCTTAAGCTTTCATCCCGATTTGATTCGAAAAACAGAATTGGGTGATAAAATTGATGAATATTCATTCTTTTCCTATGATGCTAACGAAGCTCTTTTTCTTTCAGATAAAGAGAAAAAGTTTATTCTCAATATCGTTCAAACCATCGAACAAGAGTACACTCACATTATAGACAAACACAGTAATGAACTAATCATTACAAATTTGAAATTATTGCTTGACTACAGTAAACGATATTACGATCGACAATTCTATACCCGAACGAATCTTAATAAAGATGTTGTAAGTCGTTTCGAAAAGCTTTTAAAGGACTATTACAATCAGAACAAACAATTGGAACTAGGCATACCAAGTGTGAAATACTGCGGGGAAGAACTTCAAATGTCGCCCAACTATTTAAGCGACCTTCTCCGGAAAGAAACAGGCCGAAATGCACTTGATCACATCCATTTTTTTGTGATAGAAAAAGCCAAGACTGACCTGCTAAATTCGGTAGGTGGAATTAGCCAGGTTGCCTTTGATTTGGGCTTCGAACATGCTCCTTATTTTAGCAAGCTCTTTAAAAAGAAAACTGGCATGAGTCCAAGGGAATACATCCAACAGGCAGAATAATAAACCTCTATCTGATACAATTAAAAGCCATCCAATTCGGGTGGCTTTTTGCATAAGTCCTCCCTCCTATTCAAAAAATCTTTTATTTTTGTTGGATTCTAAAATTTAACCTGTGAAAAATAAGCTTTTACCACTCATATTGCTTCTGCTGATATCCATACAATCGAAGGCATTTGAATTGAATCAGAAAGATTCTATTCCTTATTTTAAAAACTCCCGAAACATCCTAAATCCCGGTTTGGGCAAAGAAGTGTTTAGCAGCAAAAACCTCATTGTTTTTGGTGGTTTATTAGGAGGCGCATTCTTAATTGATGAATGGGCAAATGACAGAATCAAAGACAATCAAAGTTCAGCTGCGGAAAAGTATACCGATTTTTTCAATGAATTTGGTGAAAAGAAAATAATAGCACCATCGATAGTAGCCACCTGGGCCATTGGCACAATTATTAAAGATGAACGCCTTTCGAACACCGCATTAAACTCAGCCAAAGCATTGGCTACAGGAGCCATATTAACCGAAAGCATCAAGATTTTGGCAGGACGTTCACGCCCCGATCAAATGCATGGCAATATGCATTTCGATGCTTTTGGAGGAAAAGACAACAATAGTAAATCTTTTCCCTCGGGTCATGCATTTGTGGCATGGTCTGTGTTCACTCCATTTGCCGAAGAATACAGCAAGTGGATATACGTAATTCCAGCATCGGTAAGTTTGGCCAGAATGTATCGAAACCGACACTGGTTCTCAGATGTTGTTTTGGGTGGAGGAATTGGCTATTTTGCAGGCCTTTATTTTCACAAGCGGAAGAACCAAAGGGTGATCTTCAATGGAAATGGAATTGTAATTAAATTTTAAGCAACTAACACAACCAAAAAAATAAAAGTAATGAGTATCGTTAAAGTATTTAAAAAATTCCCAAGAACCTTTTGGGTAGCAAACACAATTGAGCTTTTCGAAAGATGGGCCTGGTACGGCTTTTTCATGTTATTTGCCAATTACCTTACTGGTTCGACCGATATAGGAGCCCTTGGATTATCGCAGGCACAAAAAGGGATCATCATGGGTGTAGGTACAGGTATTTTGTACTTTCTTCCAGTAATTACAGGTGCAATTGCAGATAAATATGGATATAAAAAGGTATTGGGCATTTCCTTTGTGGTATACAGTACCGCTTTTATTGCATTGCCATTATTCAACACCTTTGCAGGCGTTTTTGCCATGTATTTGTATTTGGCATTAGGTGCTGCACTTTTTAAACCAATTATTTCGGCAACTGTTGCCAAAACTACCGACGAAGAAACCTCATCTATTGGGTTTGGAATTTTTTACATGATGGTTAATGTTGGTGCATTTATTGGTCCTTTGGTAACCCTTGCTTATAAAGATAGCGGATACACTACCGTTTTCTACATTTCTGCAGCTGTAATTTTAGTCAACTTTATCTTGATTCTTTTCTATAAAGAACCCGAAAGAGAGATTAAACAAGAGTCATTGGGCCAGGCAATCGGAAATGTATTCAGAAATATCGGAACAGCACTTAGCGATTTTAAATTCGTAATATTCCTTCTTCTTGTTGCCGCATTTTGGAGCATGTATTATCAATTGTTTTTTACCTTACCGGTATTCATTACCCAATGGGTAGACACCTCTTCAATTTACAACTTCTTTGAAGGTTTTATGCCAGCGGTTACCGAAACCTATGGTAAAGATGGACAAATGGATTCAGAGTTCATTGTGAATTTCGATGCCATGTTCATCATTATATTCCAAATTATTATTTCATCTATCGTGATGAAATTAAAGCCATTAAAGGCAATGATGGGTGGAATTTTAGTTTGTACCATTGGGATGGCACTTACATTATACACACAAAATGTATTGTTCGTGATTGTAGCAATTTTCATCTTCTCGGTGGGTGAAATGGCTAGCTCTCCGAAAATTACAGAGTATATTGGTAGAATTGCACCAAAAGATAAGGTAGGTTTGTACATGGGCTGTTCATTCTTGCCAGTATTTGCAGGTAGTACACTTGGTGGTATTATTTCCGGTAATGTGTATGGTAGCATGTCCGATAAGGTAAATCTCCTGGTAACAGAGGTTGAGAAAAGAGGCTTGGACATTCCAGCCATTTCGAAAGATTTCTCGGCAACCGAATATTTCAATCGAGCTGGTGAATTAATGGGCATGAATCAAACCGAATTAACCCAATTCCTGTGGAACACTTATCATCCAGGCAGTATCTGGTATGTAATTTTAGCAATTGGTTTATTCGCTGTAATTGCACTTTATTTTTACGATAAATTATTACTGAATAAAAAGTCTTAATTGACTTCAAATAAAATTTAATATTTCTTAATCCCGCTATGGCGGGATTTTTTTTGCCATTTTCATCAAAATATTATTGAAAAATAAGGCTATCTAGCAGATATTTCATAATTTGGCCTCAATATTCCGTGCAACAACAGTCACTTTTCTGTGATTTGTTCGTAGTATATACAACCACAACCATTTTATGCTATCAACCAAAACATTACAAATTTGATAAGGCATACTATATGACAAAACTTTTACGCGTAAAATCTCTTTTCATTCTTCATGCACTACTTTTGTGGAGCAGCATTCTGTTTGCACAAGTAAGTGTTGATGAATATTACCAGTCTGCTACTGGAAAAACTGGTGGTGAATTAAAATTTGCTTTGTACGAAATTATTAAAGAGCAAACGGTTATTCCTTACACCACAAAACAGGCCGGCGACGAGTACAATGTTTGGGAAGCTTTAAAAGAAGCAGATCAAGATCCAGCCAATGCAGACAATGTAATTTTAATTTACACCGGACGCAGTGAAGCAAAGTCTTCGAGCGATTGGAATCGTGAACACATTTGGGCGAAATCCTATGGTTTGGGCGATCCTTATGACGATCCGGGGGCAGCAACAGATGTGCATGCGCTTCGTCCTTGCGATGGAAGTGTAAATACCGATAGAAGCAATAAATTTTTCGACAATGGTGGCACGCCTCACGACGAAGCTACAGAATGTAAGTACGATGACGATTCATGGGAACCGCGCGATGAAGTTAAAGGTGACATTGCCAGAATCATTTTCTATATGGCCGTAAGGTATAAAGGAGAAAATGGCGAACCGAACTTATCTGTTACTGATGATATGGCAGATTACAGAAGCGGAAAGCCTGTTCATGGAAAATTATCAAGCCTGATAGAGTGGAATACTCAGGATCCTGTGGATGATGCCGAACGTGCACGAAACGAAAAAATTTACGAAATTCAAGGCAATAGAAACCCTTTTGTTGATCATCCTGAATGGGTAAACATTTGGACGGGAACAGATTCCAGCAGTCCTATATTTAATGATCTTTTACCTGAAAACGGAGCTACTTCAGTATCGCTTACAAGCAATTTAACCATTAGCTTTAACGAAGAGGTGAAAGAAGGCATGGGAACAGTTCGTATTTACAATTATGATTCTGATGTTGAATTTGAGTCGTTAGATGTAACTTCGAACAGAGTAACATTTTCGGGCAACAAAGTACGAATTAATCCTGAAGCAATGCTAGAAGAGGGTGTTAAGTACTATGTATTAATCGATAATGGTGCAATTACCGATGCTTACTCAAACACATACGATGGCATTACAGATAAAGAATTCTGGACCTTTACAGCGACTTACACTGCTCCTGACTTGGTTGATTTTAGTCCTGAAGATGACAGCAATGGCATTTCCATTTCAACAGATTTGGAATTGACTTTCGACAAAGATGTACAGGCTGGCGATGGTAATATTGATGTATACAACAACTCAGGCTTAGTTGAAAGTATTAGTGCATCTTCGTCTGATGTTACTTTTAACGGTGATATGGTAAGTGTTGATATCACTGACGATTTGGAAGGAGCAACAGAATACTATATTCTGATTGACGACAATGCTTTTATCAGTGCAAACGGAGTTGCTTATGAAGGTATTTCGGACAATACGGCATGGACATTCACAAGCGAGGTAATTACCGGCATTGATGATTTATATGCTAAAGGTGTCCCTTCTTTCTACCCGAATCCGGCAACACGAGAAATCAAATTAACCAATATGGATAAGGTGGTTTCTATTCACATTACCAACCTTACGGGAAGAAACATTATGGAAGTAAAATCTCCTGATACTCGCATCTCGATTGCGAACCTGCCAAAAGGAATGTACTTTGTTACCTTTATTTCGAACGATGGCAACAGGGTAACTAAAAAACTATTGAAAAGATAAGTTTTAAGACTTTATAAATGCAAAAGACTGTTCCTTTACGGAGCAGTCTTTTTTTTGCTCCTGTACCCACTAAAACCAGTAAGATTAACTACTTCAACTCAGCTACAATATCAATACTCACATTTTGTAAATAGGCAGAAACACTTTTGTTCGTATCTTATATTGAATCACCAAAGAATGAAATCATTATCATGATTAATTTGTAGATCAATAGACTTCTCATTCATCCTGAATTACAGCCTTGATTTGTTATTACCCTTAGATTCCAGAAGAACCACTTAAAGAATTTCGACGTCCGTAATGACTTTAAAAAGATATAAAACTTGAACAATTCATTCGATAAGACAATAACACGATTTAGATCGAAATATTAAAGCATAAAAAACCCCGAATCGATATGATCCGGGGTTCTGTATTTTATGGATAAAAGATTATAAATCTTCTACAGCTTCAAGAGTAATTGTAGCGCTACCGTTAGATCCATCGTAGTAATCGTAAGTTACTGCGAAAACATCGCCAACTGCAACTTCGAAGTTTGCTTTCAAAATCTTGGTGATTTTTTCAATTCTTACTTCAATAGACTCTTCATCTTTTCCTTCGCGAATATCGAAATTGCTGTATCTACCGTTTCCAACCAATTCGTAATCTGCATCAGTTAAAGTGTAAGTAATCGTAGCTGTTTTGTCAGACTCAATCATTTTGATTGGTGGAACAAATACCCAAGCTCTGTTTTTGTATGCTACCAATGAAGTTGCATCAATTGTGCTTTGGTACTCTACCCATTCTCCGTCAGTTAAAGTGTACTCTTTCATTCTTGTTTCAGTAACACCACCACCTGCATAATGCTTGTAAATGGTTGCATATTTAGCACCATCTAATGCATATGGGAATTTCTGACCTAAGAAAGTTGACAAGTAGTTTTCTGCTGGAGTTGAATCAGAGAAGTTGTTATATCTTCCTGGCTGACCGCTTTCTTCTCCCATTGAATCATAATCTGAAGAAGTCAATTCATATACAGTTACATCACTTGGAACTTCAGGAGCTTGCTTATCTGATTCTGACCATACCGATCCGTCGAATGCCCAAAATTCAGTAATCTCGCTTACACCGCCATCGTAGTACTTATAAGTAACAGCTAGCTCATCACCTGTTTCAGCATCTGGGAATTTACCCAAAAGGAAGTTTGGTAAATAATCTTCTGCTGGAGTTGAGCTAGAAAAGTTATTGTATTTTCCTGGCTCATCATCACCTGTACCCATTGAGTCATAATCAGCAGTAGTTAAGGTGTAAGAATCCATTTCTGCCAATTCTTCCAAATAATCTAAATAATCGTAGATATAAGAAAGACTTCCTCTGTAGAACTTGTATTTTACAGTGTACTCTACACCTGCTTCACCATACAATTTCATATTGTCAAGGATTTCAGGCAAGAAATCAGCAACAGGAGCGTATTTAGAGAAGTTCTTATAGTTCTGAACACCTTCGTCAGACGACAAAGCATAGTCAGCATCGGTTAATTCGTAACCATTTTCAATAAGAGTTTTGTCAGAGAAAAATCTCTCTTCTTCTAATTTATCGGCATTTGCCTTATCCACTTCTTCATACACATCCTCCATTGGATCACAAGCGGTAAATACCAATGAGAATAGCGATGCGATATATAATAATTTTTTCATCTGTCTATTTTTTAAGTTTAAACCAAGTTAGATTAGAATTTAACTTTTAAACCTGTTGACCAATTTCTTCCAAATCCGTAGTAAACCAAAGCATCGCTTGATACGTGAGTAGTACCATCTTGAGCTTTTGAGATGTATTCAGTATCGAATACGTTGTTCATGTTACCATAGATAGAAGCTTTTAAACCAGCAATTTCAAATCTGTAGTTGAAACCCAGGTCAACCAAACCAACATCTGGCATTTCCCAAGCATCACCAGGAACAGAGTTCAAACCACGCTTTGTAGCATCAAAGTTAGCATAGTGCTTGCCATAGTACAAGTAGTCTCCGCTAATTGTAAGCTTAGGCAATACTTCATATCTAACTGAAACAGATCCTGTCATTTGAGCAGAGTTACCAACGTGAACATCTTTAATGATTGCATTAAATTCACCTTCTAATTCATTAGTTTCCTCATTAAATACAGCAGCATTTACATCATCTTCGTAAATCCAGTCTCCTAGAGAGAACATTGCATCAATAGTTAACTTCTTAGATGGCTTGTAGCTAGCTTCAAACTCAATACCTTGGTGCAATTGGTTCAATCCACTGATATTAACTTTACTTCTACCAATTGTCTGAACTAATCCTCTGTCTTTCCACTGAGTTCTATACAATGTAACTTTTGCATCGAAATTAGAAGCAGTGTATTTGTAACCAAGCTCCGAAGTAATGATTTTTTCGTACTTCACATCGTCGTTCACATCATTCTTATAGTTCAAGAATACATTTGTGAAATATGGAGTTCTTTGTACGTAACCAGCGTTACCAAATACAGAGTGAATAGAGTTGAACTTATAGCTAACACCAGCTTTTACGTTCCATGGGAAGAAGTGCTCCCAGTCAGTTTCCTGTTCTGCAGGTGCATACTGGAAGTAATCAACACGCTTGTATGATTTTCTTGAAAGAGCAGCAGATACGAAACCTGTTACATTGTCACCAGCATATTCTGCCTGACCGAAAAGACCAGTATACAATACTTTACCGTCATTGTGGTAAGAGTACTTGTCACCTTTTTTCAACCAAGTGTCAGCATCACGATTAATATTTGAATCATCAAGGAAGAATTTACCACCTAAAAGATCTTCTACTTCTCTGTAGTGCTCACCTTTGTAATATCTTAAATCAAGACCACCAGTATAAGTAATTGCTTGTTTAGTCATTGTTAATGAAGACAACAAACCAATCCATGAGTGGTTGTTTACCGAGTTACCAATAATTGCCTGAGATCCTTCAGCAGTATAAGTAGCATTTCTTGCAGAAACTTCATCAAAATCTAGCAAACCATCAGCAGTTCTTAGAATATTAGGATCATCTTCACCTGTTTTACTATCTACTCTTAACCAACCTGATTGTTCACCTGATACACGACGACCTCCACCAGAACCAACAGAAGCATATACCGAAGTTGTCATCAAAGTTTCTTCGTTAATGTTCCAGTAGTGGTTCAACTGAGCCTGTGGCTTATGGTAGTAGTTGTAACCATATCCACCACCGTAAACTTTACCTTCACGGATACCGTAGTCAGAGTTGTATTTCTCTTCGTGCTTGTGGTTTCTGTACTGCTCAATTGTATGTTTTGTTCCACGCTGGTTGTGCCATTGTGGAGCACCAGTAATCATGAAAGACATGGTGTGCTTATCGTTGATCTTTTTAGATACATTCGCATAGTAAGACCAAGCATCATAATCAGTACCTCTGATATAACCATCAGCATAAGTATGAGAACCTAATAAAGTAACAGCCCAACCATTATCCATCATACCTGTTGAGATAGAGAACAATTGTTTTCTGTAACCATCGTTACCAATACCAGTTTTTACAACACCACCTTTTTTAGCATCGGTAGATTTTGTAAGGATATTGATTGTACCACCAACTGAAGAAAGACCTAATTTAGAAGCACCTAAACCACGCTGAACCTGCATTGTTCTTGATACATCAGAAAGACCTGCCCAGTTTGACCAGTATACTTTACCATTTTCCATATCGTTAACAGGAATACCGTTAATCAATACTCCAACGTTGTTTGAGTCGAAACCACGAACGTAAACAGAAGCATCACCGAATCCACCACCTTCTTTCGAAGTATAGATAGATGGAGTAGTTTTCAAAATCTCTGGATACTCTTGAGATCCCAATTTGTTCTCAATGATGTCAGCGCTAATTGTAGAAACAGCTACTGGTGTTTGACGGTCGGTTACAACCGATGCCATAACACTTACTTCATTCAAACCAACAGCATCAGATTCCAGCTTAATCTCACCTAAATCCTGAGCTCCTGATAAAGCGATTTCCTTGTCTAGGAAACCAACAAAACTTACAACAACTTTTGATGCTCCCTGAGGCACTTGCAAAGCAAATGAGCCATCAAAACCTGAAACTGTACCCGAAGTTGTTCCTGGTACAACAATTGAAGCTCCTGGTAAACTCTCACCAGAACCTCCGTCTACGACCACACCTTTTACGGTGGTTTGAGCAATAGCTGCAACGGACAGCATTAACACAGCCGCCATTGTCAAAATACTTCTCATAGCATTTTTCATAAAACGAATTGTTAGGTTAGTAATAGTGTAGCAACCTTGCTACAAAATCATCTCACATTTCCTTGGAGAAAAGGATTACAAAAATGGTTCGTTTAAAACTTATTAACAAATAATCAACAATCATTTGTTTAAGGTTCATCCGATAAAAAAGTATGTTCGTCGAAAAAATATTTAGATGATTAAAAATCGAGGCAATTTTTTTCAAAAAACATGTAAAATTTTATCGAATTATAAGTTCATCACTTTTAAAAATTAGGATTCGGAAGATAATATTTTTTATTCAATTTCCACAATCAAAAACCTCCCAAACATTTAGTTTAAAAGCAATTCCACTTCATGTACAAAACAATGAAAGTCTCGAATTCGCCAATAATTCTGCGAAGGTACTGTTTTTTCTTTTTATCGCAGCCTTAATTGATTTGATTCTAAATTACATTCCCTTGTTTTCACACCTGCAAATCTATGCGAATATCCAGCATGATCTGTTAAGTTAATTTTAATAAAGCAATAAGTTAAGTTGTACTTTTCGCCATTTATAAATTATTCCTTCCAAAAGGATTTAATCCCAAAAATAAACCGTACTTTTGCAGCCGCATTTTTAACAGCGCAATCGATTCAGTCACAATTATTTCAAAAACATGAGATTGAATCTTGACTTTTTCTGGGATAAACTTTACTATAGGAAATCCCGAGATTAATGATTTAGACAGATTTGCAAGACAGAGAGTCATAAAGAAGATACGAGATGAAGAAACTAAGAAACATTGCAATTATTGCTCACGTTGACCACGGAAAAACAACTTTGGTTGATAAGATGATAATGCACAGCAACATTTTTAGAAAGAATGAAAATCCAGGCGATTTAATCCTGGATAACAATGATCTGGAAAGAGAGAGAGGTATTACCATTTTATCGAAAAACGTATCTCTTGAATACAAGGATGTAAAAATTAATATTATTGATACACCTGGTCACTCCGATTTTGGTGGAGAGGTTGAGCGTGTATTAAATATGGCCGATGGTGTTCTTCTATTGGTAGATGCCTTTGAAGGAACCATGCCTCAAACTCGTTTTGTATTGTCCAAAGCTTTGGCATTGGGATTGAAACCAGTTGTAGTGGTAAACAAGGTTGACAAACCAAACTGTCGCCCCGAAGAAGTACAGGAGCAGGTGTTTGAATTGATGTTCAACCTGGAAGCTACAGAAGAACAGCTTGATTTCCCAACCATTTACGGTTCGGCAAAAGAAGGCTGGATGTCGAAAGACTGGAAAAAACCTACCACCGATATTACTGCAATTCTAGATGCAATTATTGAATACATTCCTGAACCAAAAACTTTGGATGGAACACCTCAAATGCTGATTACATCTTTAGACTACTCTAATTACGTAGGTCGTATTGCAGTAGGTCGTGTTCACCGAGGTGAACTTCGCGAAGGCATGGATGTGAGTCTTGCCAAAAGAGACGGCAGCATTAAAAAATCAAGAATTAAGGAACTTCATGTTTTCTCTGGATTGGGCAAAGAACGTGTTTCGAAAGTGGAGTCGGGCGAAATTTGTGCCTTAGTAGGTATTGAAGGTTTTGATATTGGCGATTCAATTTGCGATATCGAAAATCCGGAAGCATTGGATCCAATCGCCATCGACGAACCAACAATGAGTATGTTATTTACCATTAACAACTCTCCGTTCTACGGACAGGATGGTAAATACGTAACTTCTCGTCACTTGATCGACCGTTTGGAACTTGAGCTTGAAAAGAACCTTGCATTGAGAGTTGTTCCAACCAATTCGGCCGATTCATACAATGTATTCGGACGTGGTGTACTTCACTTGTCGGTTCTTATTGAAACCATGCGTCGTGAAGGCTACGAAATACAAGTTGGCCAGCCACAGGTAATTATTAAAGACATTGCCGGAGAAAAATGTGAGCCAATCGAGATTCTTTACATCGATCTTCCGGAAGATGTTTCAGGAAAAGCAATCGAGCTAATTACTCAGCGCAAAGGTGAAATGTTGACCATGGAACGTAAGGCTGATCGTGTTCACCTTGAATTCCATATTCCTTCGCGAGGAATTATTGGCTTGAGAAACCAAATATTGACCGCTACAGCAGGTGAAGCTGTAATGTCGCACCGTTTCCACGAATACCAGCCACATAAAGGAGAAATTCCTGGACGTGTAAATGGTTCTTTAATTGCAATGGAAACTGGAACTACATTTGCTTATGCATTAAATAAACTTCAGGACAGGGGAAGATTCTTCGTACCGCCACAAACTGAAATTTATGCTGGTCAGGTAGTTGGAGAAAACAATCGTGCAGGCGATTTGGTACTGAATGTGACCAAAACCAAGAAATTAACCAACATGCGTTCTTCGGGAGCTGATGATAAGGTAAAACTTGCTCCTCCAATTATTTTCTCTTTGGAAGAGGCTTTGGAATACATACAGGGTGACGAATATGTTGAAGTAACGCCAAACAATATCAGACTTCGTAAAATCTTACTGTCGGAGCATGATAGAAAAAGAGCGTCAAAAGAATAATTGAACATTCAATTCATATAGTATCAAAAGGAATCTTTTTAAAAGGTTCCTTTTTTTATTCACCTGACTTATTACAAAATCTACTCTATCCTGATACAATTAGTTGGGCAAATCTCTGCAGCTTTCCTATTTTGCTCCACCTCATCCTCAAAAATTTCGAGCACATGCTCCTTCTTCAAAAGGTGTGAACCTAGCAAATCACATTTCCCATCTCTCTCGTTCATCGCCCAAAATCCTGGCGCAATACTCACACAATATGCACAACCTATGCATTTTTCCCTTCGCTGATATACCTTTTTCATCCCTTTCAACTCTACCCTGAATTCATTTTTTTCAAGAAATCCAAATATAGTACAAAAAAAGTTTAAATTTTTTATTGTTGATTTCCAGCATTTTAAGGATTTATTTTCAAATAATATGGTACTATGTATTGCATATTACCTTTTTTTCTATGTATATTTGTAATACAAACTTATAGGTTAGAGATAGTATTATTTAAAAATGTAATCATGAAATCCTTGTTCAAAGACAAAATATTGAGAATCACAATACTGTTACTTACAGTCATGACCATCTCCATTGAGTCTAAGGCTCAAATCTTACAAATGGATCAATTTCTAATATCGGTTGCAAATGTGATTCCTTCGGCAAACAATTCTGAAGATTCTCCTGAAGACGAAATCACAAATGAAAAAGGCTATTTGGATAATGGGATATTGATTTTTAAGGAGAACCTTAAAGTATGTAAAGACATTGTTTCTGGAAGTTCAAGTAGTAGTTCAATTGAAGAATCAACAGATAGCATAAGATCTGAAAAATGTGAAGTTTGCCAGGATTCAATTGCAACAAAGCAAAACACAACAACAATTACGAAAAAGAAAAGATCTAAAAACTTCAGGAATTTTCCTGGAAATATCAGATCAAGAATATAAACAGTATAAAATATTCCAAGTATGAAGATAGAAAATACAAAAGCCCAAATGCGAAAAGGAGTGCTGGAATATTGTATTCTTTCCATTCTCTCTAAAAGTGATGCTTATGCATCCGATATCATTAAGGAGCTAAAAGAGGCCAAGATGATTGTAGTGGAAGGGACACTTTATCCCTTACTTACCAGACTTAAAAATGCTGGTTTATTAAGCTACAGATGGGAAGAGTCGACACAAGGACCTCCTAGAAAGTATTACACAAGTACTGAAGTAGGCAACGATTTCTTAAAAGAACTGGATGGTTCGTGGCAAGAACTGGTTGATGCCGTAAATACGATTAAAAAGTAAGTCCAAAAACTGTTAACACTATGAAAAAGACATTAACAATTAATATAAGCGGAAGTATATTTCACATCGATGAAGATGCTTTTGAGAAATTACAAGATTACCTGCGAACGATCAACAGCCACTATGGCCCAGGCGAAGAAGGAAGAGAAATTATTTCTGATATCGAATCCAGAATTGCCGAGATTTTCCAGGAAAAATTAAGTAGCAAAGACCAGGTCGTAAATGTTGACATGGTTGAAGAGGTAATTACCATTATGGGACGACCTGAGGAGATTTTTGAAACCACAGAAGAAACTTCTGAGGAATCACAAACTCAAACGCAAGCCACTGTGAATGGTAAAAAGAAGCGCAGGTTGTACCGCGATCCGGACAAAAGAGTTTTCGGTGGTGTTGCAAGTGGTTTATCGGCCTATTTTGGTATCGATGTAGTCGTTTTTAGATTACTGTTTGTGCTCTTCTTCTTCCTTGGTTATGGTTTTGCATTCCTTCTTTATATCATTCTTTGGATAGTTGTTCCTAAAGCCATTACAACCAGCCAAAAGCTTGAAATGAAAGGCAAAAAGGTCAATATATCCAATATCGAGGAATCGATAAAGGATGAATACAAGGAAGTGAAGGATAGCTTTGATAAAATGAGGGAGAAAAGTAGCCCCCAGGTAAGAGATGGTTTCGACCGAGTAATTGATTTCCTTGGATCGGCATTGCGCCTTTTACTAAAAGTGATTATTATTCTCCTTGGAATTGGATTCATTTTTGCAGGCTTCGTATCACTCATTAGTTTTATTGGCTCACTGATATTTGCTCGAACATTTATTGGACCATTTGCAGATTTCCATTTCTCGGGCATGATGTTACCTGAACTATTTCTTGATGGCACCAACATTACCCTATTTACCATTGGAGTACTTATTGTTATTGCCATTCCATTAATGCTGTTGATTTTTGCAGGCATTAAATTACTTTTCAATTTCAAAACCAATAATAAAGCCATAGGTTTTAGTGCACTGGCAGTGTGGTTGGCAGGTATTATCCTGTTGGTTGCTTTAAGTTTCTCGCAAATGAAAGCATACATGCACAAGAAAACGGTATACACCGATAGCATTCTATTGGAAGCTCAGGATCAAAACATCTTATACCTTCAAACTTATAACAGATTAAAAGATGGTTGGTACGAAGACAGCGAGGAAATTGAAGGTATCGAAATCATTAAAAAAGATGGCGAAGAACTTTTAATTGGTGAAGTTACCCTTGATATTGAAAAAAGCTACTCCGATAAATTTGAAATCAAGCTAAAAAAAAGTGCGCGTGGCAAAACCTCAAGCATTGCTGCCGATAATGCCCAGGAAATAAAATACAGTTGGAATTTAAGAGATTCGGTATTGGTTTTTGACAAGAGCTTCATCCTGCCGGACGATACCAAATGGAGAAACCAGAAACTACATGTTACCCTAAAGGTGCCTGAAGGAAAAGTAGTTTACCTGGATGATTCAATGAGAGGAGTCATTCACGACATCGATAATGTAAGCAACACCTGGGATTTCGACATGCTTGGCGAAAAATGGATCATGAAAAAAGAAGGCTTAAGCCTAGTTGAATAATAAATAGTTGTTCTATCCATGTTTTGCACCGATACCTTTTTCATCACACACAAAAATCGGTGCAAACATGGTTCATTTTAAAACAAAAATTATGAGAAAATTATTAGTAATTCTAATTGCATTTGCTTTGCCTTTACTTTCTCAGGCTCAAACCAAAGGAGAAAAATTACACGCCAAATACTCAAATCTCGATGGTTTTAACAGCTTTAGCTTTGCAGGATCATTTTTAAAAAATCTTGATTTTGACATCGACGAAGATGAATTGGAGAAGAACGTTACCGGCGATTGCAAAAACATTAAATTCTTAAGCTTTAAACACGAAACCGGCGATGAATCGAAATTTAAAAAGATTGTTGTATCGCAGCTTTCGAAAGGAAACGCTTACAAAGAAGTATTAATTGAAGAAAGAGATAAAGATGATGACGATGTTCATTTCTTTGCAAAAGGAAAAGGAAAAAGATTTAGCGAATTCCATATCCTTCATTACAACGAACACAGAACATCACTAATTTCATTTTTTGGAGACTTTCATGTGGACGAATTGGAAACTTTGTCGCATTACAGCATCGACAAAGATGAAGAGTAAAAAATACAAATAATATGAAACGATTATTCAGATCAAAAGATAAAAAGATAGCAGGTGTTTGCGGAGGTATTTCTCAATACATCAATCCGGAACTAGATCCAGTCATTATCAGGGCAGGATATTTAATCCTTACATTATTTAATCCATTAATGTTATTGGTTTACTTTATTCTTGCAATGGTATTGCCAGATGCAAACTGCGAAACGGTTTAAATTTGAATGCGATCTTTACCCCAATTTGGTGAAGAAGGGTTTGGTCTTTTTCACCTGCTTTACCAAAAGTATTCAAATAAGTATGAGGCTTCTGTTGCTAACTGGCACAGAAGCCTTTTTTTATAACCCCCAAAAACATCTAATCAAATGAAAAAAACAACTCTCATTATTGCAATAATAATCACGATTCTCTTGCTTCCTTTAATCTACAAAAAGAAGGGCAATCTTCCTTTACGTGGCCCAGATTTATCAGAATTTCAATACACTGATATTTCTTTTAAAAACAGCGCCGAAAATATCGAATTAGGAGGCATGCTAATGCTACCTGAAAATACATCATCCTACCCTGTAGCTGTATTAATTCATGGTTCAGGACCAAGCCATAGAAATAGCGTTTGGTACTTATCTGTTGCCAAACATTTAACTGAAAACGGAATAGCCGTCTTGCTTCCCGACAAAAGAGGTTGTGAAAAATCGGAAGGAGAATGGCTGGGTGTAAGTTTTGAACTCTTGGCGAATGATGCGCTTGCCTGCATTGAATATTTAAAACAAGATACCTCTTTGCAATACACTAAAATTGGATTGATTGGCATGAGCCAGGGTGGATGGATCGCTCCAATTGCTGCAACAAAATCGGACGATATTGATTTTATTGTATCAATGGCAGGATCGACCGTAACAACAAATGAACAATTGCTGCACGAAGAAATTTACAACATATCCCCCTATACCTATGAATTTATTGCCAAACAAATTGCACCAATAACATCAAAGAAAATTTTAAAAATGCCTCATGTTAAGGCAAGCGCTGGGTTCGATCCAATTCCATTTTGGAAACAAGTCGAGGAA
Organism: Marinifilum caeruleilacunae; assembly: GCF_013141825.1. Classification (GTDB taxonomy): domain Bacteria; phylum Bacteroidota; class Bacteroidia; order Bacteroidales; family Marinifilaceae; genus Marinifilum; species Marinifilum caeruleilacunae. Next base: position 18,967 of record NZ_RZNH01000039.1, read on the forward strand.
CCTGTGTTTATTGCTCTTGGCGAAAATGACACAAATGTTCCTGTCGAACAATGCATTGAGCGCCTGAAAGAACACAAGCTGGATTCCAGGTTTAAGATTAAGGTCTATCCTGATGGAGGACATGCAATTCGCGATCCTAAAACCGATAAAGTAAGTGAGTTATATCTAAACGATCTGGTTGATTTCATAAAATAGCTTAGCATTTATAGCACAAAAAAAACATTTGCTAACCTCATAATATATGAGGTTAGCAAATGTTAACTGCACTTAGTAGTTCTATACAGAACTAGCTATATAACCCAAATTAATAATTAAATACTTCCTCAAGACTCAATTCATGAACATTACCTAATTTCTTAAGTACATTCATATTGATATCTTTTTTATTCCCAACAACCAGGTAACAATGGTTTTTATTGGCTATATGCTTCTTAAAGAATTGGTTCAAATCATCAATATTCTGATTCTGTACCTTCTCGTAAACATCTTTACGATAATCGTGCTTCACCCCTTTTCTAAGGTTACTTAAGTAGGTCCAGTAAACTCTTTCTTTGGTGATTCGCTCCGACTGAATTTTCTTCAGCATGTTCGATTTGGCTTCATTAAACTGCTTTTCCTCGTAAGGCATTTTGTTTAGCAATTCAAGCAACGCATCGGTCGCATCTTTTACCTTATCGGTACTTGTGGCAACAAAAGAGAATGAATAACCCGAATCATCTAATTTTGCCGGCGTTCTGTACGATGAGAAGGCTGAGTAAGCCAAGGCTCTCGATTCGCGAATTTCCTGGAAAATGATGGAAGCCATGCTACCGCCGTAGTACTCATTAAACAACCTAATTTCAGGCATCAATTGCATATCCAGTTTTTCATCCTTGGCCAACATGATGATGTTTGCCTGAACCATATCATAGTCAACAAAGAAAATTTCATTCCTGTTGTAATCCAATTCTGGATATTGAGTTGGTTCCGGAATGTCTTTCAGCTGTTCAGCAAGCTGATGATTCACCTTTAAATTTTCTGCAACCTGCTGTTTTGCATCAGATCCGTAATAGAATACTCTGTGCTTGTAACCCTTTAGCTGCGAAAGCATTTCGGTCAGATGATCAGGATTTACACCTCTCAACTCTTTCTCCATCAGGATATCAGTATAAGGCGATTTTTTTCCATATTTTGCGTAGTTAAACATCGCACCCCACAAAATTTCATCTTTATTTAATTTGCTATCTGCACGCTCTTTGATAATTCCATCAACATATTTTGAGTAGGAATCTTTATCGGCTTTGGCATTGGCCAATACATGCTCCATCAACTCCACACCTTTATCAAAAGATTTTTTCAATCCGGAAATGAATACGTAACATCTGTCGTCGCCAGCCTGAACACCAAAGGACAAACCATACTTAAACAGCTCCTTCTGCAATTCGGCAGCTGAATATTTATCGGTACCGATATATGGCAGGTAATTTACAGCAATAGGCAACATTTTGTCATGATTCTTACCCATTTCGTAAATGTAAATCAGCTTAAACAACTCGTTCGATTTGTTTTCCAGGTAATCGTAAGTAACACCCGGCTTTAATTCTTCCGACTGAATTTCTTTTTCGAAATCAACCCAAAGTGGTTTCAATGCAGGTGTTTCCTTAGCAGTAAGATCTTTGTAAAACTCCGATTGCTTCTTGCGATCAATTTTAACCGGTGTAATGGCTGGCTTTTCAACCTTAACCACTTTATTGTCGTCGCCTTTGCGCTTGTACACTACTACATAATTATTATTGTAGTGCTTGTTGGCAAACTCAACCAATTGCTCTTTGGTCACACCTTCCAATTCATCAAGCATTTTCAAATTATCGGCCCAAGCCACATTATTGGCAAATGTTACCGCAAATTCGTGGGCTCTTCCGTTAGATTCCTGTCCCCTGATTTTACCAAGACGGTAATCATTAATTACAGCTTCAAGCATCCAATCTTCGAACTCGCCTTTTTTAATTTTTTCAATTTCACCAAGAATCAGTTCTGTTACCTCTTCCATTTTCTGTCCCTGGCGAGGAACACCATAAAATCCGTGCATTCCATAGTCAATATTAAAACTTGGGTAACATCCGGCTCTCAATACTTTTTGTTTCTGATTTAAGTTCAAATCCATTAATCCAGCTTTCGAATTGTTTAGGATACCATCAATAAGAGTAACAAATTTCTGATCTTCAGAACCAATACCATCAAATCTGAATGCCATTGATAACCTTTCAGCATCGGGACCAAACACTTCTTTTACAATTGGTTTTGTGATTGGATCTTCAACAGGAGCAACAAATTTCGGAACATCTTTTGATTCCAACTGCCCAAAAGTTTTATTAATCAGCTGAATGGTTTCTTCAAAATCCAGATCTCCCGACATGGCAATGGCCATATTGTTTGGCACATAATAAGTATCGAAATACTTGTGAATATTTTCCATCGATGGATTTTTCAGATGCTCTGCTCTACCTAATGTAGTCTGCGTACCGTAAGGGTGTTTTTTGTACAAACCAGACATAAGAGCATAATTCAATTTTCTGAAATCATTATCCTGCGACATGTTAAATTCTTCGTAAACCGTTTCCAGCTCGGTATGGAACAAACGAAGAACCAATTTGCTAAATCTTTCCTTTTCGATATTCAACCATTTTTCAAGTTCATTCGAAGGAATGTCGTTCATGTAAACAGTTCGTTCGTAGGTAGTATAAGCATTTGTTCCTTTCGCACCAATGGATGATACCAACTTATCATACTCATTGGCTACAGCAAATTTCGAAGCCAAAGCCGAAACACTATCAATTTTCGCATAAACCTTTGCCTTACCCTCTTTTGTTGCTGCCAATTTATGCTCTTCGTATAAATTGGAGATTTCATTTAGCAAATCCTCTTCTCTTTGCCAATCTACAGTACCGAAATCATCTGTACCCTTAAACATCATATGCTCCAGGTAGTGAGCTAAACCTGTTGTTTCAGCAGGGTCGTAAGTAGAACCAGCCTTTACAGGGATAAAAGTTTGAATTCGTGGGGCATCACGATTTACCGACAAGTAGACTTTCAATCCATTGTCGAGTGTGTAAATTCTCACTCCCATTGGATCGTTGGTTACCGTTTCGTAACGAAAACCATTTTCGTCGGTGTTTTGAACAGTTTGATACTTTTCCTTTGGTGCACAGGCAAACAAAATTGCCCCAAGCACAAAGGCGTAAATAACATTTACTTTCTTCATACGTTTGTTTGGTTTTAAATGATTATGCCAACCACACAACATTCGACACCTCGCAATCCGCAGAAGACAACAAATCTCATGCGATCCGCATAACCTGTTTTGGTTTAGTTTATTGACCTTACAATTCCATTGAATTATAATTCATCAACTGTTAAATTTATGAAATCGGAATTATTTACATATCATTTTTTACATTTTTTAACTAAAGCCTTCGTTATTTAAACTCGATTTAAACTTTTTATACATTATTAACAAGTGATGATCAGAGATAATTGTATTTTTGCAACGAATTAACGAAACCAAACAGATGAAAAAATTAAGTACACTGATTTTGATATTGTTTCTTACAGCATTCATCAATCTCTCTTTTGCCCAAATCGATACTCCCTATCAACACTACAAGGAGTTTAGCAAAGCAGACAGCAATAAGCTATTTCTTCGATTTGAGAATTTGAACTTTGTTAAAAACAATGAATACAACGGAGAGTTTTCTGATGGTGCTACCTGGATTGGATATGTAGCTACCCCGAAATTGGTATACTACCCTTCTTCAAATTTTAGAATTGAAGCTGGTGTTCGCCTTCAAAAATATTCGGGAAGAGAAGATTTTACCGAAACCGAAGCTATCTTTTCTGCCATCTATAAACCATCCGACAAGATGGAATTTATCATGGGAAGCTTAAATCAGGATAACAATCATGACTTATCGGAACCCATGTTTGAGCCGGAACGATATTTTATGAATACTGCTGAAAATGGTTTTCAGTTTCTTTACAAGAGCAAAAAATTACAGTTCCAAACCTGGATCGACTGGGAACAGTTCATCTTGGAAAATGATCCATTTCAGGAGAGATTTACCTTCGGACTATCTGGAGATTGGAAACTAAATACATCAGACAAGTACAGTCTTTCCATTCCGATGGAAGCAATCCTTACCCATCGAGGTGGGGAAATTGACAGTTCTGATGGATCGGTTCAAACCGTTGGGAACTATGCTTCTGGACTTGCATTTAAAAAGCAGGTGGAAGGTTCAAGAATTACATCCTGGTATGCAAAAGCAATGGCCTACTACTTTGTCGATAACTCATCTGAAAAAGAATTCATGTTTGATAAAGGACATGCTATTTATCCGCAAGTTGGTTTCACTACCAAAAAATCAAAACTGAATTTCGGTTACTGGAACGGATATCATTTTGCTTCATCGCGTGGGTCAAAACTATTTCAATCAGTAGCCATCGATACTCCTGGCTATTTTGAGAATAGAAGAGAATTAGCAACATTAAATTACTACCACGAGCATAAAGTAGCCAATGGCATTCATTTTGGTGGCAAACTAGATGTATACTACGATTTGAAAAACTCCAAAGAAAATTTTGCGGCTGCCATTTATCTAAGAATAAACGGCGATTTCTTCCTGAAGAAAGTTAAGTGGAACAAGTAGTACTCATTTCAGCACATACCTGAAAAGTTTCTTTTTCCAGATTTCACCAGCATAATCGATATTGATCCGAGGATGACAGGTAAAGTCCGATGGGCTCCCATCATCCTCTATCCATATTCGATTGGATTTGCTTAAGTCCTCGCCATAAAAGCTTTTGTCCAATTGTAAAGAACGTCCCACTCTTCCAGGACCATCAATCTTTTCTACACCGCGAATTAAAATGGCCTGAGGCTGATTTTTGAGACCGGTTACAATATTCAGTAACCAATACATCCCATAAATCAAATACACATACACCAACCCACCCCTTTCGTACATTACCTCGGTTCTTGCAGTTCTGCCTTTAGAGGCATGACAAGCCAGGTCTTCTTCACCAATATACATTTCAATATCAGTAATTCTGTATGTCTCGGTTTTTCCATCATCAGTTTTGCGCACCAATAACTTCCCAGGAAGTTCTTCGGCCACAAGCATAATGTCTCTTTGAAAAAAATCTGCCTTTAATTTTGTACTCATACTTATCGAATTCTTCGGATTAGCATCGGCAAAATAAAAAAATCCAATTTAAAAACAGGTTAGCAATTGCATATCAGGCCATACGAAATGAAATTGTCACAAAAAAAGGCGAAAACTTACAGGTGATGCAAAAATTATTTCATACTTTTGCAGTGAAATTGTGACGATGGGCTTTCTTGAGAACGAATCCCTCCCCAACAAGTTGATTTGACTACCCTTAGCAAGTACCAAATTCAATAATGGGTAATATATCAATTTTGATTTTTTGATACACTTAATCACTCCACATCATCCCGATTATCCACAACTGATTAAGTATCCATCAATTAATCAAGAAAAAAATTGGTGTATTTGGGAGATTCTTGTACTTTTGCAAGCCAAATTGGAATAATTGTATTAAAGTATTAATTATTAAAAGTTTTAGAAGTGGATACATTAAGTTACAAAACTGTTTCTGCTAACGAAGCAACCGCTAACAAAGAGTGGGTTGTTATCGATGCAGAAAACGAAGTGTTGGGTAGACTTGCTTCTAAGGTAGCTAAGCTACTTAGAGGTAAATACAAGCCGAACTACACTCCTCATGTTGATTGTGGAGACAACGTGGTTATTATTAATGCTGAAAAGGTTCGTTTGACTGGAAACAAGATGACAGACCGTCAGTTCTTCTCTTACACCGGACATCCAGGTGGACAAAGAATTAAATCTCCTGCTGACCTTATGGCTAAGCACCCAGAGAGATTGATTGAAAAAGCTGTTAAAGGTATGCTTCCTAAAAACCGTTTAGGTAGAAAGCTTTACACTAACTTATATGTTTATGTAGGTGGTGAGCACAAGCACGAAGCACAACAGCCAAAGAAATTAGATTTAAACACTATTAAATAAGAGGTATGGAAGTAATTAATGCTATCGGACGTAGAAAAGCAGCAGTTGCTCGTGTATACGTTAGCGAAGGTAAGGGTCAGATTACCATCAATAAAAAAGAGCTTAAAGAGTACTTTACTACCGGAACTCTACAGTACATCGTTACTCAGCCATTAAACCTTCTTGAGGTTGCTGATAAGTATGACATCAAAGTAAACCTTGATGGTGGTGGTGTAAAAGGTCAGGCAGAAGCACTTCGTTTGGCTATCGCTAGAGCTCTAGTTAAAATTGATGAAGAATCGAAACCAGCTCTAAGAGCTGCAGGTTTCATGACTCGTGATCCTCGTGAGGTTGAGCGTAAGAAGCCAGGTCAGCCTAAAGCACGTAAAAGATTTCAATTTAGTAAACGTTAATGTTTTTGTGGCAGGTTTAGTATCTAAATTGTTGAGACTTCGTTTTTCGAACTACTTGACAATTGCCATAAAATGAATGTAAACGATTAAAAAAACAAAAAAATGTCAAATACTACATTTGAAGAATTGTTAGAAGCCGGATGTCATTTCGGTCACTTAACAAGAAAATGGAATCCTAAAATGGCTCCTTACATTTTCATGGAGCGTAACGGAATTCACATTATAGACCTACACAAAACAGCGGTTAAAGTTGACGATGCTGCAGCAGCATTGAGACAAATTGCTAAATCAGGTAGAAAAATTCTTTTTGTTGCAACGAAAAAGCAAGCAAAAGCTATCGTTTCAGAAAAAGTAAGTGCTGTAAACATGCCATATGTAACTGAGCGTTGGCCAGGTGGTATGTTAACTAACTTCCCTACCATCAGAAAGGCAGTAAAGAAAATGACTTCTATTGACAAAATGGAAGCTGATGGAACTTTCAACCACCTTTCTAAAAGAGAAAAACTACAAATCTCTCGTCAGAGAGCGAAGCTAGAAAAGAACTTAGGTTCTATTGCTGATCTGACCAGATTACCAGCAGCTTTGTTTGTAGTTGATGTAATGAAAGAATACATCGCAGTGAGAGAAGCTAACCGTTTGGGTATTCCTGTATTTGCTATGGTAGATACTAACTCAAGCCCAGAAGGTGTTGATTTCGTAATTCCAGCGAACGATGATGCTTCTAACTCAATTTCTATTATCCTTGATAAAGTTACCGGAGCAATTAAAGACGGTTTAGCTGAAAGAAAAGTAGAGAAAGATAAAGAATCTGCAGATAAGAAATCAGCAAAAATCAAAAAGGCAGCAGCCAAAGAAGAAAAAGCTCCAGCTGCACCAGAAGCTCCAGCTACTGAAGCAGAAAAGAATGATAAGGAGTAATTAATTTATTCACATAAAAAAATTCTAAATATCATGTCTATTAAAGCAGCAGACGTAGCCAAATTGCGTAAAGCAACTGGCGCAGGAATGATGGATTGTAAAAAAGCTCTTACTGAAGCAGAAGGAGATTTTGACGCAGCAGTAGAAATCATTCGTAAAAAAGGTATGGCAATTGCTAACAAACGTGCCGACAGAGAAGCAACTGAAGGTGTTGTATTAGCAAGAGTTTCTGAAGACAAGAAAAAAGGTGCTATCATTACTTTGAACTGTGAAACTGACTTCGTTGCTAAGAACGATGGTTTCGTTGAGTTCGCAGGTAAAATCCTTGATCTTGCATTGGCAAACATGCCAGCTGACCTTGAAGCTTTGAAAGCTATCGAAATGGATGGTAGAACTATCGCTGATCAAGTTACTGAACAAACAGGTGTGATCGGTGAAAAAATTGATTTGAGCTTCTTCGATAAAATCGAAGCTGAAGCAGCAGTTGCTTATATCCACGCAGGTAACAAATTGGCTACTTTGATCGGTTTCAACAAAGATGTTGAAGATCAAATGGGTCGTGACGTTGCAATGCAAGCAGCAGCTATGGCTCCTATCGCGATTAACGAAGATGCAGTTCCTGCTGACGTTGTAGCTAAAGAGCTAGAGATTGGTAAAGAAAAAGCTCGTCTTGAAGGTAAGCCAGAGCAGATCCTTGACAAAATTGCTCAAGGTCGTTTAGGTAAATTCTTCAAAGAAGTTACTTTATTAAACCAGGACTTCGTTAAGGACGGTAAGAAAACTGTTAAGCAGTACCTTACTGAAGCTGACAAAGATTTAACTGTGGTTGAAATGAAGCGCTTCACCCTAAATGCTTAATACAATTATTATTACATATAAAAAGAGTTCCTATTTCGGAACTCTTTTTTTGTGTCTTTTTCAATAATTTTTCACAACTTTAGAATGCTTGAAGCTGATGGCTTGACGCTTACAGCTATAAATAGATAACCAAAGCTTGAGGATTGAAATCTGAAGCTTACAGCTGATAAAAAAATGGCTAAATACAAAAGAGTACTTTTAAAATTAAGCGGCGAATCGTTAATGGGAGAACAACAATACGGAATCGATTCGCAACGATTAAACGATTATGCAGAGCAAATTAAAGAAATTACAGAACTTGGCGTCCAGGTAGGTATTGTAATTGGCGGTGGTAACATTTTTCGCGGTTTAAGCGGAGCAGCCAAAGGTTTCGATCGTGTAAAAGGAGACCAAATGGGAATGATGGCAACCGTTATCAACAGTCTGGCCCTAAATTCTGCCCTGGATGCAATCGGATGTAAATCGAGAGTACTTACAGCCATTAGAATGGAACCAATTGGAGAGTTTTATTCGAAACAAAAAGCTGTTGATTACCTGGAAGAAGGTTACGTAACCATTTTCTCGGCAGGAACAGGAAACCCATATTTCACAACCGACACAGGCTCATCGCTACGAGGTATCGAAATTGAAGCCGATGCCATGCTAAAAGGAACTCGTGTAGATGGTATTTACACTGCAGATCCTGAGAAAGATCCGACAGCAACCAAATTTGAAAGCATTACTTTCGATGAGATTTACAACAAAAATCTGCGTATTATGGACCTTACAGCCACAACCATGTGTAAAGAAAATGACTTGAACATTGTTGTATTTGATATGGATACCAAAGGTAACCTAAAGAAAGTAATCGAAGGAGAAAACATTGGAACTGTAGTTCATAATTAAGCTTTTAGCTATTGGCTCTTAGCAAATAAAAATAGTATCTTTAAGAGAAGTTAAATTCGTTTAGCATGTTTTATGGAGCACTATGAGCGAAACACATAAAGCCAATAGCTAAAAATTTATATTTTTGTAAACACATACATTGATCAATAATTACAATAAAATCTTTCTCCTATGACCGAAGAAGTTCAAATGTATCTGGATGATGCAAAGGAAAAGATGGAAGCTGCAGTTGACCATCTTGAAAAAGAGTTACTTAAAATTCGTGCTGGAAAAGCTAGTCCAAGCATGTTAAACGGTGTTATGGTAGACTACTATGGTAGTATGACTCCATTGGCACAGGTTGCTAATGTTAGTGTACCAGACCCAAGAACAATTGCTGTTCAGCCTTGGGAAAAAGCGATGATTTCTCCTATTGAAAAGGCCATTATGAATGCCAACCTGGGTTTCAACCCTGATAACAACGGTGAAATTATCCGTATCAATATTCCTGCCTTAACAGAGGAACGCCGTGGCGATTTGGTAAAACAATCGAAAGCAGAATGCGAAAATGCAAAAGTAAGTATTCGTAATGCTCGCCGCGATACCAACGTTGAGTTGAAGAAATTGATTAAAGAAGGTTTATCTGAAGACCTTGAAAAAGACGCTGAAGCAGAAGTGCAAAATATGACCGACAACTACGGTAAAAAAATTGACGCTATGCTCTCAGAAAAAGAGAAAGATATTATGACCATATAATAGAGAAAAAGCTGCCAGTAGGCAGCTTTTTTTTTTGCTTTATATTGGCTTTTATCTTTCCTAAACTTAGTTTCCTATCATTGAATAATGGGAAGTAATTCCAACCATTAAATCAGACCTTCTGCTTCTAATGATTTCTTTAAAGAGTAGTAGTTTTCCAACTTCCTATCCTTTTCTAACTTCTTATGGATTTTCTTCATTTTTACAGGAGTTGAAAGCTCTTCAATGTTTTTAATTTTAATGGTGAGTTCATCCCCATCTTTTAGCTGCTTACTTAGCCAATAAATATGTTCGTGGTCTTTTGTATTCAAGCCCGAAAAATCAAGGTTTATCGCATCTTCATGCTCGTTTGTTAGCTTGGTAATTATTAAAGACAAAACACCATCTTCTATTGAAGCAGAGGTTTTTTCCCCATTTAATTTCAATTCGAATCCAATCATTTTCTATTATTTATTTTATTATAGTCTTATCATCTTTTTTTAAAAAACCGATTATAGAGCATGGCAATTAATCCCAGAAAATAGAAAACCAAGCATCCAATCGACAAGTAGGATTTTAAATGAAATGCACCTAGAAGCCAAAGAATCAATCCAAACGATAAGTAATGCCAAATTTTTAAATACGTTTCATGCATCTTGTAATCTTTATTAAAAGTAATAAATACTATTGGGTTAATAAACTGTACGGAATAAATCCAATTCACAAGCGATATGGACAGAACTGATGCCAGAATCGACATTTGTTTAACTTTAGTCCAAAAAAAAAATGCAAAATATGACCGACAACTACGGTAAAAAATTGACGCCATGCTCTCAGAAAAAGAGAAAGATATTATGACCATATAATAGAGGAAAAGCTGCCAGAGGGCAGCTTTTTTTATTAATAAAAATGGCATTAGGATATTTACTTACTGTCTTTCTAGACTTTTCTTTTGTTCTCTTGAGAACAATACAATCAATCCAACAATATCAAAGGCAGATCCTATAGAAATTAAAATTTTATAGTGTATATTTTCTGGAGCAATAACCATTATAGCTGAAATTTTCAACAGGAAACCTATCAGAAATAAAGTAATTATTAGACGATAGTTAAACAAGTATTTCATAATATGTAGATTTTTATAAACAAGAGACTGCACAAGCAAAATAAACAGCTGCAGCAGCCCCCTTCTCTCCTAATTATTTTTTCTGAAGACAAGACAACACCAAAGTACAAGGAATACTGGTCATAAAAATGGTTTTCTACTTTAGTTTATCTTTTAACTCAAAATATATCAAACCAAAAATAAGACCACAACAATGAGAGAGTATGCATATTTGCAATTTGAAATCGTCTTTTCAATACCACTGTACAAATTGTATGAAGAAATTAAAACCATTACACGACTTATTCAAATAGCGTAGGTATCTTGCATTGTTTGATTTATTCTATCTCCTGACTAAAGCTTAATCCAAATAGATTTTTTTTAGATATGTAAGACCTGTAAAGGGTATGAAACATTTAAAAAAATCTTTCCAACTCATTTTTAAAAACCTTAATCTTATAACTAATATTATTATCAAATAAGGAACAATAAAGTAGAGCATTGTATATACAGGAATAATCCCTGCAAACATATTTATTAATACGAATGGCAATACTGTTAAAATGATAAAAAGGTAATTGTTCATGATCTTTATTTTAATAATTATAAAAAGTTGCTCTTCCAGCACAACCTATACTTGTTCCGATCGCACATGATGGTCCAAATGCAACACAAAACATTGCCTCAACACTACCAGCAACTGTACCACTAGACATTCTATCCATTGCTCTTCCAATACATTTTCCCCACCTTCCAAACCAACCTTTTGTATTGGACAAATTCTCAATATCATTAAAAGTTGTCAATGAAAGTATCTCCTCATCTTTTATATGAATTTTAAAAAGGAGGTCATAGTTATCATTATAAATCCCCGTTATAACTTCCTGATTTGAAATAAATTCTTGTGATATGAAAATACTTTCTTCAGAAATCTTATTATCTGAATTTATTAAAGAGGCAAGTGTATATTTATTTGCAGAACTTCCACATCCTTCTACCAAAATTGCTTTTACATCCGAATTGTCATATTCATAAATTGTAGCATCCTCAAAATCCCAAGTTACAATCTCTTCAGTAGATTTCGTGCTATATTCATTTAATGAAACAAACATACAATTATTCATATCAGCTTTTTGCCTAATTGCTTTTAGCAAAGCATCATTATTTAATTTAAATGAATCAACTACTTTATATTCTATCAAAGAATTATCTTCTTTCTTTTCTATTTCAGTTTGACGATCATCACAAGCATAAAACAATGCAAAACAAAAGAGTAATAAATTTAACTTTTTCATATTTCTCGACTTTAATATTATTATTGTTTCATAATTTATATCGTACAATTCTGATTCACAAGCGATATCGACAAACGATAGCTGAGCATCGACAAAGCTGGTGCTGGCATCGACATGTGAATAGTTTTTTGTTGAAAATGACCGATTGAGCCTGGAAAAAAAATGCACAAAAAAAGAGCTACCTATTGGCAGCTCTTTTTAATCTATTTGATCTCTAAATTATTCTATTGCAATCTGAATTGAAGTTGAAACTGAAGTTCCTGCCCAATCCATTCCTGCTTGGTCAATTGCGGCAAGGCATTTAGAATTCGAAGTGTTTCTTTCTCCAGACTTTTTATCCCTTTCTGCTTATCGGCCAGTTTAGTTCCCGCAGTTTTGTATGAGGTAATTACTACCTCTTCAATTTTCACCGCACTCTTTTTCTTTCGTTTTGCAATTACCACATCCTTTACTTTTCCATCGTCACCCACCTTAACAAGAGCAATTACTTTTGCTTCTGTGTGGCTCTCTTGCGCTACTAGCGGATATTTCACTCTTCTGGCAATATATTTTTGCAAATCCAATTTACTCGAAATGGTCTTTTCAGCTTTCTTTTCCATCGAATCCGTAGCTTTTGGCTCTGGATTGGTAAATGCCAACATGCTAAAGGCCAAAATTGGCAGTAGCAGTAAAATTTTAAATCGATCTATGGTTCTATGATTATCTAATTTGTTCATCATTATAATTCTTTTTTTAGTTAGACTTTGATTGTAATTATTAACCAAGTGACTTTGTCCCTGCTGTCGCACAAGCTGCAGTAAGGAGTATTGATAATCTTTCGGATCGGGCACACTCTTTAGCATGATGTTGTCAACACAAAATTCATGATTATTGGCAATTAAACTTCGTAACCACCATGCAAAAGGGTTCCACCACTGAAAAATCAGCATGCATTCAACTAAACTAAGGTCAACAGAGTGCCAATCGGCGCAATGGGTTTTTTCGTGCTCTAAAATCAGTTGCCTGTCTTTACTTTCCTCTAAGTCTTCAGAAATAAATATGGTCCTGAAAAATGAGAACGGCCCCAGATTTGAATCTGGCAAAACAGCCAACGAAAAGCCTTTATAGGATTTTGATTTAGCTTTCTTTTTCAGACTCCAAATGGACCGATAGCCATATAAAAGCCGAAGCAGGAAAACTAAACTAATCAATCCGTACAAAGCAAATCCCAATAGTTCTGCTGAAAAGGAAAATTGATTTACGACCATAGGTGCATCAGAATTGTTTTGGGCTCCAAATACCAGGTTTTGCACGGGTGCAAATTCGCTTTCGTTCGCAAAGATTAGTTTTTTAACCCATACAGGCATGGCAAGCAATGGCACAATCCATGGCAATAAAAGGCTACCAATTAGCCAATACCTGTTGCGTTTGTAAAAATGGTCGTTCGATAATACCAGCACATATAAAAGAACTGATATGGCCAGAACAATTCCACCTTTAATTTGATATTCCCAAAACATTTCGATCATAGCTTACTCTTTATCTTCTTTTTTTTCAATCAGATCAATGAGCTCCTTAAGGTCATCAACATTTAGTTTTTCTTCCTTTACAAAGTAGGAAACCACACTTTTGTAGGAAGACTCAAAATAGTCCGATACCACATTTTTAATGAATAACTTCCGATATTCCTCTCTAGTGATCACGGGATAATATTCGTGTGTATTCCCATAGGAGTTGTGCGCTACAAATCCTTTTTCCTCTAATCCGCGAATTAGGGTGCTAAAAGTATTGTAATGTGGCCTTGGTTCCGGATGCTCTTTCAATAAGTCCTTTACGAAACCCTTACCGGCATTCCACAATATTTTCATCACATCCTCTTCCCGTTTCGTTAGTCGTTTTGTATGCATTACATTGCCTTTTTTATTTACCATGAATCTAGTTGACAAATCAAATATAACTATTTTTTTCGTTCGGCCAACTATTTTTCTCGTTGCTTAACTATTTTTCTCGTTGTTCAACGAATTTTCTCGTTACAATAGATATATCCCCTCTAAATCAGAAACATTCACTACCTAAAAAACAAAAAGTCCAAGAGATCTCTCCCTCAGACTTTTTATCATATCATCAAGTGCTATGGATTTACTTTCTTAAGTGCTTCACCTGTTCCATAAACAATTTGAGTCGTTCTTCAGATATCGGATTCTTCCAAAATCCATCTTCCTTAAAATGCGAACCTACTATAAATCCCGAAGCATATTCCCAATATTCAGCCAGGTTATCAGCGGTAACGCCCGATCCTATTAAAACAGGTAAGTTTACTTTGTCCTTTAAACTTTTCAGTTCGTGCAAATATACCGCCTTGCCGGTAGAAGAGCCCGTTACAATTACACCATCGCTCAAAAAGAATTCTGCTGCCTTTGCTGTCTCGTCAATATCCACATCGGAAGTAATGGCATGCGAACTGTGTTTCTTTTTAATATCAGTATAAATTTTAACCTCTTCGGCCCCTATTGCCTTACGGTAACGCAATAATTCACCTGCGCACGAGTCAATGTAGCCCTCATCAGCTACATGACCAAATACGAATCCTTCGGCCCTGATAAATTGAAAATTTGCCGCTTTTGCCACAGCCAGGGCTTCTTTGTTTGCTCCGGCAAGAATTTGTATCCCCAATGGCAAATCAACCGCTTCACGAATGGCTTTAGCCACCACAGCCATACTTGCAGTAATTTCGGGTCCAACCGCTCCTTTTAAATAAGGAACATCGTGCATGTTCTCAATCATGATGGCATCAAGGCCTGCTTGGGCATAAGTTTTGGCTTCCTGCACTGCCATATCACAAATTTCACTAATATCGTGCTTGCTATTTGGTGTTCCGGGCAAGGCTTGCACATGCACCATGCCGATGATGGATTTATTTAGACTCATAATATTAAATTTAGCTTCAAGCCTCAAGTTACAAGTTTCAAGAACATGCTTGCAACGCTTGTGCAACTAATATCTGGCTTATTATTTCAATTTACCAATCAATGCCTGAAGCATTTTTTGAACTTCACTGGTTTGATCAGTTATATGCATTTTTAAAGCTGTCAACATACAGCCCACAGCTATTTCAAAGATCTTTTCTATTAATAGAGTTTCTTTATTAAAGATTGTAACATTTTCTGTACTTCAAGAACAAGTTCTATAATGCCATCTACTTCTTTATCAGATAACTTTAAGTCTTTCACCAACAACAATTGCGTTTCCAATTCAAAGGAAGAACCGAGAGCAATTTCGAGGAATCTTTTAAAATCTTTATCAGTTGATCTGCTACTTCCTTCGGCAATATTACTTGGGATAGAAATTGCAGATCTTGTGATTTGACTTTTTAATCCGTACTTCTCTTCTTTAGGCAAAACGTTTACCAGTGAATAAACATTTTTCACCAAAATCATACTTTTTTGCCAAACCGTTAATTTCTTAAAATTCTTCATACTTAAACTTTTTGCACTTCCCAATTGAAGCTAGAAGCTTGAGCCTTGAAGCTACAATTTAATTACTCTCCAAAATCTTAAACAACTCGTCCAATTTTGGTGTCAGAATAATTTCTGTTCGGCGATTTTTGCTTCTGCCAAGCGAAGTAGAATTACTTTCGACCGGAATGTATTTGCTGCGACCTGCAACAGTAAGTCTTTTGGGTGCAACTCCTTTGTTTTGAATGATGATTCTGACAATGGAAGTGGCTCGTTTCACACTCAGGTCCCAATTGTCTTTTAATACACCGCTGCCATTATAAGGAACATTATCGGTATGTCCTTCAATCATTACATTGATATCTTTGTTTTGAGCCAGCACTTTCGACAATTGTCCCAAAGCCTGAACTCCACGCTGATCAACCTGGTACGAACCCGATTTGAACAACAATTTCTCATCCATCGAAACATATACTTTTCCATTCCTGGTACTGATCGACAAGCCATTGCCTTCAAAACCAGTTAAAGCACTCATCACCTTATCTTTTAGAGCTTTTACAGCCTCATCTTTCCTTCTTAGTGCCGATTCCAATTCACGAAGTCGCTGGTCTCTCCTGCCCAGTTCTGCATGCAAAGCATCCAGTTTTCTTTTTCGGGCATCCATCTCCTTCTCAAGGGTCAAAACCTCATCCTCTCTCAATTGTAAATCGTTTTGTGCTTTACGAATCTGTTCCAACAAGGCTTTTGTTTCCCTGGCATTACCTGCCTGCATGCCTGCCAATTGATCCAATAAATCGCGATTGCTTCTTTCTGCCCTGCTTAATCGTTCACGAGCCGATTGCAAGCGTCTCGAAAGTGCGACAGTGTCTGATAAAATTTGATCGTATTTTCCATTTAGCACTTCCAACTTTCCATTGAGCTCGTTATTCATTTCGCTCAACTCCAAATTCTTTTCTTTTTGCATTTCCAATTCTTCCATGCAATTGGCCTGTTTGTTTTGCAATTCCTGAAACTGACGGGTTGGCACACAAGAAAATAGACTTATCGCCAGTAGTAAGGCGAATATTGATGGGCTTAATTTTTTGAACATTATAAATTGTACTTTAATTAGTAATGGAACTATAGCTTCTGTAAACAAATATAAGAATACAGCGTTTTATACACGAATACCATGCCAAGAATACACGGGAATTTTGGATAGAAACAGTTCAGATTTTATTCAAAAAAAAGAATTATGATGGCTTTTGAACTATTCGATGTAATTTCAAGAGCTATGTGCATCATGAAATTGAGAAAATTTAAGGCTGTTTGAACGAAAAACATGCATAATTAAATGATGTATTAAAATTTAAACAGTTTCTTACTATCTTCGTGCAATATTTAAGAACGACAAAAAGGGGGAAATTCATACATGGGGCAGTCAGATAAAAAATTATTGGATCAGATTAATTATCCGGAAGATTTGAAAAAAATCTCTGAAGATGATTTGATTCAGGTATGTTCTGAACTGCGACAAGAGATTATCGAACAAGTATCGAATAACCCTGGACACTTTGGAGCCAGCTTAGGTGTAATTGAACTTACCGTTGCTCTCCACTATGTCTTAAATACTCCATACGATAACCTAATTTGGGATGTTGGTCACCAGGCTTATGGTCATAAAATCCTTACGGGAAGAAAAGATGCATTCCACACCAATCGTCAGTACAAAGGAATTAGTGGATTTCCAAACAGACAGGAAAGTGAATATGATGCTTTTACCGTTGGACACTCATCAACTTCTATTTCGGCTGCCTTAGGAATGGCAGTTGCAGCCCAGTTAAAAGGTGAAACTGATCGAAAAACTGTAGCAGTTATTGGCGATGGATCTATGACAGCAGGATTGGCATTCGAAGGATTGAACAATGCTGCCTGTAACAATGCCGATCTTTTGGTGATCCTGAACGATAATAATATGGCCATCGATCCGAATACAGGTGGTTTAAACGATTATCTTTTGGATATCACCACATCGCAAACCTATAACAAGGTTAAAAACGATGTATGGAGAATACTTGGAAAGTTCAACAGAATTAATCCAAACACTCAAAAACTGTTTCAAAAGGTAGAAAATGGAATTAAAACCATTTTACTAAAGCAAAGTAACCTTTTCGAAGCATTAAACTTTAGATATTTTGGTCCGGTAGATGGTCATGATGTAAATCACATGGTGAAAGTCTTAAACGACCTACAAAAAATTCCAGGACCAAAAATCCTGCATTGCATTACAAAAAAAGGAAAAGGTTTTAAACAAGCCGAAATTGATCAGACCTATTGGCATGCACCGGGCAAATTCGATAAAGAAACGGGTGAGATTATCCAGTCCAAAAACAATGGTCCCCAGCCTCCAAAATTTCAGGATGTTTTTGGGGAAAGCTTGGTAGAACTGGCAAAATCCAACGATAAAATTGTTGGGATAACCCCAGCAATGCCTACCGGTAGCTCAATGAATATGTTGATGGAAGCCATGCCCGAAAGAGCATTCGATGTGGGAATTGCAGAACAGCATGCAGTAACATTCTCGGGCGGTTTGGCTGCCCAGGGAAAAATACCTTTCTGTGCCATCTATTCTTCATTCATGCAACGCGCTTACGACCAGGTAATTCACGATGTGGCTTTACAAGGTGTAAATGTGGTATTCTGTTTGGATAGAGGTGGATTGGTTGGAGCCGATGGTGCAACCCATCATGGGGTGTACGATCTTGCATTTATGCGTTGCATTCCAAACCTTACCATTGCTGCTCCATTAAACGAAATAGAGTTGCGTAACCTCATGTTTACCGCTCAACAGGAAAATATGGGTGCGTTTTCCATTCGTTATCCTCGCGGAAAAGGTCGAAATATCGATTGGAAAAAAGATTTTGAGATTTTGCCGCCTGGTAAAGGTCAAAAGCTTAAAGATGGTGAAGATTTGGCCATCCTATCGATAGGTGCCATTGGTACCGAGGCGATGGATGCCATCGAAGAACTGGAAAAAGAAGGCATGTCGATTGCGCATTACGACATGAGATATCTGAAGCCAATTGATGAAGATCTGCTTCACGAAGTATTTGCCAAGCACAAACAAATCATTACACTCGAAGATGGTTGTATTGTAGGCGGATTGGGATCGGCAGTATTGGAATTTATGAGCGATCACGGCTACCAAAGCAGTATAAAACGTCTTGGAGTTCCTGACAAGTGGGTAGAGCAAGGAACTCAACAAGAGCTTTACAAAGAATGCGGTTACGACAAGAATGGCATTATTGCAACTGTACAGCAGGTTTTGGCCAAACAGAGCAGCTAAGGATTATCCCTATATCCGTCTGAATAAGGATCCAAACCTTCAAAATCACCTGTAAATGAATCCATTTGCGACTGCATTTCCTTGTCCATTTTAATTAGATAAACCGTATCATCGGTGCGCAATTCTACCACATTAATTTTCTTGCCGTCTGGCTTTGTAATGCTTATTAAATCGTCTTCATAAATTCCATCAGGAAAAGAATTGATTAACAATTGTAACAAATCCATTCCAATGCTTTTATAGTCCTTAATTACTCTTTTCATCTCTTACTGATAAATCAATTTTTATCAATCTAAAATCCAATATTCCCTTACGGGCAAGAGTGTTTAAATCAGGATTGTTTTGTTGATATCAATTTAAGGAAATTCGGAATAGCAGAAAAAAATATTTTCTACAAGCTTTGAATCTTAGCCTCTTCAAATCTTAATTCATTGTCTCTCCATCGTTTTCGCTCAAATTATTTACAATTTATTGATATAAAGTGCATGCCAGTTCAAACAAAAAGCCTAATTTCGCGCCCTTAATCAAAATTTTAGGTTTTAAAACATGGTAGATTTTTTCAAAAAGAAAGCTAAGAATTCTAAAGATGATATTTTATCCGGTTTAACCGTTGCTTTGGCTTTGGTGCCAGAGGCAGTTGCGTTTGCATTTGTAGCAGGTGTAGATCCTTTGGTAGGTTTATATGCAGCCTTTATGATCGGATTAATTACTTCGGTATTTGGTGGTCGTCCTGGTATGATTTCGGGTGCAACCGGTGCAATGGCCGTAGTATTGGTTAGCCTTGTAAAAGAAGGTAACGAAATGGGAATGGCCATGGCTACTCCTGTCGAAAATATGGGATTAAATTACCTGTTTGCAACCATTGTTCTTACGGGTGTTATTCAGTTTCTTGCCGGTGTATTCAAATTTGGTAAGTTCGTTCGTCTGATTCCTCATCCTGTAATGATGGGATTCGTAAATGGTCTTGCAATTGTTATTTTCCTTTCTCAATTGGGAATGTTTACCGAAAAAATAGCTGGTGAAGCGGTATGGTTACATGGTACCGAACTTTATACCATGATTGGCCTGGTAATGCTAACCATGGCAATTATGTTCTTCCTGCCAAAATTAACATCTAAAATTCCGGCAGCCTTAACGGGTATTGTTGTGGTTTCGGCCATTGTAATTTTTGGTGGATTGGATGTAAGTACGGTAGGGTCATTCATTAGAGATGGTGGTGGATCTGGCTTAAAAGGAGGTTTGCCTACTTTCCAGTCTCAACTGTTTAATATGGTTCCCTTAAACTGGGAAACCATTACATTTGTTCTTCCTTATGCCTGTATTTTGGCTGCAATTGGTTTGATTGAATCGCTGATGACCTTGAACTTGCTTGATGAGATTACCAACAGTCGTGGGAATGGTAACCGTGAGTGTATGGCGCAGGGTGCGGCCAATATCGTAACCGGATTTTTCGGTGGTATGGGTGGATGTGCAATGATCGGACAATCACTAATTAACGTGAAATCTGGTGGTCGAGGTAGATTGTCAGGAATCGTTGCTGCCCTAACTCTATTGGCATTTATTTTATTTGCAGCTTCCTATATCGAAATGGTACCTATTGCAGCCCTGGTGGGTGTAATGTTTATGGTGGTAATTGGAACTTTCGCCTGGTCGAGCTTCCGCATTTTAAATAAAATTCCAAAATCGGATGCATTTGTTTTGATTTTGGTATCCGGTTTAACCGTGATTTTTGATTTGGCTATTGCCGTACTTGTAGGTGTTATTGTGAGTGCATTGGTATTCTCGTGGGAAAATGCAAGAAGGATTCGTGCTCGTAAATCCATGAAAGAAGATGGAACCAAAGTTTACGAAATTTGGGGTCCTCTGTTTTTCGGATCAATTACTACCTTTATGAACAAGTTCGATGTTGCCAACGATCCTGAATCAGTTGAAATTGATTTTATTGAATCGAGAGTTTCTGATCATTCAGGAATTGAGGCGATCAGCAATTTGGTAAAGAAATACGAAAATGCTGGTAAAACCATTAAGCTAAAACATTTGAGTGAAGACTGTATTAAATTGCTTCATCGTGCCGATGACCATTTAAGAACAGTAATCATACGCGATATTGATGATCCTCGTTACTACGTTGTTACCGATAAAGTAAAAATTGAGTAATAAGCTAAGTTCGATTAAAGATACCTGTTTGAGGAAGTCTTTTTCCTCAGACTTTTTTTTCACCTCCTTCCCACGCTGGGAGGAGGTGTTTTTGTATCAAAAAATGCGCTCCAATGGAACGCATTCAATTCATTTTATTTACAAAAAGGCTATAATCCTAATTTCTTTTTAATCTCGGCAGGTATTGCATCTTTGTGCATCAGTAAACCAACAGTTTTGTACTGTACAAATGCCTTCGAAGCATAAAAATATCCTTCGTAAGAGTTCATATCGGTTCCCCATGAATTTTTAACCAGGTAGTATTTTGTTCCGTTTTGATCTTTTGCAATCCCAGTCATGTGCATCAGGTGATCTTCGGTCGATTGATAGTTATCGAAAGCCTTTTGGCGCATTTCCTGCGTAATTTCTTTCTCCTTTACAGGATATTCGGTTCCGTATGCCGATTTTTCGTCTCTGCTCATATTCTGCCACTTCGAAATTTCCGAACCAGCCATATTTTTTACTTCAGTATCAGGAACCACAGCAACTCCTTTTCTAAAAGCAAAACCTTTCTCGCTTACATCGCTTCCCCAGGCAATGCTGTAGCCATTTTCGATAGCTCGATCTACGCATTCCATCATTTCATCCATTGGCAGGTTGTAAACCTCTCCTAAAGACCAGTTATCAGGACCTTCGAAAATAAAAGACTCATAGAATGGATGATGATTATAAGATGTAATGGTGATGTAATCATCGGGATTGATTCCCAATTCTGCACCAAATGATTTTGGACTGTACTCTTTTCCTTTGTATGTAAAAGTCTCAGGAATTTTCCCCAGGTAAGCATCCAAAATCCCATCGAATCCCTTCATCCACACCGGTGTGAGTTTCCTGTTCCTGTTTTTTACCACAGCATCTACGTAGGCTTTCAGCACTGCATCCATCTCTCCATGAACCGGCAAAGTTTCATCAAAGGTGTTTCCGGTATAAGCCTCTTGAGGAATCATTCCAAATTGTTTCACCACATTCATGGCATCCCATCCTTCGGCTCCGGCCGAAAAGCTTTTCTTGCCATGGAAACGTACATAGTCTTTTGCTCTTAGGTGATAATTTCTGTTCACAATGAACATTTCTGACAAATCGAACTCTCCCTTGCCCATTCTCAACAATTCCGATTCGATAAAGGAAACCGTTGCAAAAGACCAACAAGTACCTGAACGGTGCTGATCTTTTACCGGAGTTGCATCCAACTGTTTTTCAATGCTAAACTGGTATGACTTTTTCTCTTCCTTTTTCTTTTTTGCACTTACAGGCAGCATAAAGCTTACTGCAAGCAAACTGGTAATTACGAATTTTACATTCATGATTGCTTTGTTTGTTGTTTATAAAAAATCAAAACTATATGCTTTAGATACATAAATCTTGATAATACAATTCTTTGCTTGTATTTTTGAGTGTTTTGAAAGATCATGCAAGGTAAATATAATCGATTGACTTTTACCCTTATTTCAAAAACCAAAACAACATTTTCTAACTAAATATCATTGTAAAAATGAAAAAAATCGCATCTATTACATTGCTATTGGGGCTTATTATTGGCCTTGCAGCTTGTAATCAAAAAGAAAAGAAAGAAGTTGTGGTTTCTCCTACTCAGAAGCTGGTAGATCAGTATGCTGAATTCGAGTTAACCACCGACTTAAATCTCCTTACCGAAAAAGAGAAGCAAATGCTTCCAATCTTAATTGAGGTTGCTGATATCATGGAAGAATTATTCTGGAAAGATGCCATTGGAGACAAAACAGAATTTCTTTCTCAGCTAACTGATCCTGCTGAAATTGCATACTCAAAAATTAACTATGGCCCTTGGGACAGATTAGATGACAACAAGCCATTCCTTAACGGATTTAATGCAAAACCAAAAGGTGCTAATTTTTATCCAAAAGACATGACTCCTGAGGAGTTTGAGGCAATCGAGGATGAAATGAAAACCGACTGGTATACAAAGATTGTTCGCGATGAAAATGGCAAACTAAAAGTTGCTCCCTACCACCAGGTATATCCTGAACAAACTAAGAAAGCTGCTGAATTGCTAAGAAAAGCAGCTGAATTGGCCGAAGATGCTGGCTTGAAAAACTACCTTGAACTACGTGCCGAAGCATTATTGACAGATGACTATTTGGCTTCTGATTTGGCTTGGATGGACATGAAATCGAATACCATTGATTTTGTTGTTGGTCCAATCGAAACCTACGAAGATGCATTGTATGGTTACAAAGCTTCTCACTCTGGCCAGATTTTGGTGAAAGACAAAGCATGGAGCGAAAAATTATCGAAATTTGCTGCTTTACTTCCACGCTTACAAGAAGGTCTTCCTGTACCGGCTGAGTACAAAGCTGAAAAAGCAAATGCCAATGCAGATATGAATGCTTATGACGTAATTTATTACGCAGGTGACTGTAATGCAGGTAGCAAGAACATTGCTATTAACCTACCAAACGATCCACGTGTACACGCTGCAAAAGGAAGTAGAAAGCTTCAGTTGAAAAATGCTATGAAAGCAAAATTCGACAAAATCTTACTTCCAATTTCTGATTTACTGATCGACGAAAGTCAGCGTAAAAACGTTACTTTCGATGCTTTCTTCGAAAATGTAATGTTCCACGAAGTAGCTCACGGATTGGGCATTAACTACACTTTAAAAGATAAAGTAAGCGTACGTAAGGCTCTAAAAGATACCTATACTTCTATTGAAGAAGGAAAAGCTGATATTTTAGGATTGTACATGATTACTCAGATGGCTGAGTGGGGCGAAATGGACAAGAGCAAGCTAATGGATAACTATGTAACTTTCATGGCTGGTATTTTCCGTTCGGTTCGTTTCGGAGCTGCAAGTGCTCACGGGAAAGCAAACATGATGCGTTTCTATTTCTTCGAAGAACAAGGTGCTTTCACCAGAAACCCAGAAACCGGAACTTACAAGGTTGATTTCGAAAAAATGAAAGCAGCTATGAACGAATTGGGAAGACAAATCCTTATTGTTCAGGGTGATGGCAACTACGAATTGGCAAAACAAATGATTGCTGAGAGAGGATTTATCCGTGAAGATCTTCAAAACGATTTGGATCGTGTAAACTCTGCTGGTATTCCTAAAGATGTGATCTTTAAACAAGGAACTCAAGTGTTAGGATTGTAATCCAAACAAAAAAATACATCAAAAAGGCTGAATCAAATTTGATTCAGCCTTTTGTTTTTATAATCGATCTTAAAAATGGGTATTTTACAGCATAGTAAATCATGATTAAGCTTTGTATCTTTCCAAACATTCAGCTAAATTAAAGCCTACATTACCAGAAGAAAATGAACTTGTTAAGAAAAATATCACTAGGAATACTACTCGTTAGTGTTTCCATCATTTTATGCAGTTTTAAAACTTCTGCCAGGAAAAAGCAGGTTCTGGTTCTTCACTCCTATCACCAGGGCTTAAATTGGACCGATAATGTAAGTGCCGGAATTTTATCCGTTTTCGATAAGCACGATGATGTGGAAATCATCTTTGAATACATGGATACCAAAAGGCATTCGGAAGCTGAATATTTGGCTGAGTTCGCAAAACTTTACGATTTAAAACACCAGAAAAACCTTTTCGATGTGATCATTGTTTGCGATAACAATGCCCTGGATTTTGCAAGAACCTATTACCAGGAATATTTCAACAAAATTCCAATTGTTTTTTGTGGGATCGATCAGTTTGAGAACAAGTTAATTCAAGGGATTGATCAGATCACAGGTGTTACCGAAGAGATTGACTCCAGAAAAACCATCGAAATTGCGCTTGAATTGCATCCCAATACAAAACAATTGGTGGTAATTAACGACAATCAGACCAAATCGGCCATACTAAATCGAAATAACATTCGTGATTTTTGGTCGGAGATCGAGACAAATGCCAAGCTCATTTTCCTGGAAAATTTATCCATTGATGAATTGATTTTCCAGGTGGAAAACCTCGATTCGGAAAGTATCATCTACCTGATTAATTTTAGTCGCGACAAAGAAGGGAATTACATCTCTTACCAGGAGAATATCGAAATTATTCGTGAAGCCACCGATTTGCCCATTTACAGTAGCTGGGAGTTTTACTTTAACGAAGGCATTGTAGGTGGAATGATAACGAGTGGCTATAAACAAGGAGAACTATCTGCCAAATCGGCCTTGCGAATTTTAAGTGGAAAGAATGCTTCACAAATTCCGATTATTCGCCGGGGATACAATCAATTCAAGTTCGATTTTGAGCAGATGAAACGCTTCAAAATCTTGCCAAAACAATTGCCTAGCGGTAGTTTTATCAGCAATCAGCCACCTTCTATTATTAAGCAATACCAAACTTCACTGGTTGTTATTGGGATTTTCATTATTGTAATTGTTTTTATTCTTCGCTACACCACTATTAAACGCGAACGTAACGAAAGGCGATTGAAGAAAATTAATGAAGAACTTGACCGAAGAGTAGCCGAGCGTACCAAGGAAATTATTTTCGCCAATGAAAAACTGGAATTGCAAACCGAGCAAATTGTGAAACAAAACAGGGAGCTTGAGCATCACAGGCATAACCTTTTGGAACTGGTAAAAGAAAGAACCGAAAACCTTGAACATGCCAACGAAGAGCTAAAAAGCAGCCGCGACAGGTTATTGCACATGCTCGATTCCAATTCGGATGGAGTTTGGGAACACAATTTTAAAACCGGTAAAATTTTTATCAGTAAAATCATTTGGGACAAACTTGGATACCATTCCATTACCGCAAAAGATACGCGAGATTTACTTTGTAAACTTATTCACCCTGAAGATCTTATTATCATCAAACAAAAAGACAAACAAAACCGAATGGGCAAAAGCGAAATGTTTGTCATTGAATTTAGAATTTGCGATAAAGAAAAATCGTGGATGTGGTTTAAAGCCAAAGGAAAAATTCTGGATTATGCAGAAGATGGTAGTCCATTAAATATGGTTGGAACGCTTATCGATATCAATCAGCGTAAAATTGCCGAAGAAAAAATCAGGGAAGAAGAGCAAAAACTCAGGGTATCGGAAAAACGCTGGCGCTCATTAATTGAACAGGCATCAGACGAAATCCTGATTTACAATACCGATGGCACCATACTTGATGCCAACTCGGCCGCATGCAAATGGTTGGGCTATAAGCAAAGTGAATTGCTTGAGCTAAATTACAGTGAAATCGATATGAATCACAGTAGTTCAGAACTGCACTCTTATCGTAAAAAATTAAGTTCTTCCAACCCTTCGATTTCTTTCGAGTCGGTGCAAAGAAGAAAAGATGGAAGCACATTTCCTGTAGAAATTCACCTGAGCTTAATTGAACTTCAGGATAGTAAATTAATTCTTTCGGTTGGTACCGATATCAGTAAAAGACAGGAAACCGAACGTAAAATTCTAAATGCAGTAATTAATACCGAAGAGAGCGAACGTAAACGATTTGCTACCGATCTGCACGATTCCATTGGTCCATTACTATCGAGCATTAATCTCTACCTTTCTTCTTTGGGAAAAGTAAAAACAGACAACGATAAAGAGAATATCATTACCGCATCATTAGATGCCGTAAACGAGGCGTTGGTAAGCATTAAAGAAATATCGAACAACCTGAGCCCTCATATTTTAAATGATTTTGGCCTGGAAAAAGCAATTCAATCATTTACCAATAAGATTAATGTTTCGCAGGCCATAAACATTAGTTTTTATGCCGAAAACATGAACGTGCGCTTGAATCACCAGGTAGAAGTTGTTATTTTTAGAGTGGTAACCGAGTTAATCAACAATACGATTAAACATGCCAAAGCCACTAATATTGAAATTAACCTTGCACTCGAAGGCAATTTATTATCATTAATTTACATTGATGATGGCATTGGCTTTGATTCGAAAAAAATTAATGCAGGAACCTCTAGTGGAATGGGACTTTACAATGTTTTAAGTCGCATTAGATCCTTAAACGGAACGCATAAAATTAAAAGTAATCCAGAACGCGGTGGCATGATGGCCGTTGTTGAAATAAATTTATAATTCGAAATGGAAGATAATAAGGTAATAATTGTTGATGATCACAAGATGTTTCGAAGCGGATTGCGCTTCCTGTTAAGCAATATCCCAAATATCCAAGTAATTGATGAAGCCTCGAACGGAAAAGAGTTTCTGGAAATGGCAGAAAATGAGCCCATCGATATTGCCTTAATGGATATCAACATGCCCGAAATGAATGGCATTGAAGCCACTCGAATTGCCATGGAAAAATATCCCGACCTAAAGGTGATTGTTCTTTCGATGCACGGTGAAGAAGAATATTACGACCAAATGCTGGACGCCGGTGTAAAAGGTTTTCTCCTGAAAAATTCGGATGCCGATGAGCTGATCGCTGCCATCGAAGCTGTAATTGCCGGAAAATCGTACTTTTCGCAAGAGCTATTGGTAGATATACTAGATCAAAAGAGGCTACAAAAATTAAGAACCGATGCCGTAAAACTTTCCACACGTGAACTGGAAGTCTTAAAATTGATTTGCGATGGATTCAGCAATGCAGAAATTGCCGAACAACTTTTTATCAGCCATAGAACAGTAGATCGCCACCGTGCGAACCTATTGAGTAAAACGGGTTGTAAAAACTCTACTTCGCTGGTAATGTACGCCGTTAAAAATAAAATTGTTGAAATTGATTAAATAAAGGACAATTCGTGGCTTAAAGTGAATTATGTTTTGTATTTTTAAAAGCAATTACCATTCAAAACACTTCTCTTCTTAACCATTTTAAAAATGCATAAAAGGATCATACCGTAATTTTCCTTGCGGGATATGGTATCTTCCTGTTCTAAAGAATTGTATCAAATGGAATCAAATTCACAACTCAAACTCGCGCACCAATTTGTAAGAAATACCAATACAACCATTTTCCTGACCGGAAAGGCTGGTACTGGTAAAACAACATTTCTTAGACAGCTTCAGACCGAATTGCCTAAACGAATGGTAGTAGTTGCACCAACTGGTGTTGCTGCCATAAATGCTGGTGGAGTAACCATTCATTCCTTTTTTCAGTTGCCATTTGGTCCAATTCTACCCGGGCAGATCCTAAACGAAAAAGCAAATGCTAATGAAGCCTCGGTACGAAAGTACAGGAAGGAAAAAATCAACCTGATTAAATCTCTAGACCTCCTGATTATTGATGAAATTAGTATGGTTCGAGCCGATTTATTGGACGGAATTGATGAAGTTTTGCGCAAATTCAAAAATCGGAACTTGCCATTTGGAGGAGTGCAGGTTTTAATGATTGGTGACTTGCAGCAGCTCCCTCCTGTTGTTAAAAACGAAGAGTGGAGTTTATTGAGTCAGCATTACGAAACTGCGTTTTTCTTCAGCAGTCGTGCTTTTCGATCCTGCCAACACATTAGTATCGAATTAAAGCATGTATACCGCCAAAAAGATCAGGATTTTATCAAAATTCTTAATGAAATCAGAAACAACCAACTATCCCGCTCTTCATTCATGGAGTTGGAAAAAAGATACCTCCCCAATTTTGACCCAAATCAGGAAGAGGGTTACATAACACTGACTACACACAATGCCAGGGCACAAAAAATTAATGATGAAAAGTTGGGGAAACTCAATAGTAAAACAGAATCCTTTAGTGCGATAATCGACGGACAATTTCCAGAGTATTCCTATCCTACCGATCAGGATTTGAAACTGAAAGTTGGAGCCCAGGTAATGTTTGTAAAAAACGACAGTTCGCCTGAAAAGCTATTTTACAATGGTAAAATTGGAAGCGTAACAGGTTTCAATGAAGATGCCATTTTGGTACAATGCGATGGCAGCGATTCCGAGATTGAAGTTCACCCGGAAGAGTGGCAAAGTATAAAATACAGCATCAACCAGGATTCGAAAGAAATTCAGGAAGATGTTGTTGGCCAATTTACCCAATATCCCTTAAAATTGGCCTGGGCCATTACCATTCATAAAAGTCAGGGTTTAACTTTCGAGAAGGCGATTATCGATGCCAATGCCGCCTTTGCCCACGGCCAGGTTTATGTCGCCTTAAGCCGCTGCAAGTCTTTGGAAGGATTGGTACTCAAATCAAAATTAAGCGAAAGTGGAATGATTTGCGATCGTTCTGTTTCTCAGTTTACCCAATATATCGAGAATAATCCTCCCAAACAGGAACAGTTGGAAATTGCAAGAAGACAATTCCAATTTCAGCTGCTGGAGGAGTTGTTTTCCTATTCCGATATCAATAGGATTTACCGAAATTTAAACAGGCAACTGCAGGATAACCTGAAAGCTTTCCAGGGAAATCTGCCAGAAAAGATCAAAACCGGTTTTGCCGATTTCCAAACCGATATTCTTACTGTTGGCGATAAGTTTGTGCCAAGCTTAAAAAATTACTGCTTTGGCAACGAAAAATTAGATGATAATAAGGAAGCACAGGAAAGAATCAGCAAAGGATGTAAGTATTTTGCTGATAAATTAGACAAACACGTATTTTCAGTTCTTAATGATTATTCACTGGATACCGATAATCAAGCCATTGAAAAAGTCATTGCTGAATACATCAAACAATTGTACGAACTAACATCGGTAAAACTTACTTGTATAAAAGCCTGTTTCGAAGGCTTCAAGCTGGATTCCTATTTGGATATCAGGGCCAAGGCACATCTCGAAAAATACTCGTTCAGAGCAAAAAGAAAACGCGATGTGGTAGATGAAAACGTGGAACATGCCGCCTTACTTCGAAAACTAAAAAACTGGAGAAAAGAACTTTCGGAAAAGATGAGTGCCCCTGCATACATGATTGCATCGCAACGAAGTTTGGTCGATATTGCCAACATGTTGCCATGCTCAGCTGAACAGCTTAAATCGGTAAAAGGATTTGGTAAAAAGAAAATAGAACGATATGGAGCTGATGTAATAAAGTTAGTAATGGAATATAGGCAGGAAAAAGGTTTGGGCATGCTTAATTTTGCACCAGAACCCGAAGTAAAAGTCAAAAAGCCCAATACAAAAGAAGTGACTTACGATATGTTTAAGGAAGGAAAAAATGTAAGGGAAATTTCCGCACTTCGTAATCTTTCGCAAACTACTATAGAATCGCATCTGGCACATTACGTTGGCCTGGGCATGCTCGATTTAAAAGATTTTGTTGAATCTGATAAAATTGAAAACATCAAAAAACAATTTAAAGTTCATGGTACCGACACCATAAATCCCGTTAAGGAAGCCTTAGGAAGCAAATACACTTATGCAGAACTGAGATATGTGCAGGCTTTTTTGAGGAATTCGAAAGAGTAAGTGAGTGATTTTTCAAATAGGGTTGAAAGCAATATTATGGATTATTTTTTAAAAAAATTATTAGGAGGAATCATAAGATATAGCGTGGAAGTTATTCGCTCAATATTTCGTAAAGAGAAATTACCTTCTTACATAGAAATATCGAAGAGATCAGATAATGGATTTCTAGGTTTTGGTTTCATAATAATTCTATTAATTTTTCTTCATTTCTTTAATGTCATTGGCTGATTAATCACCATATAGTTTGTCGGCAGTTTCACTCACAGGGAAAAATCAACCTGAAAATATTCGAATCATTAAGAATGATGAATACAGTTTCTTCCATTATGAAGTACGCAGAAATTAAAAAAATTAAGCAAAAACTTAGAAAAAGAGTTACCCCTGCGGAACAAGTACTTTGGAGACATATTAGAAGGCGACAACTAAAAGGACGGAAGTTTCTGAGGCAACATGCAATTGTTTATGATTCGAATGTCAATGAATACTTTTTCTTTATACCTGATTTTTACTGCAAAGACGAACAACTAGCCATTGAATTAGATGGAAAAATCCATGATTTTCAAAAAGCAAAAGATCATAATCGCGATGAAATTCTAAAGAATATGGGAATCACAGTACTAAGAATTAAAAATAAAGAACTAAAAGAGCTTAATAAAGTACTGGAAAAAATTACAAGTCATTTCAAGCGCGAAGACAATGATCCTATTTTCAAAAGAGAGATACGAAAATAGAAAACTTATTTTCGCTAAGCTTAATTTTAGGTTTAGAAAAATGAATTATCCAATTCACCCTTTAGTCTTTCGACAGTTTCCCTTTAAGGGAAACAACTCATATTTTTCTGCATACCTTAATTCAAAGGCTTCCCCTCCAAGGGGAAGTGCCGACAGGCGAAAGGGTGATATAAAATAGTACCAAAACCCCACCTTTTAAGCTTCCTTAACTTTTGTTCAGACCATTTTGCACATTTCTAAGCTACATTTGTAATGTACAAAACAGAAAAAGTTTTTTCATATCGAAATGATTATCATATCAAGGTGATATGGAAGCCGAAAGAAAATTAAATTTTCAATTATTCATTTTTTAAAATTCAATTTTCTTTCTCGTTTCATAGAATTAGATTTAGGTTAGTAAATAGTGGTTAGAAGAAAATCCCGAGCTTTTGAGTTCGGGATTTTTCTTTTCTTATAATCCGTTATAAGCTTTAGCTGTGCGAAAAGGAAATGCTTTGTGCAGAATTTTTCTTGTGCCTTGGATTTTAACCTGGGGCATTTATACCGTCTTATCCTTCGGTACGCTGTACCTCGCTTCTCTTCAATTAATCTTGCTATAAATACTGTGGTGCTACGCACCTTAACTCTTCCCTGGCGAAGCAGCAGAGCTGCGAAGTATTTATAGAAACATAGGCCAATTTTTTTTAATGAGGTACAGAGCACCGAAGTATGAATTGTTTAAGTCATTTAAGTTTCCAAAACCAGTCTTCACCGCATCGATAACGATGGATACAAAACCACCCTTTAGTCTATCGACAGTTTCCCTTCAAGGGAAACAACCCGTAATTTTCCGCAAAATTAAACATTTATACTTCCCCTTTTAGGGGAAGTGCCGACAGGCGAAGGGGTGATATAAAATAGTACCAAAA
>NZ_RZNH01000188.1 GCF_013141825.1 Marinifilum caeruleilacunae
CGCACAGCGCAAACAGCTGGGGCCAACAAGAAAGCCGTCGCCCGAAAAAAAGTTTCGAAGGTGAAGGAACAGTGGTAATAAAAATTTTTTTCGTCGTCGTCGTCGATCGGCTTTTGGCCGCGTTGATCGTCGTGTTCCACGATTATATAATGCACAAGGTTTTTGCCATATCTTGACATTGGAATCCCTCATTTCCTAAATTCCTCTCCTTCTATCAATTGCTTCCTTTCCTTCTTTCTAACGATTTTACTTCTGTAGCCAATTACTCATAGACTCCCAAACACACACAAATACCAACTCATATATACAATGTCTGACGAAGAACATACCTTTGAAACTGCTGACGCTGGTTCCTCCGCCACCTACCCAATGCAATGTTCTGCCTTGAGAAAGAA